>CAMNOL010000016.1 GCA_946546815.1 uncultured Oscillospiraceae bacterium
CCCCTTTTTTCAACGTTTTTGATGGGTTTTACCCACCGGGCCGTGCGGGGAAAACAGTTATAAAACTCTTCTCATCTTTCCGACAGCCACGCTGAGCAGAGGGATCCCAAAAAACAGCAGATTTTTCCCCATCATCCCCCAGCTGTTATAGAGCTGCTCCAGGGCAAACACGGAACCGGCAATCAGGTAGGCCCCGGGCAGGAGGATCAGCGCCAGCGCACTGCTCATGCCCCGCACTTCCTCTCCGATTGCTTTGCTCAGCGCCCCTTCCGCCGCTCTCAGCAGCACGCTCACCAGAATCAGATCCACAAACACCCACGCCGCAGCCACCACCGGTTCCACCCGTTCCACGGCCTCTTCCAGCTTCACTTCCTTGGCAAGGCTGAAAAATGGAATCTGCATCCGGGCCACCATCTCCGCTCCAAAGGTTCCCATCACTACAATGCCTAGCGCGGTCAGACCCAGGCACACCCCCACAGCCCACCTGGCTGCCAGCCGGAATCCCTCCCTGCGATCCGTCACCTGACGAAAGAGGAACAGCAGCCCGATGCCCAGGCTCAGGGCGTTCAGCACACCGCCGCCGGCTCTGACCAGTCCCGGCAACTGTTGTGTCCACACCGGCCAGATATTGTAAAGGTGTATTTCTCCTGCGGTGAACAGCAGAATGCTCCCCACCATCACCAGCACCGCATAGAAAAAGATCTGTCCCGCCCGGGCGGTCACCACCAGCTGTTTTTGCCCCAGCCACCAGGCCATGCTCAGAATCGCCACAAAAACCAGCCCCGTCCCAGTGTTTGGGTAAAGGGTGGCGATGAACCGTTCCCCGCAGAACCGCAGCTCAAAGCAGCCCAGCACCACCAGCCAGATGCCGTATACACCACACAGCAGCCGCCCCGGTTTGTCCCCCAGGCACAGGCACAGCAGTTCCCCCAGCCCGCTCTTCTCCGGAAGGGCCTGTCCCACTCTGCAGATCAGCCATAGCACGATCAGCATGGGAACCAGCGCCGCCAAACCCGCCAGCCAGCCGCTTCTTCCCGCAGCGTTTGCCTGTTGTCCCGGCACCAGCTTGATCATCTGGGGCAGCAGCGCCACTGTGGTCAGGATTAAAAACTGCCTCAATGAGATATGATCGTTGTTCATGTTCCCTCTCCATTGACAAAGGTTATCCAATGGGGCTGTTTATCCCAAGCACCCTCTCCGCAAGCCGCCAGTCGGTATTTCCCCAGAAATACCACAGCCCCAGCGCCAGCCCGATTCCGGCCGCTGTCAGCCACAGAGCCAGCGTCTTTCTGCGCCCGCTTCGCCACAGCTGCGGCACCTCTCTCACCGCCACAGCCGTCCATATCATCAGATAAATCCACTTCACGCCGCCGCCTCTTGCCGATTCAGGTCATAGCTTCGCTCGATTACGCTGTGCACTTCCACGCTCATGTTCAGCTCCGGGAACCACTCCTCCCAGTGCGCTTCCATCTCTCCGGACTTCGCCGGGCTCTTCACCCGCAGCTTTCGCTCCATGTGCAGAAAATCTGCTTCTTCCTTCTGGGAGAGAGCCAGCAGCTCCTGGACATCTCCTTTTAATTGCCGCTCCATTCCCTGTGACAGCTCCTTCTGGACCGCCCCACTGTACAGATCTGCAGGCCCCTGCAGCTCCGCCAGATCCGCTTTGGCATCTACATGAATGCTGATCCCCGTCAGTCTCCCCCCGCTCCAGACCGGGTCCAGTGTGCAGTTTGCCTGTGTCAGCTTCAGCCCTGCCACGCTTCCATCCGACAGATGCAGTTCAATGCCGCCGGTATCCAGTTTCCCCTCCAGAATGGCAGCCGCCCGGGCCTGCTCCGGGGGCAACGTCCCCTGATAGTCTCCATTTTGAATCCAGCCCATGCTCTCGCACCGGATGGTTTTCTTCTTCTCCTCCTCCACCAGCTTGAGCACCGGAAGCAGCCCGCAGCTGTTCTCCTCCATGTCGATCATGAAATCCCGCACCGTCACCGGCCAGCCAAAGGACTCAATGGTCAGCTCCCGTCCGATGGCCTCCAGCCGCTCCGCGGCGGATTGTTCCTTTTCATCTACCTCCGTCAGCAACTCTGCCGCCGGATCCTGCTCTGTCACATACAAATGGGCTTCCATCCGCATTTCCGGGTCCCGCTCCAGAAAGTCCAGCAGGCTGGACATGGATTGTTCCGTCGCCTTTGCGCTGAGCACACACTGCTCCACATGGCCGAAGGATGCATATCCATTTCCCTCACTCTGAATGCTCATGCAGGCGCCGAACACCGTGGACGACTCCCCTTTCAGCACCACCGGCGGTTTGGGCTCCCCGCTCTGACCCCCGGAGTGGGTGCCGCTGGCCGCTGTCACAATGAGATTTCCCCCTTCTCCCTTGTCCAGTGCGATCACCTGCATCAGCTCCACTGTGGTGATATCTCTGGCTTTGGGCAGCAGGTCTCCCTCACAGCCCGTCAGCAGAAGCAGCAATGCTCCGATGATGCCGCACACCGCCGCTCTCTTCCCCTGTCCTCTCATTTCTGCCTCCGCTTGTTCTCCGGTTTCAGCGCCAATTCCCGCAGCTTTACCTCCGGAATGGGCTGTCTCAGCACTCCATGTTCCTCCACCGGCTGTCCCGGGTTGGGCGCAAAGGGCGTCAGATAGGCCACGCCAAAGCTCTCGATCCCCGCCAGATGGCAGACCAGCGCCGCCAGACCGGCAGCCAAACCCAGAAAGCCGGCGATGCCTGCCAGCACCGCCAGCAGGAACCGCCACAGCCGCAGCGCGTTGGCCAGATCCTGGCTGGGCATGGTAAAGCCGGCAATGCCCGCCACCGCCACCACAATGACCACCGCCGGGGAGACGATTTTCGCCTCCACCGCCGCCTGCCCCACCACAAGGCCGCCGATGATGGAAACCGTCTGTCCGATGGTCTTGGGCAGGCGCAGTCCCGCCTCCTGCAGGATTTCAAAGGACAGCAGCAGCACCAGCACCTCAAACACAGTGGAAAAGGGCACATCCTGCTTGCTGGCGATGATGGACATGGCCAGCTTGGTGGGCAGCATCTCAAAGTGGAAGCTGGCCGCCGCAATATAAAACCCCGGCAGGGTCAGCGTCAGCAGCAGGCACCCGTACCGGAGCAGCACCAGCGCCGCCGCCATCAGCCAGTGGTACTCCCGGTCCTGAGGCGTTTCCAGAAACAGCGCCAGATTCCCCGGCAGCAGTCCGCCCAGGGGGATGCCGTCAATGAGCACCCCCACCCGGCCGTTGAGGATGCCCCGGCAAAACCGGTCCGGCCGCTCCGTGAACAGCATCTGAGGGAAGGTGGACCCTTTCTTCTGGGCCACATATGTTTCAAAGTCCCCGGTGGACAGCAGGGCGTCTATGTCCACCTGCTCCACCTGCGCCCGGATGTTTTTCACCAGCTCCCGGTTTGTCAGGCCATCCATCCAGATGAGATCCACCGCTGTGCAGCTGGCCCGGCCCACGGAAACCTCCTCGATCTGCACCTTTGGAGAACGCAGGTGTCTTCTCAGCAGGCTGGTGTTGGTGCGCAGGCTCTCCACAAAGGAGTCCTTGGCCCCCTTCTCCGCCACCTCATTTTCCGCTGTGGAAACCGGACGCTTTGCCTCTGTCTCCACCGTGCAGGTCAGCACCGCATTTTTCAGGAACACCGCCGCCCTGCCCCCGGTCAGATCCTCCGCCACCTGGTCCAGAGAGTCTCTGACCTGTACATTCATATTCCAAATACTGCCCGTCAGCACCGCCCTGGCCTGCTCCGGCTGCTCCGGCACCCCGCCGGTCATCAGCGGCCGGATCAGGTAGTCGTTCAGCCGCTCGCTTTGCACCACGCCATCCAGCCAGCACAGCCGGAACAGCGCTCCGGACCGGGAAACGACCTCCCGCTTGGAGAAATCCGCGCAGTTGTGAAATATGTTTTCCACCCCTTCCCAGGTCAGTTCTCCCGGAAATTCGGTCTTTTTCTGCGGATGGTAGGGCGCCCGCTCCGTTTCCCTGCTGAAAAAAGCCATGCATCTCGCTCCACTTTCCATAATTTCTTCCAGTTTGTCCGCTTTTCCCGGTGATTATACCCCGCTGGGGGATTCTCTCCTCAGTTGACAAATTCCCCTCCCCATATTAAAATATCGCTGAATCATATTCAAAAAAGGGAGATTTTCTATGAACCGGGAGCAAGCATTTGAATTTCTGGACCGCACTGCCCGCGGCATCGCCGAGACCTTCGGCAGCAGCTGTGAGACACTGGTGCACGATATGTCCATCCCCTCCCACCCCATTCTTTCCATCTATAACGGTCACGTTTCCGGCCGCACCGTCGGCTCCACCATGGACATTCTGGGAAATGAGTCTGAGCTGGACGAAGAGGCGCTGAAAACGGACTTTGTCAATCTCTACGCCACCACCCCCTCCGGCCAGCAGCTCAAATCCTCCACCTTTCACATGATCGGGGAGGATTACAACCTGGCCCTGGGCATCAATTTTGATTACTCCTCTCTGGTTTTTGCCAATAAGATTCTAGTGGACCTGATGAGCGCCGACGCAGACCTGAAGTCCGCCCTCTGGTCGGACAACGATTCCTCCAGCCTGAGCGATATTCTGGAGGAGTGCCTTGCCGCCGTGGGCAAACCGGTCAGTGCCCTCAGCAAACCCGACCGCCTGAAGATCATTGCGCTGTTGCGGCAGAAGAACGCCTTTTCCTTCCAGAAGGCCGTCCCCCACGTGGCCCAGCGGCTGGGGGTCTCCCGTTACACGGTCTACAAATACCTCTCTGAGCTGGAGGAGCAGTCCGCCGGCGAGAGCTGATTTTCCGCTTTTTTCGCAGCATTTTCTCTGAAACCATTTTTTGCCAAACGTGTCAATTAGAAAGTGTTACAATTTTTTAACAAAATTTTTGTTCAAGTTGCACCATCTGCCTCCCATTTTGTCCTGTGTGCAAAAATATACCATTGATTACCCAAAAAATACTGATTTACTTGTTGATTTTCAGCAAAAAATAGAATAGAATGGAATCGGAATGACAGAGGTCTGTTTTGGAAATGGTTACAAAAGGGCGTGAGAAGTTGCTTCATATTGTTTTGGTGGAACCGGAGATCCCGCAGAACACGGGCAACATTGCCCGCACCTGCGCCGTCACCGGAAGCAGCCTGCACCTGATCCGCCCTCTGGGCTTTGAGATCTCGGAAAAGTGGGTTCGCCGTGCCGGTCTGGACTACTGGAGCAAGGTCAGCGTCACCGAATACGAGAACCTGGATGACTTCTTTGTCCGTCATCCGGAGGCGGAGAAAGACCTCTGGCTTGCCACCACCAAAGCGCCTCACAGCTATGTGGAGGCCCGTTACACTCCCGACTGCTGGCTGTTCTTCGGTAAGGAGACCGCAGGTCTGCCGGAGTGGCTGCGGGAGAAGTATCGTGACCGCTGCGTCCGGATTCCCATGCTGCCTGATGTGCGCTGCCTGAACCTGTCCAATTCTGTGGCGGTGCTGGCTTATGAGGCGCTGCGCCAGAACGGATTCCCCGGACTCACCGGCGTGGGCGCCATGGGCGGAGCCGCGACTCCCTGAGCGATCGGGCGCGGTTTCCGATTTCAATTTTCTCTGTAAATATGCCGTAACGGCTATTTATATAAAAACTTTTCCGCTGCAAATTGGCAAAAGGCAAAATGGAAAGGAGTAATTTGTATGAATTACAACAAGAAAACTGTCACTGACATTGACGTCGCCGGCAAGAAGGTTCTGCTGCGCTGCGATTTCAACGTCCCCATGGCCAAGGACGGCTCTGGCGTGATCACCGACGACAAGCGCATCCGCGCCGCTCTGCCCACCATCCAGTACCTGCTGGAGCAGAACGCCGCTGTCATCGCCTGCTCTCACATGGGCAAGCCCAAGGGCGAGTGGAAGCCCGAGCTGAGCATGAAGCCCGTGGCCGCCCGTCTGTCCGAGCTGCTGGGCAAGGAAGTGATCCTGGCCAAGGACATCGTGGGTGAGGACGCTCAGGCCAAGGCCGCTGCTCTGCAGCCCGGTCAGATCCTGCTGCTGGAGAACCTGCGCTATGACAAGGGCGAGACCAAGAACAACCCCGAGTTTGCTAAGGCTCTGGCTGACCTGGCTGGCCCCGAGGGCGTCTATGTGTCCGACGCGTTCGGCACGGTTCACCGCGCTCACGCCTCCACCGCCGGTGTTGCCGCTTACCTGCCTGCTGTGTCCGGCTTCCTGATTCAGAAGGAGCTGGAGATCATCGGCGGCGCTCTGGCTGCTCCCAAGCGTCCTCTGGTCGCCATTCTGGGCGGCTCCAAGGTCTCTTCCAAGATCGGCGTCATCAACAACCTGCTGGAGATCGCTGATACCGTCATCATCGGCGGCGGCATGGCTTACACCTTCGCAGCTGCTCAGGGCGGCAAGGTCGGCGACTCCCTGCTGGAGGCTGACTGGGAGCAGTACTCCCTGGACATGATCAAGAAGGCCGAGGAGAAGGGCGTCAAACTGCTGCTGCCCACCGATACCGTGGCTGCCAACGCCTTCGCTCCTGACGCTGACTCCCAGGTCGTGCCCACCGGCGCTATTCCTGACGGCTGGCAGGGTCTGGACATCGGTCCGGAGACCACCAAGGCCTACTGCGACGCCGTTGCCGACGCCGGCACCGTGATCTGGAACGGCCCCATGGGCGTGTTCGAGTTCGAGAAGTTTGCAGCCGGCACCAAGGCCGTTGCTGAAGCTCTGAGCAAGACCGACGCCATCACCATCATCGGCGGCGGTGACTCCGCAGCCGCTGTCCAGCAGCTGGGCTACGCTGACAAGATGACTCACATCTCCACCGGCGGCGGCGCTTCCCTGGAGTTCATGGAAGGCAAGGAGCTCCCCGGTGTCGCAGCTCTGCTGGACAAGTAAGCAAAGCGGCTTGTCCAGACAAACGTGCCGGGGGCACGTTTGCGCTGCGATAAGATAAAGCGCCCCAAGCGCATCCCTGATTATCGGGGCGCTCTTGGACAAGTAAGTATTACTTGTCCAAGCAAACGTGCCAGTGGCACGTTTGAGCCGTGCATGGGATAAAGCGCCTCAGGCGCATCCGACATTTGCCGCGGCTCTGCTGGACAAATGAACCGGCTTGTCTGCCCCATTCCCTGAAATCTGATTGCTGCAGGGAGACGGCCTTTCCGTCGTCTCCCTGTCCTTTCACACTGCGAGCCCTGCCTTTGGCCCCATTGTTTTTGATTCCTGAATTGGATTGTTTTATATAAACCATCCTATCTGTAATCAAAAATTGGGCGGTTCGGGCTGAAACCCACGCAGGATTCCCTTTTGTTATCTGCCCCTTGCGCGTCAGGCTCTTCGCTGCGGGGGGATAAAATGCTATTCTGTGCTGATTTGCACAAAGAAAGAGGTTATCAAGTATGAACAGAAGATATCGTAAGACCATCATCGCCGGCAACTGGAAGATGAACAAGACCGCCTCCGAGACCAAGGCTTTCGCTGACGAGCTGAAGACCATGCTGCCTAAGGCCAAGTGGTGCGACGTGCTGCTGTGCGTTCCCTTTGTCAACATTCCTGCTGCCCAGAAGGCTTTCAAGGACACCCGCGTTATGATCGGTGCTGAGAACGTCTCCGAGCACGAGAAGGGCGCTTACACCGGCGAGGTTTCCGCTGCCATGCTGAAGGACCTGGGCGTCAAGTACGTCATCATCGGCCACTCCGAGCGCCGTCAGTACTGGAACGATGACGACCTGATCGTCAACAAGAAGGCCCGCGCCGCTGTTGAGGCCGGCCTGTACCCCGTTATCTGCGTGGGCGAGTCCCTGGAGCAGCGCGAGCTGGGCGTCACCACCGAGCTGATCACCCTGCAGGTCAAGACTGCTCTGGCCGGCATCCCCGCTGAGAAGATGCGTCACGTGGTCATCGCCTACGAGCCCCTGTGGGCCATCGGCACCGGCAAGACCGCTACTTCCGAGCAGGCCAACGAGGTCAACGAGACCATCCGCACCGTCATCCGCAAGCTGTACGGCGCCCGCGTCGCCCGCAGCGTGACCATCCTGTACGGCGGCTCCATGAACGACGCCAACGCCGAGGAGCTGCTGGCTCAGCCCGACGTGGACGGCGGCCTGATCGGCGGCGCTTCCCTGGTTCCCACCAAGTTCACCACCATCATCAACGCTGCCAACCAGGACGAGGCTGCCAAGTAATTTCAACCCATCTACGCCCGGCGGTGCCATGCCGCCGGGCTATTTGAGATTTTTCAAGCCTGCGCTTTTTATTATAATATCGACTGAAAAGAGGATTTTTTGATGAAAACCCCGACTACCCTTATCATCATGGACGGTTATGGCCTGAGCGACCATCTGGAAGGAAACGCCGTTGCCAGCGCTCCCAAGCCCAACCTGGATCGAATCTTTGCCGAGAACCCCTACAGCCACCTGTCCGCTTCCGGCTTGGATGTGGGCCTTCCTGACGGCCAGATGGGCAACTCCGAAGTCGGCCATACCAACATGGGCGCCGGCCGCGTGGTGTTCCAGGACCTGCCCAAGATCTCCAGAGCCATTGAGACCGGCAAGTTCTTTGAGAACAAGGCCTACAAGGATGCCATGCTGGCCGCAAAAGAGGCCGGCCGCGCTGTCCATATCTATGGCCTGATGTCCGACGGCGGCGTGCACTCTCACATCACCCACATTCAGGCTGCCGTCAAGATGGCACACGACCTGGGCTGCGAGAAGATCTTTGTCCACTGCTTCATGGACGGCCGCGATGTCCCCCCCACCTCCGGCAAGGGCTACGTGGCTCAGATGAAGGAGACCTGTGACCAGTACGGCGCCAAGATCGCCACCATTTCCGGCCGTTACTATGCCATGGACCGGGACAACAACTTCGACCGGGTGGAGCGCTCCTACAAGGCCATGGTTTACGGCGAGTCCGAGCAGCGCTTCATCGACGATCCTGTCGGCGCCATGCAGGCCAGCTATGACGCAGGCGTCACCGACGAGTTCGTGATTCCTGTCATCACCGCTGAGAACGCTGAGATCGGCGACGGCGACTCCATCATCTTCATGAACTTCCGTCCTGACCGCGCCCGCGAGATCACCCGCTCCTTCGTGGATCCCGATTTCACCGGTTTTGAGCGCAAGAAGGGCTTCTTCCACGTCAACTATGTCTGCACCACCTCCTACGACGCCTCCATGCCCAACGTGGTGGTGGCATGGCCCAAGGAGAAGCTGACCAACATCTTCCCGGAGTACCTCTCCAACCTGGGCATGACCCAGCTGAGAATTGCCGAAACCGAGAAGTATGCCCATGTCACCTTCTTCTTCAACGGCGGCGTGGAAACGGTGTTCCCCGGTGAGGATCGCTGCCTGATCCCCTCCCCGAAGGTTGCCACCTATGACCTGAAGCCTGAAATGAGCGCTTACGAGGTCTGCGACGCCTGTGTGGAGCGCATCCTGTCCGGCAAGTACGACGTGATCATTTTGAACTTCGCCAACTGCGACATGGTCGGCCATACGGGTATCTACGAGGCCGCTCGTCTGGCCGTTGAGACCGTGGACAAGTGCGTCGCCCGTGTGGTGGAAGCCACCTCCAAGATGGGCGGCGTGAGCCTAATCACCGCCGACCACGGCAACGCAGAGCGTATGCTCCAGGACGACGGCGTGAAGCCCTACACCGCTCACACCACCAACTACGTTCCCTTCTGCATCGTCGGTGTCCAGGGCAAGCTGAAGAACGGCCGCCTGGCTGATATTGCTCCCACCATGCTGGACCTGATGGGCCTGGAAAAGCCCGCAGAGATGGACGGCGTTTCCCTGATCGAGCGCAACTGATCTGTTTCGTGAGACTGCAACGCTTTTCAGCGTACAAAGGGCCGTTTCCCCGGGGAAACGGCCCTGTTTTTGTACAAAAGTCAGAAAAGGGGGCTGTCCTTGCGGACAGCCCCCCTGAGTTTGGGAGAAAGAGATCTTACTTCAGGTTGAAGAAAGCGTCCTTGCCCAGATACTGAGCGACGTCGCCCAGCTCTTCCTCGATGCGGAGCAGCTGGTTGTACTTGGCAACGCGGTCGGTACGGCTGGGAGCACCGGTCTTGATCTGGCCAGCGTTCAGAGCGACAGCGATGTCGGCAATGGTGGTGTCCTCGGTCTCGCCGGAACGGTGAGAAACGATGGCGGTGTAGCCAGCGCGGTTGGCCATCTGGATGGCGTCCAGAGTCTCGGTCAGGGTGCCGATCTGGTTGACCTTGATCAGGATGGCGTTGCCGACCTTCTTCTCAATGCCGGTGGCCAGACGGGTAACGTTGGTCACGAACAGGTCGTCGCCAACCAGCTGGACCTTGTCGCCGATGGCGTCGGTCAGCTTCTTCCAGCCTTCCCAGTCGGTCTCGGCCATGCCGTCTTCCAGGGAGATGATGGGATACTTGTCGGCGAAGTCCTTCCACATAGCGACCAGCTCATCGGCGGTCATGTGCTTGTCGGTCTTGGGCAGGTGATAATCCTTCTCGCCTTCCTTCTGCCACTCGGAGGAAGCGGCATCGATGGCGATCATGAAGTCCTTGCCGGGCTCAAAGCCGGCTTCCTTGATGGCCTCAACGATGGCCTTCAGGGCGTCCTCGTCAGAGGGCAGGTTGGGAGCATAGCCGCCCTCGTCGCCGACACCGGCAGCGGGAGTGCCATTCTTCTTCAGGACGGTCTTCAGGGTGTGGAAGACCTGAGCGCACCAACGCAGGGCCTCGCTCCAGCAGGGAGCGCCGACGGGCATGATCATGAACTCCTGAATCTCAACGTTGTTGGTGGCATGAGCGCCGCCGTTCAGGATGTTCATCATGGGAACGGGCAGGGTCTTGGCGTTGACGCCGCCGATGTACTGATACAGGGGCAGGCCCAGAGCCTCAGCAGCGGCCTTGGCAGCAGCCAGGGAAGCGCCCAGGATGGCGTTTGCGCCGAAGTTGGTCTTGTTGGGGGTGCCGTCAGCAGCGATCATGGCCTTGTCGATGGCGACCTGGTCCAGAACGTTCATGCCGGTCAGGACGTCGTTGATCTCCTTGTTGACGTGGCCAACAGCCTGCAGAACGCCCTTGCCCATGTAACGGGACTTGTCGCCGTCGCGCAGCTCGCAAGCCTCATAGATACCGGTGGAAGCGCCGGAGGGAACAGCAGCGCGACCCACAGTGCCGTCTTCCAGATAAACTTCGACCTCAACGGTGGGATTGCCGCGGCTGTCGATAATCTGGCGGCCAATTACTTTTTCAATTGCGATGTTGAATTTCATGCTGGTAAAACTCCTTCTGGATAAATTTGGCTCCTGGGCTGTCTGCCTTGACGCTGAATACAGCACAAAAGCGAAAACAAACCACAAAAGGAACCAGTTCACTATTCAAAGTATACAACACAGAGGGGAGGTTGTCAATGTTTTACAAAGAAACTGAACCAAAAAACCGGACAGAACCCCTGCCTTCCGGCACCTTGTCGAAAATTCTCGTTAAATACCGAAAAAGGGCATAAAAAGTACCTCTTGACATAAAATATCATCTTGTCTAGAATAACTGTTGCGGACGCTGCGGTATTCCCGCGCCCGCTTTACACAGCCGCTGACTTCCTGGAAACCCCCGCCGGTTCAGGAAGATTTCCCATAGATACAGAAGGATTTGTTGATAGATTATGAAAAAAATAACTTGCACTTTTCGCTCAGGAATCCTGAGCCTTGTTCTGGCGGCAGCCATGCTCCTCGCCGCCCTGACTGCCTGCTCCGGGACAACTGCCCGGGAGGCAAATGGTTCCGTCTCCCTGCCGCCCGAGGCCGAATCCTCCGCCGCTGCCGACGCCTCTCCGGACCCGGCAGACGGCTCCGGAGACCCGGCGGAGGGCTCCGGGGATCAGTCCGTCCCCCCCGCAGTGGAAGCGGACAGCGATGAGCCTTACCCGAATCTGTACGCTCGTCAGGAAGAGAAAACCGATGACAACACCCAGAAGATCATCTATCTGACCTTTGACGACGGCCCCTCCGAGAATACGGAAAAAATCCTGGACACCCTGGATCGGTACGGCATCAAAGCCACGTTCTTTGTCACCGGCCAGTACGGCACGAAAGAGGAACGGGAAACGCGCTATCAGAAGATCCTGGACTCCGGCAACGTCATTGGCCTGCACACCTACAGCCATAATTATGACAAGATCTACGCGTCCACCGATGCCTTCCTGAAGGACCTGAACAAAATATATACGGAAGTCTACGAGGCCACCGGCTTCCGGGCCTCCTTGATCCGCTTCCCCGGCGGCAGCGTAAGCCAGCACAACCAGCATATCTGCAAGGAGCTGATCCAGGAAATCGAAGGGCGGGGCTTTACCTACCACGACTGGGCGGTGAGCTGCGGCGATGCCGAGGGGAAGCAGCTGTCCGCCAGCACCATCGCTGAGGAGACGGTCAAGGCCTGCGCGGATCGCACCAAATCCGTGGTGCTGTTCCACGACACCCCCTCCCAGGGCGAAACCGTGAAGGCCCTTCCCAGCCTGATCGAGTCGCTGATGAGCAAAGGATACGAATTCCGGGCGCTGGATCCCTCTGTAAAACCATTCCATTTTGTGATAGAATAACCATTTATAACACTTTGTATATAAAGAAAAAGGGCTGCCCCGTTGCGGACAGCCCTTTTGCATGCTCTCTATGCCCTTCTTACTTGGCGGCGCGTTTGCAGGTGTACGCCACCCAGCCGTCTCTGTGGTTGGTCTCCAGGATGGAAAAGCCGTTGCGCTTCAAGGCGTCGGCCACATCCTCTGCCCGGTGCTCAATGATGCCGGAGGTCAGGAACACTCCGTCCTCTGCCAGGAACTCTCCCACCACATCGGCGAGGGGAATGATCACGTCCGCAATGATGTTCGCCAGCACCAGGTCGTATTTCCCCGCCAGCTCAGCCCGCAGCCCGGGATCGTTGATGATGTCCCCGGTGAAGCACTGGAACTCTTCCCCGATGCCGTTCAGGGAGGCGTTCTCTGCCGCCACCCGGGAGGCCTTCGGGTCGATGTCGCAGCCCTTTGCCGACTTCGCCCCCAGGCACAGCGCCGCAATGGCCAGGATGCCGCTGCCGGTGCCCAGATCCAAAATGTTATCATCAGTTTCCACAAACTTTTCCACACCCTCCAGGCACAGGCGGGTGGTGCCGTGGCTGCCGGTGCCGAAGATCAGGCCGGGATTCAGGTACAGCGGCGTTCTGCCCTCGGGTACAGGCTCTCCCCGCATCCACTCAGGCACCACATAGAGCCGCTCTCCCACCGGGAAAGGCTGGTAATATTTTTTCCAGTTATTGGACCAATCTTCTTCCCGCAGGGAGACCGTGGACACCTTCAGCGTGCCTGCCTCCTTTCCCACTCGGGCGCGGAACGCCTCCAGCCCGGCTGTCACCCCCTCCAGACGGTAGCGTCCGTCCTCATCATCGGTGACATAAAACTTCACTCTGGTGACACCTCGGCGGCTCTCAACGAGGCTTTCATCCACATCGTCCCAGAAGGGCTTCTGCTCGTTGGCAAAGTCCTCCAAATCCGACTCGTCCTCCATGACCAGTCCCACAATGCCGCAGGCGGTGAGATACGCCGCCAGATCATCCATGCAGTCCGTGACCGTGTCCACGGAAACCTCCAACCAATACTGATCCATGCTTTTTCCTCCGTTAAAACAAAATAACAGCGCAATCATTATACCGGATTGCGCTGCCGCTTTCAAGGGCATCTGTGCACGGGAAAAACAAAGGAAACTCCCGTATTTCTTTTTTTGATCTGCACACACTAAGGGTGTCATTCTAAAGAAGCGCTGCCGGCGCAGCGTTTTCCAAACAGGAGGAATATCATATGGAATTCACCAACGAGACCACTCTGCTTCAGGAGATTTACAAGGGCGCCGTCATGGGCTCCGATTCCATCGACCAGATTCTGCCCAAGGTGGACAACCCCAGCTTCCGTTCCGACCTGCAGACCCAGTTTCAGCAGTACAAGCAGACCGCCGCAGAGGCGGAACGCCAGCTGAAGGTGCTGAACAAGTGTCCTCAGCCCCTGCCCGGCTATGAAAAGGCCATGCTCTGGGGCTCTCTGCAGGGTCAGACGCTGGTCAACAAGGAGACCAGCCACCTGGCTGAGATGATGATTCAGGGCAGCAATATGGGCATCATCAGCCTGACCAAGGCGCTGAACAGCTACTCCGTTCCCAACGGCCCGGAGGCGGACCCCGCTTCCACCCGCAGAAAGCAGGCCCGGGACTTGGCTCAGCAGTTCATCCAGAACGAGCAGAACAACATCAGCCGGTTGAAAACCTACCTGCAGTAACCCGTTGGTTGGGCAGCGCTTCCCGGGGGATCGGCAGGCTGTTCACAGCATCGTCTCCAGCAGGATCCGCACGCCGATTCCGGTGAGAACCAGCCCCCCGGCGGCGCTGGCCCAGCGGTGGAACCTTTGCCCCACTCTGCGCCCCGTCAGGCCCCCCAGCACGGTCAGCAAAAAGGCAGTGATGCCGATGACAGCGGCAGCGGGGCAAAGGGGTACTCCAAGGAACGGGGTGGATACCCCCGCCGCCAGCGCATCCAGGCTGGTTGCCAAGGCCAGCTCCGCAACGGTTTTCGTGTCCAGGGAATAGCCCCGGACCTCCTCCAGCGGGCTGGCCGCATCCAGCAGCATCCTGCCCCCCACGTACAGCAGCAGTCCGAAGGCGGCAACGCTGCCCACCCTCTGAACCCGCAGGTTCAGCCCTGAGGTGATCATCCCTCCGGCCAGCGTCATCCCCATCTGGAAGCCGCCAAACCACAGCCCCAGTCTCAGGGCATCCCTCCAGCCAAATTGCGGGGTGCACAGGCCGCAGCACACCGCCGCTGCCGCTGCATCCACGGACAGGCTCAGCGCCATCAACAAAATCGAAACCACAGTATCACCTCAGCCCCATTCTATGCGGCTTGTCCTGCTGTGATTCCCCTTTTGTACACATGGGAACGCCGGCTTACGCTGCGTCCTCCTCCCACTCCCGCAGCTCCTCCCAGGCTTCGCTGGTGGTGTCGGCGGAAAACATAAAATCGCCGAACTGATCGAATACCTCTACATGACCACGGATATAACGGATTTCCACTGACATCATCATGCGCCTCCTGTCATTCGGACTTGATTGGTTTGCTTCTTTTGATACCTTGATTATAGCAAAGTCCAGGTCCTTTAAACCGGACTTTCTTCTCCGCTGCTTCCGGCAGTCCTGTTTATCGGACTGCTTTTCCCTCTTTTTTGTTCCCCTTCTGCCGCTCACAACCCAAAAAAACTCTTGCTTTTCCCAGGGTTCTATGGTACACTTTCATGTGAGTTTGAAGATTTCGCCCTGAACAGGGCTTGATAGAAAGGGAGCCTCTCACTATGTCTACTGCCAGTATGATTCTTTCTGTTATCGTTGTCATCGCTTCTCTGTTCCTGATCTGCACCGTGCTGCTGCAGTCCGGCAAGAACTCCGGCGTGGCCGGTTCCCTGAGCGGCGGCGCTGACACCTTCCTGTCCAAGAACAAGAACAGCACCTGGGACGCCAAGCTGGCCCGGATCACCAAGTGGGTGGCCTTTGCATTCATGTTTGTGGTGCTGCTGCTGTCCCTGGTGAAGTAATTTTCCTTTGAGAAACAAATGAGCGCCCTGGCCACTGCGGTCAAGGCGCTTTTCCTTCTCTGTCGAGCCGGGGGTTCAGAGACCCCCTGGTTGTCCGTCCCAATGGGCCGGTCTGTGTTACAGCAATGCCACCAGTGCCAGCAGCGCACTGGCAGAGAGCATGACTGCGGCCACAGCATCTGCCCAGTCCTTCCAAAACTGGAGGCGGCCTTGTGATTCCTCCTGCACGGGCTCCGGCTCCGGCAGCTCCCAATCCAGCGCCGGTTCCGGCAAAACCGTTCCCTCGGTCATCAATGCTTTCTTCTCCCGGTATGCCTGAAGGTCCACCACATTATTGGGCCGACGGCACAACAGTGTTGCGTTCAAATAGATCGTTTCCATAAGATCAACCTCCCGAACTTTTGTTTCATCGAACTTGTGTTTTAATTATGAACTGATGTTCGATAAATGTCAAGCAAAATTTCATTTTTTCTGTCCCGAAAATCGGACTCTGACAATTTTTTCTGCTGACCGATCTGAACTTCGGCGTTCCGTCTATTTTTCGGCTTCTCTCTTCTGTTCAGATTTGATTCCAGGTCCATTTCCGGAGAAAATGGAGATAAATATGAAAAAAACTTATCTGTATCCCGCCCTGGCTCTGGTCATGGGTGTTGTGGGATATGTGCTGCGCCGCTGGCAGCTGCGCACGGACTTTGACGAGCTGAATCTGCCCCTTCCCGGGCTGTACACCTGGCTGCTGATCGGTCTGACCATTGGCTGCTTTGTCTCCTTCGCCCTTCTGACGCTGCTGCTTTATCCAAAGCGGGATTGGGCAGGCACTATGGGCACTGCTCCCCTCCCTGTTTTGAAGGGTGTGTCGGTGCTGTGCTTGCTGTCCGCCGCTGCATTTGTGCTGGAACAGCGCAGCGCCTCCGTCACAGACGCCATTTTTCAGGTCGCAGCGCTGATCCTGCCCGTGCTGATGATTGTCGGCGCGCTTGCTTCCGCCGTGGGACTTTGGGGGCTTTCTCAGGGCGGCTCTCCCAACGCCCTTTATCCCATGCTGCCGGGCTTCTGCAGCTGCTTCTGGATGGTGAACTCCTACCACAGCTACGCCAACGATCCGGTGGTGCTGCACTTTGTCTGGTTCATTCTGGCGGTAGTGGTTTCCGCTCTGGCCTGGTATGAACTGTCCGGGCTCGCCCTGAATCAGGGGCACAGCCGCAGAACCATGTATCTGTGCCTGATGACCATTGTGCTCTCCATGATCGCCTTGGCAGGCGGCGAGCAGATCAGCGATCAGGTGCTGCTGGGCGTGCAGGTGATCTCCTTCCTGACCATCAGCTTCCGGCTGGCAGACAATCCGTAACCATATCATGAAAAAACAAAAACTGACGGACTTCCTCAGGTGAACTCCGTCAGTTTTTTCTTTTTTCGTTTCCGCTGTTTTTCACCCAGCTTTTTTACGCAAACAGTACCTTGCGGTACTCTTCCTCAGAGGCAACCTTGCCCACTGCGGAAAAGCCCAGCTGGGACCAGTCAAAAATCTCTCTCGACATCTGCTGCACATCCTCTGTGGTAATGGCATCGTAGGCGGCAATGATCTCCTCCGGGGAGAGGATTTCGGTGCCGTTGAGCACGCTCCGGGCCATATGGTTCATATGAGCGGTGGTGGCCTCCAGCCCCATCAGCACGCTGGCCTTGCTCATCTCCCGCACCCGGTCCAGCTCCTCCTGGGTCACACCCTCTTCGGTGAAGCGGACCAGCACTTCCTTGATGGCGGCCAGCGCCTTCAGCTCGGTCTCCTTGTTCAGCGCAGTGTAAACAACAAAGGTGCCGGTGTCGGCGTAGCAGGAACCGGCGGCGTATATGCTGTAGCAAAGTCCCCTCTTTTCCCGGATCTCCTGAAACAGCCGGGAGGACATTCCGCCGCCCAAAATGGAGGTGATGACCTGCATGGTGAACCGCTTGTCGCTGTTGGAAGGAATGCCGGGGAAGGACAGAATCAGGTGATTCTGCTCTGTGGCCTTCTTTTTCAGCGTCATCGCCGGCACATAGGCGGCCGGCTTGAACTTCGGCTCCTCACCGGGCTCCATAACGGAGAACCGCTCCTTGATCTCCTCCAGAATGGTCTCCTCAAAGCTACCCGCAATTGCAACGATGACCTTAGAGGGCAGATAATGCCTGTTTTTATAGTTTTTCAGCCACGCACCGGTCATTTTGTCCAGCGTGGCTTTTTTGCCCAGAATGGGCCGGGCCAGGGGGGAGCCTTTGAAAATCACCCCGTTGAGCCGCTCGGCCACCAGATCGGAGGGATCGTCCTGGTACATTCCCATTTCCTCCAAAATGACGCCTCGTTCCAGCTGCACGTCGTTCTCGTCAAATTTGGAGTCGAAAAACATGCCGCACAGGATATCCAGCGCCTCATGCAGGTGGCTTTTCAGCGCCCGGCCATAAAAGCAGGTGCATTCCTTGGTGGTAAAGGCGTTGATCTGTCCGCCGATGGCGTCCATCCGGGCGGCCAGCTCCCCTGCGGTGTTGCTCTGCGTCCCCTTGAACAGCATATGCTCAATAAAGTGGGCTGCTCCGTTTTCTCCCTTGGTTTCAGCCCGGGAACCCGTGGCCACCCAGATGCCCAGCGCGGCGGAGGACATCCCCGGCATATGCTCAGAGAGAATCCGCACCCCGTTGGGCAGTGTTGTCAGTTGATATTGGTTCATGGTATCCCTCGCTTGTATCTCTGTTGCCTATGTTGCTATCAGTATCTTATCTTTCCAATAAAATTATCCAACTTTGTGGGTATCTTTGTGCTGCCTTCCCACGTCAGGGGAAGCACTCTCCCCTTTGTCCCCCCGGCGGCTCTCTCTGGCTGGGAATTGCAATTCGTACCCGCCGCCCATGGGCAAAGGGATTGAAGTTCTTTTCCCTTCCTTTTCTTTCAGGAAAAGGAAGAAAAGGAGCCGGATCCAGGGATCCGGCTCCTGATAACGCTCAATATTACTTGCCCTGCTTGCGAGCCTTGATCTCGCGGATGGCGTCGATGTGGCTCAGGTTCACACGGCCCTTCTCGTCGATGTCGGTGACCTTGACCCAGATCATGTCGCCCACGTTGACAGCGTCCTCCACGCGGCCAATGCGGTGGTCAGACAGCTTGGAGATGTGGACCATGCCGTCCTTGCCGGGAGCCAGCTCAACGAAGGCGCCGAACTTCAGGATGCGGACCACCTTGCCGAAGTACAGGGCGCCCACCTCAGGCACAAAGACGATGGTCTCAATGGCCTTCTTGGCGGCGTCGCAGGCGGCGGCGTCGGGACCGGAGATGAAGATCTCACCGGTCTCCTCAATGTCGATCTTGGCGCCGGATTCAGCCTGGATCTTCTGGATGACCTTGCCGCCGGAACCGATGACGTCACGGATGTTGTCCACAGGAATCTGCATCTTGACCATCTTGGGTGCGTAGGGGCTCAGCTCCTTGCGGGGCTCAGCGATGACCGGCAGCATGATCTGATCCAGAATCTCGCAGCGGGCGTCGTAGGTCTTCTCCAGCGCCTCACGGATGATCTCCATGGTCAGGCCGTCGTTCTTCAGGTCCATCTGAATGGCGGTGATGCCCTTCTTGGTGCCGGCCACCTTGAAGTCCATCTCGCCGTGGAAGTCCTCCACGCCCTGAATGTCAATGAAGGTGGTGAAGGCGCCGTTGTCGTCCTGGATCAGGCCGCAGGAAATACCCGCCACGGGAGCGGTGATGGGCACGCCAGCGTCCATCAGGGCCAGGGTGGAACCGCAGATGGAGCCCTGAGAGGTGGAGCCGTTGGAGCTCAGGGTTTCAGATACCACGCGGATGGCGTAGGGGAACTCGCTCTCAGAGGGCAGCACCGGCACCAGAGCGCGCTCCGCCAGTGCGCCGTGCCCGTACTCGCGGCGGCCCACGGACTTGGCGCTGCGGGCCTCACCCACGGAGTAGCCGGGGAAGTTGTAGTGGTGCATATAGCGCTTGGACTCCTCTTCCCAGATGGAGTCGATCTTCTGGCACATGGACAGGGTGTTCAGGGTGCAGACGGACAGCACCTGAGTCTGACCGCGGGTGAACAGGCCGGAGCCGTGGACCCGGGGCAGAACGCCCACCTCAGCAGCCAGGGGACGGATCTCGTTCTGAGCGCGGCCGTCCACACGATGACCCTCCAGCAGCCACTTCTTCACGATCTTCTTCTGGAACTTGTAGGTGATCTCGTCCAGATACTGATCCATGTTGGGGTGCTCCTCCAGGAACAGCTCATGCCACTTGTCGATGAGCTTGTTCCAGTCGGCCTCCCGCTGGTTCTTGTCGTCGGTGTCCATGGCGGCGCAGGCCTGGTCATAGGTGGCCTCCACGATCTTGTCAAACAGAACCTGGTCAAAATCGGCGTGGGGATAGTCAAACTTGGGCTTGCCGATCTCCTCCACCATCTGGTTGATCAGAGCGATCTGCTTCTGGATCTCGTTGAAAGCCATCTCAATGCCCTTCAGCATGGTCTCGTTGTCCACCTGGTTGGCGCCGGACTCGATCATGACGACCTTTTTGCCGGTGGCGACCACGGTGGTAGCCATGTCGGACTTGTGGCGCTGCTCCTGATCGGGGTTCAGCACGATCTCGCCGTCCACCAGACCCACGGAGATGCAGCCCACAGGGCCGTTCCAGGGAATATCGGAAATGGCCAGAGCGGCGGAGGTGCCGATGGTAGCGGCGATCTCAGGCTGGCAGTCATAGTCGACGCTGAGCACCGTGCAGACGATGGCCACATCGTTGCGGAAGTCCCCGGGGAACAGCGGGCGGATGGGGCGGTCGATGCAGCGGGAAGCCAGCACGGCGTTCAGGCCGGGACGGCCCTCACGGCGCATGAAGGAGCCGGGGATGCGGCCCACAGCGTACAGCTTCTCCTCAAAGTCCACGCTCAAGGGGAAGAAATCCACGCCGTCACGGGGACGGGGAGCGGCGGTGGCGGTGCACAGCACGGTGGTCTCGCCATAGCGGACCACCACAGCGGCGTTGGCCAGCTCGCACACCTTGCCGACCTCCAGGGTCAGGGGCTTGCCGCACAGTTCCATCTTGTATTCCTTATAATTGGGGAACTGGCGATGAGTAATGATAGTAGACATAACTTGTTCTCCTTTGTCATTGTCGGGGAACAGGAGGTCTCTTCTTTAGCACTTGAATACAAACTCACCTCATGAGTGCATATTCAAACGCTAAAAGTGGAAACATCCTGTTCCGGTTGAGCTGTTTTGCTGCAAAAACAGGGCGGCGGAGGGTTCCGCCGCCCTGAGCCATTGCAGAAATTGGGCGGTGATTACTTACGCAGACCCAGCTTGGCAACGATGGCACGATAGCGCTCGATGTCCTTCTTCTTCAGATAGTCCAGCAGCTTGCGGCGCTTACCGACCATCTTCAGCAGACCACGACGGGAGTGGTTGTCATGGCTGTGCACCTTCAGGTGCTCAGTCAGCTGCTTGATGCGGGCGGTCAGAATGGCAACCTGGACCTCGGGGGAGCCGGTGTCGTTCTCGTGAGTCTTGTTTGCCTCAATAACGGCAGTCTTTTCATCTTTGCGGATCATGTCGATATCCACCTTTCTCAGAATTTTCCGCACCGCTGAGTCCTGGGCCGGTGAAGCACCGCAGCTTGCGGAAATACCCCAAAACCAGGCGGCGGGAGCGCAGAGTCAAAAAAACGCTCTGCGATTCCATAGTCTAGCATAGTTTTTCTCAATTGTAAAGAAAAATATTCCTGTCAGCTGAGGTTTTTCAGCAAAAACCTTTCCTAAAACTGATGTTATTTCCTTCTGGCCGAAATTTCTTGTCATTTTTTTGAAATATTCTTCTATTTGACCCTCGTAATTTTATCAATTGAACCATTGTCAAGACAGCTGCATTGTGGTATCATTACACCTGTTGAAACCGATTTTGCTGTCAGGCTTCGCAGTAGTGTCGCCAATCCGCAGCAAATTGGTTTTTTCATAAAGCGCCTGGACTTCCGTCCGGGCGTTTTGTGCGTTCAGAGACATCTTTTCTGGTGTGGGGCCCACCAGCCCTTCCCTGCCGAAAAGGAAACCGCTGCCCGGCGGCTTTTCTTTTTTACTCGGCGGTATAACTTTTGCCAACTGTGTCAATACTTCCCACATGGAGGTAAGACGCTATGAAGAATCATTCCTTTTCTGAAAAAGTGATCCGGTTTCTCAACGGCAAGGGCTTTTACATCGCCCTTGTATTCTGTCTGGCTGCCATCGGCGGCTCCGGCTGGTACCTGTGGAGGGAGTTCAGCACTTCCCGTCAGATGGCAGCCCAGGCCAGCCAGGTAGAACCCGTCACCGTAGAGCCGGAGGCATCCGCTGATGCCAAAACTGAACCTGACGATGCAGAGGGCAAAAGGAAGGAAAATACTCCCGCCGCCGCCCCTGCTGACGTGGTGCTCCCGGAGGACGAGGAGGACGAGGAGAACGAAGCTGTCAGCGAGGAAGTGTCTGATGAGGACGAACCCTCTGCCCTCTCCCCCGCTCCGGAGGAAGAGGCCAAAGAGACCGCTGAAGCCATTGAGCTCCCTCTGGACGAGGCTTCTGAGACCATGGCTGACAGCTGGCTTTGGCCGCTGGACGGCGAAGTGGTGGCAACCTTCGCCTCTGACACGCTGACCTATAACGCCGCGCTGAAGGACTGGCGCACCCACAGCGGCATTGACCTGTCTGCCGAGCTGGGTCAGGCTGTGGTAGCCGCCCATGCAGGCACTGTGGCCTCTGTCCGGGACGATGTCTTTCTGGGCAAGACCGTTGTCATGGACGTTGGAAACGGTCTCACCACCACCTACGGCAACCTGGCCGAGGATGTGTCCGTCTCTGCCGGTGACCGGGTAGCGGCAGGAGAAGCCATCGGCAAAGTTGGAGAAACCGCCGCCGGGGAACACAATGACGCTCCCTGGATTCACTTCTCTGTGGAAAAAGACGGCACAGCGGTGAATCCCATGGACTACCTGGGTTAACCGCTGATCTTTCCCGGAGAACTGAATCCCACTAGTTAGATAAAAAGGATGCTTTGTCTCAGGTTTATGACTCCCTGCAAAGACAAAGCATCCTTCTTTTATTTGTTCAGATACTCCAGGATCAGCCCCAGTGCATAGTCCACCGCATTCCGGCGGATCTCCTCCCGGGTGCTGCCCAGTCCTTCCGGCTTTCGGACCACTGTGGTGCTGCCGTCGGTAAAGCCCAGGTACACACAGCCCACCGGGTTCCCCCGGTCGTCGCTGTCCGGCCCCGCCACGCCGGTGACAGATACCGCCAGGTCGCTGCCCATCAGCGTCCGCACCCCCTCCGCCATTTCTCTGGCTGTCTGAGGGGAAACCGCGCCGTATTCTTCCAGTGTTTCATGTGAAACCCAAAGCACTTTTTCCTTGATGTCTGTCCAGTAGGACACCACGCCGCCCACAAAGACGGCGGAGGACCCGGACAGGTCCGTCAGCGCCGCCGCAATCATGCCTCCGGTACAGCTTTCCGCTGTAGAGACCGTCAGCCCGCGGCTTTTCAGTCCTTCCAGTACTGCCTTCCGCCGATCCATTCGTCTTTCCCTCCTGCTCATCCTTTGGCCCGGATCTGCACGCGCTCAATGCCCTCCACAGCCTCTTTGCACAGGCCCTCGAAGTCGTATTTACACTCAATTTCCGCAAACTCTTCGGGCTTGGGGTTGGTTCTGGGGTGTCGGGGGGTGAACACCGTACAGCAGTCCTCATAGGGGAGAATGGAGGTCTCAAAGGTGCCGATCTTCCGGGCGATGCGGACGATTTCCTCCTTGTCCATACCGATGACCGGGCGGAACACCGGCATCTGTACCACCGCCTGGGTACAGGCCATGGCGCTCATGGTCTGGCTGGCAACCTGTCCCATGCTCTCGCCGGTGACCAGTCCTTCTGCCCCCACCCGATGGGCCACCATCTCGGAAATGCGCATCATGAACCGGCGCATTGCCAGGGTAAAGTAAGGCTCCGGACACTTCCGGCGCAGCTCCTCCTGAATCTTCGTGAAGGGCACGATGTTCACCGTCACCCGTCCGCAGTAGGGCGCCACCAGCGCGGCCAGCTCCAGCACCTTTTCCTTGGCCTCGTTGGAGGTGTAGGGATAGGAGAAGAAATGCACCATTTCCAGGGCAAGTCCCCGCTTGGCCATCATGTAGCAGGCCACGGGAGAGTCAATGCCGCCGGACAGCAGCGCCACCGCTCTGCCGCCTACTCCCACAGGCAGGCCGCCGGGGCCGGGCTCCGGGTTGGCGTGGACGTAGCCGGAGAAATCCCGCACCTCCAGCCGGACGGTGAGTTCCGGATTGTGCACATCCACTTTTAAATGGGGATATGCCTCTGCCAGCAGGCCGCCCACGTACTGGCTCAGCTCAATGGAGGTCATGGGGAAGGTTTTATCCGCCCGCTTGGACTCCACCTTGAAGGATTTTGCCGCCAGCAGCTGATCGTTCAGGTATTCTTTGGCGGCGGCCACAAAGGCGTCCGGGTCCTTGGCACAGCCCCGGGCCCGGCTCATGGACACAATGCCGAACACCTTCTTGATGGCCTCCCAGGCTCCGTCCAGGTCGCACTCCACTCCGGCCTTGGGCTCCACATACACGGTGGACTGGCGGGAGTACACGCGGAATTTGCCATAGGGGTGCAGCCGCCGGGTCACGTTGGCAATGAGCCGATCCTCAAACCGGCGGCGGTTCAGCCCCTTCAGCACGATCTCGCCCAGCTTCAGCAGAAAAATTTCATTGTTGTTGTTCATTGGGGTACGTCCTCTCTTTTCTCTGTTCTTCTGTTGCGCTGTTACACCGCGCTGTCTTCGCTCTCCGGTTCCGCAGAGGTGGCCGTATTCTGGCCCTCCGCCCCGCCGTCCTGAGGCGTTGTCTCCTCCTGTTCGGCGGGTTCCGGGTCGGTTTTCCCAGCCTCGTCATCAGCAGTACCAGTGCCGCCGGTCTGATCGCTGTCCCCAGCGCCGCCGTCATTTTCGGTATCGCTGTTGCCCTGCTCCGGGGAGGCTTCGCCGCTGTTGCCGCTGTCAGTGTCTGCTGCGGGCTTCTTAGTGCTGTCGTCCTTCTGG
>CAMNOL010000017.1 GCA_946546815.1 uncultured Oscillospiraceae bacterium
ACGGCGGAACACGCCTGATTGAAAAAAGGGGAAAGAAACTGCGCCTGATTCCCACCTTTCTATTGAAGGAGCGGATTCAAGTCCGGGTATAAACATTGGAAAACGCAAAAAAATGCAGAAAGCGGAACCAACTGCTTTCTGCATTTTCTTTTTGTTATAAGGTTGACATCAGGCCAGAATTGCCTTGTCACTGGCAAATTCCTCGCCGGAGACCAGCTCGAACTGCTGCATCAGGTCCTTGACCGTCAGGCGCTTTTTCGCCTCGCCGGAGATGTTGAGGATGATCTTTCCCTCGTGCATCATGATGAGGCGGTTGCCGTGGGTGATTGCGTCCTTCATGTTGTGGGTGACCATCAGTGCGGTGAGCTTGTGCTCGTTGATGATGGTGTCGGTGATGCGGAGCACCTTCTGGGCAGTTTTGGGGTCCAGAGCGGCGGTGTGCTCATCCAGCAGCAGCAGGCGGGGACGCTTCAGCGTCGCCATCAGCAGGGTCAGCGCCTGGCGCTGGCCGCCGGACAGCAGGCCCACCTTGGAGGTCATGCGGTCCTCCAGGCCCAGATCCAGAATCTTCAGCTGCTCCCGGAACTCCTCCCGCTCCTTGGCGGTGATGCCCCACCGCAGACCGCGCTTCAGGCCCCGGCGGGCGGCCAGCGCCATATTCTCCTGAATCTCCATGGTGGCGGCGGTGCCGGTCATGGGGTCCTGGAAGACCCGGCCCAGCCATTTGGCCCGCTGGTACTCCGGCACACCGGTGACGTTTTCGCCGTCAATGAGGATCGCACCGGCATCCACCGGCCACACGCCGGCCACGGCATTCAGCGTGGTGGACTTGCCCGCGCCGTTGCCGCCGATGATGGTGCAGAAATCGCCCTCCTCCAAATGGAGGGTCACGCCGTTCAGCGCCACCTTTTCGTTGATGGTGCCGGCGTTAAAGGTCTTATGGATATTGATAATGTCCAGCATATCAGTTTTCCTCCTTGTCCAGGTTGGAAGAAGCGCCCTGATTGACCACCTGCTTGTGGCTGGAAATGGCCTCCTCAGAGCTCTTGGCTGCACGGCTGAAGGAGCTGTTCCGCTTGGACTGCAGATAGGGAACGGCCAGGAAAATGGCAACCACAATGGCAGTGAGCAGCTTCATGTCGTCTGCAGGGAACTTGAGCCACAGCACGAACACGTAGACCAGGTAATAGGCCACGCCGCCCAGCACCACAAACAGCAGTTTCACCGCAAAGTTGGAGCGGGGACCGACAATGGCACTGCCCAGCACCTCGCCGATGATGACGGCGGCCAGGCCGATGACGATGGCGCCGCGGCCCATATTGATGTCTGCAAAGCCCTGATACTGGGACAGGATGCCGCCGGACAGGGCCACCAGGCCGTTGCTCAGCGCCAGACCGATGATCTTCATCATGTCGGTGTTGATGCCCTGTGCCCGGGACATATTGGGGTTGGTGCCGGTGGCGCGGATGGCGGAGCCCTGCTCCGTACCCAGATACCAGTACAGCGCGGCGATGATCAGCGCACACACCAGTGCAGTCAGAGCGATGGTGAACCAGAGGTGGTTTACATTAGAGGTGAAGTGGAAGGAGACCTGATTGATGTTCACGGACTGGTTGGCCTTGCCCATGATGTTCAGGTTGATGGAATACAGGGAGATCTGGGTGAGGATTCCCGCCAGAATGGGGGGAATGCCCAGCTGTACGTGGAGAAAGCCGGTTACCATGCCGGCGATCAGACCGGCAGCAAAGGAGATGATCAGCGCCAGCTCCGGATTCCAGCCGTTCAGCACCAGCATGATGCACACCGCGCCGCCGGTGGACAGGGAGCCGTCTACCGTCAGGTCGGCCAGATCCAGCACCCGGAAGGTCAGGTAGACGCCCAGTGCCATAATGCCCCAGATCAGGCCCTGCGCAATGCCGCCGGGACAGGCGTTCAGCAGCGCAGCCGGATTCAGGGAGGAAAAATACGTTAACATAACTTTGCAAAACCCCTTTTTTCTCAAACTCGTTCTTCATAATGCACAATGCACAATTTCGACCCCTCAGACGCCGGAGACACCATTGTGCATTCTGTATTATGAACAGGACCTGGTCCTGCCTGACCCCTGACCGTCCTTCTGTGCTCCCGTCAGAGCGGAAGCGGAAGGGATGGATGTCGGAGCATAGACAGGATGAATTATAACACATTAACCCGGCAAAGAGAAGGCCTCCTTGCCGGGTTTTTCAGAGAAAAATTACCGATTATGCCAGAATAGCTTGTGAAAGTTATTCAGCGGTCTCGGAGCCGGACAGAGCCTCGTAGCCGTCAGGGACGGTGAAACCGATGGCCTCAGCGTAGTCGGGATTGTACATCTTCACCGGAGCCTCGTCGTAGGCAATGGGCATGGTGGACACGTCAGCACCGTTGACCAGAATCTCATAAGCCTGCTCACCGGCGGCGCGGCCGATGTTGTAGTAGCTGATGGAGGCAGTGGCCAGGCCGCCGTTCATCATCATGTTCTGCTCGCCGCAGATGATGGGCACGTTGGCGGGCTGGCAGACGTTGTTGACGATGGTCATGTTGGAAGCGGCGGTGTTATCGGTGGGGATATACAGCGCGTCGGCGCCGTCGATGGCGGAGGTGACGACAGACTGGATGTCGTTGGAGTCGGCGAAGGTGTAGATGGTGACAGTGGCGCCGGTGGCCTCCATGGCCTCCTTGAACTGGTCAGCCTGGACCACGGAGTTGGCCTCAGCGGAGCAGTACAGCACGGAGACGTTCTTGACGTCGGGGATCAGCTCGGTGACCAGGTCAGCGTAGGTCTGAGCGGGAACGCCGTCGGAAGAACCGGACACGTTGATGCCGGTGCCCTTGGCGGGATCCAGGGAGTCGTCGGCCAGCGCGGTGGCGTAGTCGGTGACGGAGGTGCCCAGCACCGGGATGTCAGAGGTGGCGGACATGGCGGCCTGCAGAGCGGGGGTGGCGTTGGCCAGGATCAGATCGTAGTTGTTGGACACGAAGCCGGTGACGATGGTGGAGCAGGTGGGGGAGTCGCCCTGTGCGTTCTGCTCGTCAAAGGTGACGCGGTCGCCCAGCTGCTCGGTCAGATAATCCTTAAAGCCCTTGGTGGCGGCGTCCAGAGCGTCATGCTGTACCAGCTGGCAGATGCCGATGGTATAGGTGGCGTCGGAGTCCGCGGCAGCGGCGGAGCCTTCGGCGGCAGCGGCAGGAGCGGATGCAGCGGCATCGTCCTTGGCGGCGGGGGCAGAGCTGGAGCCTCCGCAGGCGGCCAGACTCAGGCACATTGCCAGAGCCAGCACCAGAGCGAACAGTTTCTTCATATTGTTTACCTCCTGACAGCAAAACTTGCTTTTACACTTTTACACTTTTACACTTTAACGCGGATTAGAGTGGCTATCTGTCATTATAGCATGAAACCTCTGTTTGTCAAGTTTTTTTCAAATACAGAAGCGTTACCGGAAAGAAATGAATCAGTTTTCGGGTTTTGCGGGGATTTCCCCGGAAATCAGGCAGGGAATTGCCGGGAAAACACGGGAGAATTCCCCGGGATGCTGCTCTGTTCCGGGCCAGACAGGGGAGGGCTGTACGGCTTGGACGGCGATGCTCACGGCTTTCCGGCCCTTTTCCGGTAGAATTTCTTTTTCTGCTGCCTTGCGGAGATGGCCACCAGAGCGCTGCGGGGCAGAAAGCGGCTCAGCGCGATGGCGGCTTTCATGGGCAGGGTGGGCACGATGAGCACCTTCCGCCGGAACATTTGGGTGACGGCGCAGGCTGCGCAGCGGCGGGCGGAGATGCCGGGAAGGGCAAATTCCACGTTGGCCACGGCGTTGAACCCGGTGTCCACCGGCCCGGGGCACAGGGCGCCCACGTAGACCGCCGAACCGGCCTCCTTCAGCTCCCGGTGAATGGCCAGGGTCAGACTGGTCACATAGGCCTTGGTGGCGTAATAGGTGGCCATATAGGGACCGGCAGGCAGCAGTCCTGCGGAGGAGGCCACGTTCAGCAGGAAGCCGCTGTTCCGGGCCAGAAAGCGCCGAAGCACCTCCTTGGTCAGGCTGTGGAGGGCAGAGACGTTCAGGTCGATCATCCGCTGCTCCTTTTCCGGTGAAGTCTCCCAGAATTTTCCGCAGTCCCCGAAACCGGCGTTGTTGATGAACACCTCCACGTTTACTCCGTCCATCACCTCCAGCAGACGGCGGCGCTGGGCAGGATCGGTCAGGTCTGCTGCGACGGGGATGGCTGGAGTGGGCAGCTCCCGGGCCAATGCCTCCAGCCGGTCCCTCCGTCGGGCCGCCAGAATCAGCGCGTACCCCCTTGCAGAGAGAATCCGGGCCAGTTCCATGCCGATGCCGTTGCTGGCGCCGGTCACCACTGCGTATCGTTCCATAACTGCCTCCTGACTGCTGTCCGTTCGTTCAACGGAGCTAAGGCATCACTGCACAATGGAAACTTCGGCGCCTTGCGGCCTATTTTGCGCCAGATTGCTCCCAGCTTTCTTGCAATCCGGCAGGATTACTGCGAAATCTGTGAACAATCTGGGCACAAAATAATCTCGCAATTCGCGCTCGTCCCATTATGCGGTGAAGCCCTAATGATTTCTTCTCTGTTATTATAAGGCACAAACCGGGGAATTCAAACAGGTTTCCAAGGAAAGGTTCAAAAGACTTGCGCATTCTGCCGGAACTGGCTATAATAGGGGCAACTGCATCAACGTTGAGGGGAGAAACGGATGAAGTATTATAAGATCGTTGACTGGATGGAAGAACTGGACACCCCTGAGTTTACCGATGAAGATAAAATTGTGGTGGTGGCCACCCGGACAGAGCTGGCCCGGAACCCGGTGCTGCCGGGGTGGATGACCGACTACGCCCTGGTGAACCCGGAGACCATCCATTTTTCCATGGCGGAATCCAACCAGTTCAACATCAGCGGCACATTCTGCATCATCAACCACAAGCGTCTGGAGGAAGAGTACTGCTTTTCCTACACCATCTGGCCCAAAGGGGTTCTGTTTATCGACGAAAGCGGCACTGCTATCCAGATCATTGAGCGCATCCACACCTATCGCCAGTGGAAGGCCACGGATGTGGGACGGTTTTTTTATAATTTCCTTGAGCAGCTGATCTACGGCGACCTGCGCTATCTGGAACAGCTGGAGCGGGGGGTGGCAAAGCTGGAACAGCGGGTGCTCGACGACGACATCGAGGACTTCAACGAGCTGATGTCCGACCTGCGCAAGGACATCATCGAGTGCAACCACTACTACAGCCAGCTGGAGGACCTGGGAGAGGAGCTGGTGGAAAACGAGATCGACCTGTTCACTCCGGAGGAGGTCCGAAAGTTTGATGTGTTCACCAACCGCGCCCAAAGACTCCGGGACGAGGCGTCCATGCTGCGGGAGTATTCCATGCAGGTGCAGGAGCTGTACCAGGCTCAGATCGACCTGAATATGAACTCCACCATGAAAATGCTCACCGTGGTCACCATCATCTTTGTGCCGCTGCAGCTGGTCACCGGCTGGTACGGCATGAACTTCCGCTATATGCCGGAGCTGAGCAGCCGGTTCGGCTATGTGGGCGTCATTGGGGTGTGCATCCTCATTGTGCTGTTCTGCCTGTGGCTGTTTAAGAAAAAAGATCTGTGGTGAGCGGACAAAAAAGGAGAAAATCATGTCATTTGACTATTTGCTGTTCGATCTGGACGGTACGCTGACCGAGTCCGGACCGGGCATCATGCATTCGGCGGCCTGGGCGCTGGAGCAGTTGGGCGTGGACCCGGGAGACGAAGCCAAGCAGAGAAAATTCGTCGGCCCGCCGCTGAACGAGACCTTCCAGGAAGTCTACGGACTGCCTTTGGAGCGGATTCCGGACGCAATCCGCCTGTACCGCATCTGGTACAACGAGCACGGAGGCATCTATGAGAGCCAGCCCTATGCCGGGGTCAGGGAGTGCCTGGCGAAGCTGAAGGAGCTGGGCAAGCACTTGCTGGTGGCCACCTCCAAGCCCCTGCCCATGGCGATGAAGGTGCTGGAGCACTGGGGCCTGCTGGAGTACTTTGAGGGCGTGTTCGGCGGCTCCATGGATGAATCCGGCGGCGGGTGCAAAAAATCCTTCATCGTGGGCCAGGCCATGGACTGCTGCGGACCGGACGCGGCGGGAAAACTGCTGATGATCGGGGACCGGAAGCACGACGTGGTGGGTGCCCACGCCAACCACATCCCCTGCGCCGGAGTGCTGTGGGGATACGGCAGCCGGGAGGAATTCCAAGCCGTTGGAGCGGAGTACATTGTGGAGAGCTGTGACGAGCTGATCCGGTGCGTAACGGAATAAGAGAAAACAAGCCGGCAGGGGGAACCTGCCGGCTTTCATTGTGTGTCTTTGCTGGGTTATTCTTCCAGAATATAGCGGATCATCTCGTCCCGCATGGGCACGTCGTCAGCGGTGACAATGAAGAAGGTGTTGCCCATGGTGCCGTCCAGAATACCCGGAAGCCGTCCGGAGTCCTTCACCCGCCAGCCGTAGCGGCTGCAGATGTCGTCGTGGCTGTGCTTGTAGCTGACGCTGTCCCAGCGGCCCAGGTAGGTGCAGAAGTAGTGCCTGCCGTCGTAGCTGTGACGGGCCTCGTCGTAGCAGATCATATCCGCCCACAGCTGGTAATAATCTGCGCTGGAGGCGTAGTTGATCATATCCGGCGTGTAGCCGCCGGCGGGGCGCATATTGACCTCCAGGCCGACGATGTCGCCCACGTCGCCCAGTCCCTCCTTGGCCTCCGTCAGACGGAAGAATTCCAGGTGGAAACTGCGTTTTTTCAGTCCAAAGGCCTTCAGCACGGCTTCACCGGCCCGCTTCAGGTCCTCCGGCACCTGGTCCACCACATAGTAATAGGTGATCCCCTGGCTGTGCACCATGTCCATAATGGAAATGGGGGTCACATGGTTGGCGTAGAACAGAATCTCTCCCTTGCTGTTGACGATGCCGTCAAAAGCGGAGACCACGCCGGAGACAAACTCCTCCAGAATATACTGGCTGCCCAGGTGGGAGTCCATCAGGCGGTACAGGTCCTCGTCGGAGCGGAGGGTCACGTTTCCTGCTGCGCCCACGCCGTTGTCCGGCTTTGCCATGATGGGATAGCCCACGGTGTGGGCGAAGTCCACCGCCGCCTGGCGGTCCTCATCCAGCAGGTGATACCGGGCGGTGGGGATGCCGGCCTTTTTGTAATAGGCCTTCATGGCGGATTTGTGCTTGATGGCGTGGAGGTCCTCCGGCTGCAGGCCGCTGGTGATGTGGAAATCCTGGCGGAGCCTTGCGTCCTGCTCCAGCCAGTACTCGTTGTTGGACTCCAGATAGTCGATTTTACCGTACTTGAAGGTGAAATAGGCCACAGCCCGAAGCATCTGGTCATAGTCCTCCATATTCTCAACCTTATAGTACTCGCTCAGAGCCTCCTTCAGCTCCGGGTGCAGCTCGCTATAGGGGCAGTCGCCGATGCCCAGCACGTTGACGCCGTTTCCCTTCAGCCGCTGGCAGAAATGCCGATAGCAGTCGGGGAACTGGGGGGAAATAAAGATAAAGTTCATAAAACGGCCTCCATTGATCTGTTTCTATGGTTCTGTATGTTGACAGCCGAAGCTCAACGGGCCAGCTTGTCCCGCACAAACAGCGCGCTGCCGTCCTTGCGGATCTCAAACCGGTCGATGGCCTGCACCATGCTGGAGAGCTTGCTGTATCCGTAGTTCCGGCTGTCAAAATCCGGCTGTTTTTTGGACAGCAGGTTGCCCAGCGCCGCCAGCGCGCCGAAGCCCTCGTCGTCCGCAATATCCTGCAGGCTCAGCGCAATGAGCTTGATGGTCTTTTTGGGGATGGAGCTGGAGCCGGACTGCTGAGGCGGAGCCTTTTTCTGGGCCTTCCGCTCGGCAGCCTCCTCCTTGGCCGATTCCCGGATGATCTCAATGTAAATAAATTTGTCACAGCTGGCGATAAAGGGCTGAGGGGTCTTTTTTTCCCCCATTCCGTATACCTTTTTACCCGCCTCCCGGAGCCGGGTGGCCAGCCGGGTGAAGTCGCTGTCGCTGGACACCAGCACAAAGCCGTCCACATCGGTGGTGTACAGAATGTCCATGGCGTCGATGATCATGGCCGAGTCCGTGGAGTTCTTGCCGGTGGTGTAGGCGTACTGCTGAATGGGGGTGATGGCGGTTTCCAGCAGGATGGGCTTCCAGCTGTTCATGTTGGGGGCGGTCCAGTCCCCGTAAATCCGTTTGATGGTGGGGGTGCCGTAGACGGCAATCTCCTCCATGATCTCTTTCATGGCAGTGCGGGGGGCGTTGTCCGCGTCAATGAGGACGGCCAGCCGCAGTTCATATGATTCAGGCATGGGAACCTCCTTTTTTCTGAAATTCCGGTCCGTTTTTCACCGCCGGGGCGGGTCCTGCTTCGGAGGGCGTTCCGCCGGGGGGCGTCAGACCTGCTGTTATTATATCACACTTTTTCTGAAAAGAAACAGAAAACCGCGCAAGAAGATAATTTAACAAAATGAAGCGATAAACCCTCCGGATTTTTGTCAAATGCGAAGGTGTCACGACAGGTGGAAACCTGCTATAATAGGTTTTGTGTACCGGTGACGGTGAGATTGAAGCCGGTTTCTCCGCCGGTGCGCTGAAATCCGCGGCGAGATTGAAGCCGCAGCTCGAAAGGAGATCGTCACAATGAGCGATCGGATTTACAATTTTTCGGCAGGTCCCTCCATGCTGCCTCTGGAAGTTCTGGAAAAAGTCGGTGCTGAGATCACCAATTACCAGGGCTCCGGCATGTCCGTCATGGAGATGAGCCACCGTTCCAAAGTGTTTCAGAAGATCTTTGACGACACCAAGGCCCGGTTCAGAAAGCTGATGAACGTCCCTGAGGACTACGAGATCCTGTTCCTGCAGGGGGGTGCCTCCACCCAGTTCTCCTCCATTCCTCTGAACCTCATCGGCACCACCGGAAAGGCGGACTACGCCCTCACCGGCAACTTCTCCACCGTCGCTTATAAAGAGGCGAAGAAGTACGGCGACATCGCGGTTGCGGCCTCTTCTGAAGATAAAAATCACACTTATATTCCCCCTCAGCAACAGCTGAAGGTCCGTCCCGACGCGGCTTACTTCCACTACTGCGCCAACAACACCATTTACGGCACCGAGTGGCAGTACGTGCCCGAAACCGGCGACGTGCCGCTGGTCTGCGATATGTCCTCTGACATCTGCAGCCGGAAGGTGGATGTCTCCCGGTACGGGGTCATTTATGCCGGCGCCCAGAAGAACCTGGCTCCCGCCGGCCTGACCATCGTTATCGTGAAAAAGGCGCTGGCCGGCCGTCAGCTGCCCTTCACCCCGCTGATGCTGAACTGGCAGACTCAGATTGACAAGGATTCCATGTACAACACGCCCCCCTGCTGGTGCATTTACCTGCTGGGGGAGGTGCTGACCTGGCTGGAGCGCATGGGCGGCATCGAGGGCATGGAAAAAATCAAGCACGGCAAGGCCCAGATGCTCTACGACGTGCTGGACAACTCCAGGGTGTTCCACTGCTGCGCCACAGACAAGGCCAGCCGCTCCGACATGAACGTCACCTTCCGCACCGGCAGCGACGAGCTGGACAAAAAGTTTGTGGCTGAGTCCACCGCCGCCGGCTTTGCCAACCTGAAGGGACACCGTCTGGTGGGCGGTATGCGCGCTTCCATTTACAACGCCATGCCCGTGGAGGGCGTGGAGAAGCTGTGCAGCTTCATCGAGAAATTCGACCGGGAAAACGCCTGACACCGACTGTGAGGAACGGACAGTTCCACAGCCAGTAATCTGAGTAACTGAGGGGATCAACTATGTTTCGTATTAAAACTATGAATAAAATCGCCCCCGTGGGCCTGGAAAGGCTGCCCCGGGAGCGCTACCAGGTGGCGGACAATTTCGACCGCTATGACGGCGCCATCGTCCGCTCCGCCAAGCTCCACGATGTGGAGTTCCCCGATGAGCTGCTGGCCATCGCCCGGGCCGGCGCCGGCACCAACAACATTCCCATTGACCGCTGCAACCGCAACGGCATCGTGGTGTTCAACACCCCCGGCGCCAATGCCAACGCCGTCAAGGAGCTGGTCATCGCCTCTCTGCTCTACAGCAGCCGCAACATCCTGGGCGGCGCCGACTGGGTGAAGGAGCAGGTGGCCGCCGGCGTGGATGTGACCACCGTGGTGGAAAAGGGCAAATCTGCCTTTTCCGGCCCGGAGCTGGCGGGCAAGACCATCGGCATTATCGGACTGGGCGCCATCGGCGCAAAGGTGGCTAACACCTGCATCGCCCTGGGCATGGAGGTCATCGGCTACGACCCCTTCCTGTCCGTTGACACCGCGCTGGGTCTGGACATCCATGTGAAGCACACCACGGACCTGAACGTGATCTGGAAAAACAGCGATTATATCACCATTCACATTCCCTACAACAAGGAGACCGCCAACACCATCGACCAGGATGCCATTTCCAAGATGAAGGGCGGCGTGCGCATCATCAACCTGGCCCGGGGCGGTCTGGTAAACAACGATGCGGTCATCGCCGGGCTGGAGTCCGGCCATGTGGCAACCTACGTCACCGACTTTCCGGACAACCGGCTGATGGGCGTAAAGAACGTCATCGGAACCCCTCATCTTGGGGCCTCTACTCCGGAGAGCGAGGAGAACTGCGCCATTATGGCGGCCAAAGAGCTGATGGAGTACCTGGAGAACGGCAACATCGTCAACTCTGTGAACCTGCCCAGCGTGACCATGCCCCGGTCCGGCATCTGCCGGGTGTGCATCATCCACAGAAACGTGCCCACCGTGCTGACCTCCATCACATCCTCCTTCTCCGCCGCCGGTATGAACATCGAGAACCTGATCAATAAGTCCCGCCGGGATATGGCATACAGCATGATCGACCTGGACACCAAGGTCAGTGAGTCCATGCTGAATACCGTGGCCGGCATCCCCAATGTCCTCCGCGTCCGCGCATTGATGTAACAGCGTTATCATCCACACCATCCGCCTTGTCCACAGGACAGGGCGGATATTTTTGCGCCTCATGCCCGGAGGGGGGCTTTGCACCCTTTTTCCCCTGCCGCATAGGATAAAGTGTGACCGGCAGACGCCGGACACCAAATTGTATCTGGAGGTAGCGACTTATGGGATGCTGCAATAACAACTGGGGCGGCGGTGGCAACTGCTGCTGGATCATCATTCTGATCATCATCCTGTTCTCCTGCGGCGGCTGGGGCGGCTGCGGCAACAACGGCTGCGGCTGCAACAACAACGGCTGTGACAACAACTGCGGCTGCTGCTGAGCTGCTGCGCTGACAAAAGAGTGCCTCCCATCCGGGTGGCGCGCTGAACGATAACGGACACCCCCGTCAGAGCTTCGGCTCCGGCGGGGGTCGTTTTCGTTATTACTGGGGCAATTAAATAATCGCCCCAGTAATCAATATTTTAAAGCCGTTTTGCTCGCCCCTCGCGGGGCAACCGCAAAACATGGCAATGATTACTCCGGCAAGTTCACGTTTTAAATTGGAATACGATTGTTTCGTTGCCGGAGTAACATTAGGGCAGAAATGTCTCCAAATGCTCCCCGCACCAGGCAGGGGGCAGCATGGAACGGTAAACCTCCAGATAGTCCCGCCGCTGCTGAGGGGGAGAAGGGGTTCGTTCGGCGGGCAGCGTCAGCACCGCGTAGTCCACACCGAACAGACGCACGTTCAGCGGCGAGCGCACCGCGCCGCAGCGCTGATAAAACCCCACCCGGCGGGCCCGGATGCTCTGTTCCTCCGGGGAGGGAGCCGGCTCCGGCCGCTCTGACTCGATGAGCAGGTAGCAATCCGGCGGAAGGCGACGGACGATCTGGGCCATAAGGGCGGACCCCACGCCGGTGTTCCGCAGCTCCGGCACCACCGCCAGATAGTCCAGCAGCACCATGGAACTGCCCGGCACACGGGCCAGAACATAATACCCGGCCAGCGCCCCGTCCCGCTCAAACGCCCACACGGAGTTGATGCCCGACTGAGTCAGGTTCTCCAGCATGGACAGGGATTTCAGCTCATTTGGAGGAAAATCCCGGCGCATATGGACCCGGTACAGGGCGGCCAGCTCCGCCCCGGTGAGCATCCGGTGGGAATCAGAAGGACTCATACAGCGAGACGACCTCCTCCAGAATCCGCAGCGTGCGGCGGATGTCCGACTTGTCCTCCAGGCGGTGTCCCACATCGGGAATCATGGTCAGGGGGATGCTGTGTGCCCCGCAGTACTCCGACAGCCGGCCTGCGTCCAGGAAGGGGTCTGCCCCCGCGCCCACGGCGATGTCCGACTCCGGACGGAGGAAGGGCAGGGTATACTCCAGCGGCGTCAGAAAGATCTGCCGCACCGGAACTCCCAGCTGCGCTGCGGCCCAGCCCGCCAGCACCGTTCCGATGCTCTTGGAGACGAACACCACGTCTTCACACTGCTCCAAATGACAGCTTCTGAGCTGCTCCAGCACAGCGTCCCGCACGGACAGGATGGTCTGTTCCAAATGCTCTGTGGTGCGCAGCTCCGGCCCGTAGTCCACCTCAATTTTTTCATAGCCCCGGGCGGCGAAGGTGGTTCCCGCGTAGTACAGCAGCGGTGTGTCACAGCTGTAACGCACGCCAGGGAATAACACAACGGCTTTTTTCACAGCGCTCACCTCGCGATGGCCCGGACGGAGGCGATTCTCGCATGAATACCCTGCTGATCCGCCATATCCTGGGCCCTTTGGACCATTTTTTGACTGTTTTTGTTGACCACATCTGCCACAAGGCCGTCCAGCTGGCTCTGGGGCAAGGTGGAAATCACTTTTTTCGCCAGGGCGGGGGACATGCCGTTGGACAGCAGCATCCCCAGCGGGTTGCCGCTGTTTCTCAGCTGCTCGGTGACCTGGGGCAGCAGATAGTCCACCAGCGCAGCGTAGTCCAGCTCGCTGATCTCAAGTTCCAGTTTTAACATAAAGCCCTCCTTTTGGGATGCAGCGCCCTCACAGCGCCACCTGAATCAGCTCGTGCCCCATGGCGGGCAGGAGCTTTTCCACTACGTCGGAGGTCTTCATCTTCAGGCTGGAGGTGTTGATGCAGGGATGACAGCCAAACCACTGCTGCTCCAGCACGTCCCGGTCCACCACCAGCTGAACCTGGTGCTCGGTGTCGTTCATCAGGCCCAGCACGGTGACGCTGCCCGGGGTCAGGTCCATCAGACGCTCCATGTCCTCGGCGCTGCCGAAGGAGAGGCGGGCCACACCCAGCTGCTTGGACAGGTCTTTGGTTTTGAAGGGCTTGTCGCCGGGCATCAGCAGCAGATAGAACTTCGTCTTCTGCCGGTTGCACAGAAACAGGTTCTTGCAGATGAGCACGTCCAGCACGGCGTCGATCTCGTTGCACACCTCCATGGTGTCTGCCGGGGCGTGGTCAGTGCGCTGGAAGGGAATGCCCAGCTCATCCAGCAGGTCGTAAGCCCTGCGCTCTTTTTCCAGACGGCCGCTGCAGTCTGCCGGGCGGCCAGTAAACAGTTCCATAAATCCTTACCTCGCTTTAATAGAGTGCTGTCGCAGCCACATCGGTGCGCAGCCGGGCCAGCAGGAAGGGCATCATTTCCCGCCCGTAGGCGGCCAGGGAGTACTCCCCGCCCCGGATGCACCAGTCGTAGATCAGCGCCCGCTCGCACATGGCGTAAATCCGGCTGACTTCGGCGGGGGAGAGGGAGGGGGTAATCTGACCCCTGGCCTGACCCTCAGCGGCAATTTTCCGCAGCAGCTTATAGTAGATGCGGCTCTGATCCATCAGGTGCTTGTCCCCGCTGGTGGTCAGCTGGGTGGCGTACATCCGGCTCATCAGCTCCACGGAGACCGTGGACTCAATGAGGGAAAACAGCTCGCTGTTGAGATACAGCAGCTTGTCAAAGCTGTTGCTCTCCGGCTCGATGATGCTGATCAGCTCCTCATATTTCTCATCAAAAATGGAGGACAGGGAGGACAACAGCGCGTCCTTTCCGCTGAAATAGTGATAGAAGGACCCTTTGGAGGTGCCGCTCTCAGAGATGATCTCTTCCACTGTGGTGTCGTCGTAGCCCTGCTCGTAGAACAGCTTCCACGCGGCTTTGACGATCTTGCGCCGGGTATTCCGGGCGGTTTTCTTTGCCATGGTCCTCCTCCTTTGGACAAAAGGGCTGGTACAGCACATATGATTATACGAGTTTTTTTCTGCGCTGACAAGGGCAGAAAGGAAAGGCCCGCCGGACGGTTCCGGCGGGCCCTGAGGGAAATCACTGTTTGCTCAGGCGAAGAGCCGTTTCAAACTCCGCCACGATCTCCTCTTCGGGAGCGGGGGTGGCCAGGCTGACCACAATGCACACAATCAGGCCCAGCAGGAAGCCCGGCAGCAGCTCGTAAAGGCCGAAGATGCCGCCAATGGGCTTGATGAGGTAGTGCCACACCAGCATCATCACGCCGCCGGACACCATGCCGGTGAGGGCGCCCCAGAAGTTGGTGCGCTTCCAGAAGATGGCGCACATCATCACCGGACCGAAGGCGGCGCCGAAGCCGGCCCAGGCAAAGGAGACGATGCCGAACACGGAGCTGTTGGGGTCCCGGGCCATGATCACGCCCAGAATGGCGATGATGATCAGGGTGGCGCGGGCCATGCGCATGGTGGTCTTTTCATCCACCTTCACGTTGAACACGCCGTGAAGGATGTCCTCGGAGATGGAGGAAGAGGCAGCCAGCAGCTGGGAGTCGCAGGTGGACATGGTGCAGGCCAGAATGCCCGCCAGAATCACGCCTGCCAGCAGGCCGGGGAGGATGCCCAGCTCGGCGATCTGGTTGGCGACGATGATAATGATGCGCTCCGGATCCTCCAGAGCCTCCAGGGAACCGGCGTGGACCATGCTCAGACCCAGCACGCCGATGAAGATGGCGACAAACATGGAGATGAACACCCACACGGTGGCGACCCGGCGGCTGAGGGAGATCTTTTTGGGGTCCTCAATGGCCATGAAGCGCAGCAGAATGTGGGGCATTCCGAAGTAGCCCAGGCCCCAGGCCATGGTGGACAGGGTGGTCAGGAAGCCGCCGTAGGAAACGGCGGAGTTGGCGGCTGCGTCATGGATCTGGGTCAGGGACAGGTAGCCGGGCAGGCTGGCGGAGAAGCTGTAAACCTCCTCCACGCTGCCCACCTGAGAAATGCCGTAGCAGACCACTGCGATCAGCGCGAAGGTCATAACGATGGATTGAATAAAGTCCGTGGTGGAGGCCGCCATAAATCCGCCGGAGGCGGTGTAGGCGATGATGACCAGCGCCGAGGCGACCATGGCAACGGTGTAGTTGATGTGGAACAGGGAGGAGAACAGCTTACCGCAGGCGGCGAAGCCGGAGGCGGTGTAGGGGATAAAGAAGATGACGATGATCAGGGCGGAGATGCCCATCAGCAGGTGGCTGCTGTCGTGGAACCGCTTTTCAAAAAACTCCGGAATCGTCACCGCGCCGATCTCCTCCGAGTAGTAGCGCAGGCGCTTGGCGGTGAGCAGCCAGTTCAGATAGGTGCCGATGCCCAAACCGATGGCGGTCCAGCCCGCATCACAGATGCCGGTAGAGTAGGCCAGCCCGGGCAGACCCATCAGCAGCCAGGAGGACATATCCGAGGCCTCCGCGCTCATGGCGGTGACCAGCGGGCCCAGCTTGCGGCCGCCCAGGTAGTAGTCGCCGGTGGTGTTGTTGCCCTTGGCGAAGCGGAAGCCCAGGTAGAGCATGAACCCCAGGTACAGCAGAATGGAAATCACAATGCAGATGGTTGCAGTTGACACGTTGGTTCCTTCTCTCTCTCAAAAAGTAAGGCTATTTTAACCCATACGTGAAGTAAAGTCAATAGAGAACGAAGTACAGAACGAATTATAAACTATTTTATACCATTAAACAAAAATAAACTGAAATATCAGCAAAAAATAGCTATACGAGTTTTAATGTTTAGACAGAATGAAATGCAAAACGATTTTTTTACGAACGGGACAGGCCAAAGTAGCGATCCACTCCCTTTGCCATGCCGTTCACCAGGCGGTCCTGATACTTCTCCGTCGCCATCAGCGCGTCCTCCTCAGGGTTGGACATATAGCCCACCTCCACAATGGTCACCGGCACCTGGCACCAGTTGATGCCGCTCATGGTGTCAGTTTCCCAGACAGACTCCTTTTCACATTCAGCTGCCTCTGCCAGTGCGTCCAGCACCTCTGTGGACAGGCGGTAGCTTTTGTCGTGCAGCTCGGCGTTGTAGGGGTTGGAGCTGGTCTGGCAAATGGTCATGGCCCCTTTTCTGCTTGGGTCCTCGGAGCCGTTGGCGTGAATGCGGAGAAAGGCGTCGGCTTGGGCCTTGTTGGCCATTTCGGCCCGCTGAGCATTGCTGATGTCCACATCGTTTTTCGTGCGGATCATCACCACCTCATAGCCCCGCTCCTCCAGAACCCTTTGGAGCTTCAGCGCCAGTTTCAGCGTCAGCTCGTACTCGTTCAGCCCGGAGACCGCGCCGGCGGTGCCGCTGGAGACTTTGGCCTTGGTTTCTTCAGCCCCCGGCCCGACGGGTTCCCGCTCATTGTTGCCGTGGGCCTGATGCCCGGCGTCGATGGCCACGATGTAGCCGTTGGAAGCCTCCGGCGCTGTGCCGCTCTCTTCTGCCGGGGCGGAAGCCATTCCCGCGCCATCCGTGTTCCCGGAACGCTCTGGGACGGAAGCCGCCCCAGAGGATGCGCCGTCGGCAGGGTCCGTGTCCCCCTGCTGACCGGATTCAGCGGGCAGGACGGTGCTGGCTGCGGCGCTCAGGTCCGCTGAGGAGGGGGAGCAGGCGGTGCAGCACAGCAGGGAACAAGCCAGCAACAGGAATAACAGTCTTTTTTTCATTTTTATCACTCCATCTGGAAACAGATACGCCGCCCGCTGAGGAGCTGGTCCACAACGGGCGGCGGTCAATACATTGGTTCAGAAATTATTCCTTTGCAGGAGCGGTTTCCACGGGGAACACGCCGAAGTCATAGCCCTTTTCACGGACGCCGTCGATAAAGTCGCCCATAATCTCGGTGTTGGTGGCGGAGACAGCGTGCAGCAGGTAGATGGCGCCGGGGTGGACCTGGTCCAGGCACTGGCTCAGCGCGTCAGCGGGGTCCATCTGATCGTCCAGCACGAAGTCCCGGTAGGCGAAAGACCAGAAGACGCTCTTGTAGCCCATCATGTTCAGCAGCTGAATGGACTGCTTGCTGGAAACGCCCTCAGGATAGCGGAACAGCCGCATCTGGTAGCCAAAGGTGTCATAAACCGCATCGTTCAGCCACTTGTAGTCCTCATACTGGGCCTGGGCACCCATCTGAGGCATACCGCCGGCCTTGTGGGCGCAGGTGTGGTTGCCGATGATGTGGCCCTCGTCGATCATCCGCTGGATCAGCTCGGGGTGCTCGTCATAGAACTGCTTGGTGATGAAGAACACCGCCTTGACGTTCTTCTCCTTCAGAGTGTCCAGAATATCGGGGGTGTGGCCGGCCTCGTAGCCCTCGTCCATGGTCAGATAGACAGTCTTGTCCTCGGTGTCGATGTGGGTGACGCCGCCGTAATCAGCATACAAAGTGTCATAGTAATAAATGCCGTCCGGGCGGTTCAGCTCGTCCCGGTTCTTGGTGCTGAAGCCATAGGGGATGCTCTCGTTGTCCAGTGCGCTCAGGGCATCAAAGTCCACGTTGGTGACATCCATCTTCACGGTGTAGTCATAGGGATAGTCCGCGGGGGCATCGGTGTTCTCAGCTGCGGCGCTGGTCTCAGCACTGGTTTCGGCAGAAGTGCTCTCGTCCTCGGCGGGCACAGAGACAGAGGCCTCGCCGGTGGCTGCGGCGGCGTCTTCCCCGGAGGACTGGGATGCCTCAGCGGAAGAAGCGGCAGGGACTTCGGCGGCGTCGGCCTTCTGGCCGGATTTCCTGCAGCCGGTGAGCAGAGACAGGCACATGGCCATGGCCAGCACCAATGCAATCAGCTTATTGATGGATTTCATAGGAACCTCCTAAAATCAAAAGATACAAGAGAATTGCGGCGGCAGATTCAGTCGAAAACCGCCCGCAGAGCCCATTATAACAGATAGAAAGTCAATCGACAACCCAAAACACCGGCTTTTTTCCTATCAACCGGTTACAAAAGAGAAACAAAGGGTGGAAGATACTGGTCTTTTTCCGTTCCGGCAGGCATAAGGTAGTCCAAATCAATTCAAGGAGCGATGCTTATGAAAACGGACTGGAACGAAAATCAGGCGGTGCTGATCGGAGAGGCGGTGACGGAACCGGAGTTCTCTCACACCAGTCACGGGGAGGACTTTTTCCGCATTCCAGTGAAAAGCCTGCGGCTGTCCGGGGCGGAGGATGTGATTAACGTGATCGCCTCCCGGACCCTGCTGGAATGCTGCCCGGTGCGGGCAGGGGACCGGGTCAGCGTGCAGGGAGAGGTGCGGTCCTACAACAACCGCACCGGCATCGGCAGCCGCCTGGTCATCACCCTGTTTGCCCAGGAGCTGAATGAGGACCGCACCGGGGAGGATGACAACCGGCTGAAGCTGGCGGGAATCGTGTGCAAGCCGCCGGTGTACCGGCTGACCCCTCTGGGCAGGGAGATCACAGACCTGATCCTGGCAGTGAACCGCAGGTACGGCCGGGCGGACTATCTGCCCTGTATCGCCTGGGGCAGCCTGGCGGGGAAGTGCGGCCAGATGTCCACCGGAACCGGGATCCAGCTCCAGGGGCGGCTCCAGTCCCGGGCTTACACAAAGGTCATTGAAGGCGGCACGGTGAAACGGGTGGCGTTTGAGGTCAGCATCATGACGCTGGAGGTGGTGGATTATCAGCTGAGAGAGCAGATCCCGGAGACCATCGGAGAGCTGTAAATCTAGGGCATCACCGCACAATAGGAACTTCGGCGCCTTGCGGTTTATTCTCCGCCAGATTGCGGTTCAAGGTGTGCATCTGATCGAACCGGGGCAACCTGCCACTGGCAGCTTGCCTGATTCCGGTTCGACAGTTTTCTTGAAATCCGCCAGGATTTACCCACAGGGGCACTTAGGCCTGGGAAATCTTCGAACAATCTGAACGAAGAATACCCTCGCAATTCGCTCTTGTCCCATTATCCGGTGAAGCCTTAAACGAATGTTCCGTTTACCAACCGTATAACACACAAGGTGTGGATATTACAGGTTGGCCGGAAAAACGGCAGTTTATACCCGATATGCCGGAAACAGATTGCAAAAACGGAAAACGCTGTGAAAGGACATAAAAAAGCTCCTGCACCGGAGTCCGATGCAGGAGCCAGAACTGTGTGTCAGCGCTGAGGCTGTTGATTACTTGGCAGCCTTGGCAGCCTTGATCTCGTTGATCAGCTGGGGAACCACCTTGAACAGGTCGCCGACAATGCCGTAGTCAGCCACACCGAAGATGGGGGCGGACTCGTTCTTGTTGATGGCGATGATGGTCTCGGAGTCCTGCATGCCGGCGGTGTGCTGAATGGCGCCGGAGATGCCCAGGGCAACGTAGATCTTGGGATGAACGGTCTTGCCGGTCTGGCCGACCTGGTGGTCAGCGGAGATCAGGCCAGCGTCAACCAGTGCACGGGAGGAGCCCACAACGCCTCCGCCCAGAGCGTCAGCCAGCTGCTGAGCCAGCTCAATGCCCTTCTGGACGTCCTTGTTGATGCCGCGGCCCACGGAGACGATGATGTCAGCGCCGATCAGGTCCACCATGTTCTTGGCGGCCTTTTCCACGGACAGAACCTGAGTCTTGATGTCGGCCTCAGTCAGCTCGAAGGCGGGACGCTCCACGACACAGGCGGCAGCCTTGTCGGCGTTGAACTCAGCCTTCTTCATAACGCCGGGACGGACGGTGGACATCTGGGGACGGAACCGGGGGCAGATGATGGTAGCCATCAGATGGCCGCCGAAAGCGGGACGGGTCATCTTCAGGTTGCGGTCCTCGTAGTCAAACTTCTGCTTGGACAGGTCCAGAGAAGAGGACTCCTTCAGGAACTCCACATACTTGGTGGTGTCGATGTCCAGATGGGTGGCGTCAGCGGTCAGACCGGTGTGCAGGCGGGCAGCCATGCGGGGAGCCAGGTCGCGTCCGATGTTGGTGGCGCCGATCAGGAACACCTCAGGCTTGTACTCCCGAACCTTGTCGCACAGGACCTTGGCATAGGCGTCGGTGGTGTAGTGCTCCAGCAGGGGGGAGTCACAGACGATGACCTTGTCAGCGCCGTAGCCGCCCACTTCCTTGGCGGTCTCGTCGGAGATGCCGTTGCCCAGCACGATGCCGGCCAGTTCGCAGCCCAGCTCGTCAGCCAGCTTGCGGCCCTCAGAGATCAGCTCAAAATCGGTGTTCTGCAGCACGCCCTCGCGCTGCTCACAGAAAACCCACACGCCCTTGAAGGCGGCGATGTCACGAAAATCGTATGCCATGAGAAGTTTCTCCTTTCAATCAGATGATGTGCTTCTTCGCCAGAATGCCAGCCAGCTCAGCAGCGGGGGCGTCGCTGGTCAGCATCATGCCTGCGCCCTTCTGGGGAGGCGTAAAGGACTTGAAGACGTTGGTGGGAGAACCCTTCAGGCCGATGGTGTCAACCTCGATCAGAGGATCATCCTTCAGTGCGGGATAATCGAGGATCGTCATGGGATGCTTCTCGTTGTCGTAGCACTCAAAGATGCCGCCAACGGACATATAGCGGGGCTCGTTCAGCTCCTTGATGCAGGTCAGCAGGCAGGGAGTCTGGACCTTGACCATCATGAAGCCGTCCTCCAGCATGCGCTTGACCACCAGGTCGTTGCCGTCCTTCTGGATCTCCGCCACATAGGAGACCTGGGGCAGGCCCAGCTTCTCAGCGATCTGGGGACCGACCTGAGCGGTGTCACCGTCGATGGCCTGGCGGCCGCAGAAAATCACGTCATCCGCCTCGACGCCGATCTTGTTGATGCCGGCGGCGATGATCTGGGAGGTGGCGAAGGTGTCGGAGCCGCCGAACTCACGGCCGGAGATCAGATAGGCCTTGTCAGCGCCCCGGGCAATGCACTCACGCAGCATGCCCTCTGCGGGGGGAGGACCCATGGTGACAACGTCCACTTCGCAGCCGGTGGCGTCCTTCAGACGCAGAGCGGCCTCCAGGGCGGACAGGTCGTCGGGGTTGGTGATGGTGGCCATAGAGGCGCGGTCCAGAGTGCCGTCAGCCTTCACAGCAACCTTACCGGAGGTATCAGGAACCTGCTTAACACAAACAATTGCTTTCATTGTAGAAATACCCTCCTTATCTCAGCAGATCGCCGGCGATGACCATCATCTGCACTTCGCTGGTGCCCTCGTAGATCTCGGTGATCTTGGCATCGCGCATCATGCGCTCGATGGGATAGTCACGGGTGTAGCCGTAGCCGCCGAACAGCTGCACGCAGCGGCGGGTCACATCGGAAGCGGTGCGGGAGGCGATCAGCTTGGCCTCAGCGGCCTCGACGCTGTAACGGACCTTGGCGCCGTCCATGACGGACTGCTTCTTCTGGGCAGCGGCGTAGACCAGGTACTTGGCAGCGTTGATGCGGGCCTTCATCTCGGCCAGCTCGAACTGGGTGTTCTGGAAAGCGGCAATGGGACGGCCGAACTGCTTACGCTCCTTGACGTAGGCGACGGTCTCCTCCAGAGCGCCCTCAGCGATGCCCAGAGCCTGAGCAGCGATGCCGATACGGCCGCCGTCCAGAGTGGCCATGGCCAGCTGGAAGCCCTTGCCCTTGCGGCCCAGCAGACGGTCCTTGGGAATCAGGCAGTCCTCCATGATCAGCTCGCAGGTGGAGGAGCCGCGGATGCCCATCTTCTTCTCGTGTGCGCCCACGGAGAAGCCGGGGTCAGTGCGCTCCACGATGAAGGCGGAGATTTCCTTGGCCTTGCGGCCGCGGCGGTCAATGACGGTGCCGGTGATGGCGATGATGATGAACACATCAGCGTAACCGGAGTTGGTGATGAAGATCTTGGAGCCGTTCAGCAGCCAGCCGTCCTCGGTCTCCACAGCGGTGGTCTGCTGGCCCTGGGCGTCGGTGCCGGCGCCGGGCTCGGTCAGGCCGAAGGCGCCCAGCCACTCGCCGGAGCACAGCTTGGGCAGATACTTGGCCTTCTGCTCGGGGGTGCCGTTCTCAAAGATGGGAGCGGCGCACAGGGATGTATGAGCGGAGATGATAACACCAGTGGTGCCGCAGACCTTGCTCATCTCCTCAACGGCCATGACATAGGTCAGCACGTCAGCGCCGGTGCCGCCCACTTCCTTGGGGAAGTAGATGCCCATCATGCCCAGCTTGGCCATTTTCTCCACGGTTTCCTTGGGGAAGCGCTCTTCCTCGTCAACTTCCTGAGCCAGAGGCTTGACCTCGTTCTCAGCAAACTCACGGTACATTTTCTGAGCAAGAGCCTGTTCTTTGGTCAGAGTAAAATCCATAAAACCAGATCCTCCTAATTTTATTTTTTCGCCTGCGGCAGCCGGGAGAGACTGCCGCAGGGGATGGTGAAGGAACTACCGCACACCGCGCCGGTGCGCTTATGGTGCGGGAATTCCTGCATTACTGAGCGTCGACAGCAACGGGGTTGCGGGGGTCAGCGTAATCGTAGAAGCCCTTGCCGGTCTTGCGGCCCAGCTGGCCGGCACGAACCATCTTGCGCAGCAGGGGATGAGCGCGGTACTTGGGATCGCCGAACTCGTTGTACAGGACCTCCATAATGGCCAGGCAGACGTCCAGACCCACCAGGTCGCCCAGAGCCAGCGGGCCCATAGGATGGTTGGCGCCCAGCTTCATGGCGGAGTCAACGCCCTCGATGGAGGCGACGCCGTCAGCATAGATGCCGATGCCCTCGTTGATCATGGGGATCAGGATGCGGTTGACGACAAAGCCGGGAGCCTCGTTGACTTCCACGGGCACCTTGCCGATGTCCTCAGCGATCTTCTTCACAGCGGCGACGGTCTCGGCGGGGGTGTTGTAGCCGGCGATGACCTCAACCAGCTTCATGACAGGAGCGGGGTTGAAGAAGTGCATACCGATGACGGGGTGGTTCAGGCCCTTGCCGATTTCGGTGATGGACAGGGAAGAGGTGTTGGAAGCGAAGATGGTCTCGGGCTTGCAGATCTTGTCCAGAGCGGAGAAGGTGTCCTTCTTGACGCCCATGTCCTCGAAGGCGGCCTCGACGACCAGGTCGGCGTCACCAGCGATGTCTTCCTTCAGACCGGTGGTGATGTTGGCCAGGATGGCGTCCACATCCTCCTGGGTCTTCTTGCCCTTGGCCACCAGACGGCCCAGGCCCTTGGCGATCTTGTCCTTGCCGCCGGCAGCCCACTCGGCCTTGATGTCGCACAGAGCGACGGTGCAGCCCTTCTGAGCAAATGCCTGAGCGATGCCGGAACCCATGGTGCCAGCGCCAATAACAGCAACTTTCATAATAAGTACCTCCTGAAAGTGATCTCAGTATCTATTGTAAAGATTAACGCTGCGAAAAGCAAGGTTAATCTGCACAATGTGCCATACCCACGTTCAGGGACGAACCGGAATCCGCCCCTGATCAAACTGTTGTCAGTTGTTGGTAAAAACGGGCTTGGGCTTGGGTTTCTCGCGGCTCATGAAGCAGCCCATGCCCTCGACCTGGTCGTGGGTCTCAAAGCAGGAACCGAACAGCTCCTCTTCCAGAGCGATGGCGGCGTCCATGTCCAGGTCCAGCCCCTCGTTGATGGCCTTCTTGCAGGCGCGGACAGCGATGGGGGCGTTCTTGGCGATGCCGTTGGCCATCTTCAGCGCGGCGGGGAGCAGCTCCTCGGCGGGATAGACAGCGTTCACCAGGCCGATGCGGTAAGCCTCGTCCGCCTTGATGTTGCGGGCGGTGTAGATCAGCTGCTTGGCCATGCCGGGGCTGACCAGACGGGCCAGGCGCTGGGTGCCGCCGAAGCCGGGGGTGATGCCCAGGCCCACCTCGGGCTGACCGAAAATAGCGCCCTCGGAGCAGATGCGGATGTCGCAGCTCATAGCCAGCTCGTTGCCGCCGCCCAGAGCAAAGCCGTTGACGGCTGCGATGACGGGGATGGGCAGGGTCTCGATCTTGCGGAACACGTCGTTGCCCTTCTTGCCGAAGGCGGTGCCCTCAGCCTTGGTCAGCTTGCTCATCTCACCGATGTCAGCGCCGGCCACGAAGCTGCGCTCACCGGCGCCGGTGATGACCAGTGCGCGGACGGTGTCCAGATCAATGGAGTCAATGGCGGCGTTCAGCTCGTCCAGGACGGAGCTGTTCAGCGCATTGAGGGCCTTGGGGCGGTCGATGGTCAGCACGGCCACGGCGCCCTGAGTTTCCAGATTGATGAAAGCCATAACAGGTTTCCTCCTTCAGTTAAGTTTGTTATTTTTTTAACTAACTCATATGAGTACAGTATAACTCGTTTCGACTGAGGTTGCAAGCAAAAATCGAAAAAACAACAAAGATTTTTTATGAAAGGAATCCCTTGTG
>CAMNOL010000018.1 GCA_946546815.1 uncultured Oscillospiraceae bacterium
CGTACTGGTTGGAGGCCACGCAGGCGATGATCTGGGTGGTGACGGTGCAGGCCACCTGGAAGCTCTTGGGGCTCTCGATGAGCTTGCCGTTCATCATGGTGCCGTTGTCCAGCATATCCCCGATGTTGATGAGGCAGCAGTTGAAGATGGGCTGCACGAAGTAGTCGGCGTCGTGGAAGTGGAGCAGACCCTCGTCGTGGGCCTTGGACACCTCGGCGGGCAGCAGCAGGCGGCGGGTCAGGTCCCGGCTGACGATGCCGGCGATGTAGTCCCGCTGGGTGGAGGCCACGCTGGTGTCCTTGTTGGAGTTCTCCTCGGCCATTTCCTTGTTGGTGCCGTCCAGCAGACGCAGGATGTCGTCGTCGGTGGTGTTGCGCTTGCGGGCCAGGGACCGCTGATAGCGGTAGATGATGTAGGACTTGGTCAGGGGATAGGTGCCGATCTGCACCAGCTTCTGTTCCACCAGGTCCTGAATGTCCTCCACCAGCAGGCGGGGGCGGTCAACGGCGGCGACGGAGTCGGCGATGGACTCGATCTCCGACTGGGTGATCCGGTCCTCGGGGGGAACGGAAGCGTTGGCCTTCTGAACCGCTGTGATGATCTTACTTCGGTCAAAATCAACGGTTTTGCCGTCTCTCTTGATAACTTTCATTGTGTGCTCCTCCTCTTTCTATCAGACAAGCAGCGGGTCGCGCCGGGACAGAGAGCCCGTCCACCGGCGGAGCGGAGCGCTGCGAAAACCTCCTCGCCCCAATGGGCTGTTCCGTTTTGGAACAGCTCATACTATAGCAGATTCTGGAGTAAAAATCAATATCTTGTGGTGTAGAAATTCCGAGAACACCAGATGATGATACAGACAAAAATCTACGTTTTGCACAAACGGCGGGAAAACAGACCCGCAGACCAGTTTCCGCCGGAGGACAGGCAACTTTTTGGGAGCTGCTGCATAGGCTGAGGGGAGGAGCGTGAGGCACAGTGGGAAAAAAATCGCGTTGGGCGTTCCTGGACCCCGCTGCGGAGAAGCTGGAACTTCCGGCGGACGTTGTGGCGGGGGCGCCGCTCATCGAGCTGGTGGGAAAACGGGAACTCAGAATGGAAAATCACAGGGGGATCCTGTCCTACGGCTCGGAGGAGATCAGCATCAGCGGCGGGCGGATTCTGGTACGAATCCGGGGAGAAGGGCTGGAGCTGGGCGCCATGAGCGCCAATTCCCTTCTGGTCACCGGAGAGATCAGAACCGTAGAATTGGAGTGACACCGAAAAAACGGTGTGGAGGGGCGAAATAGTGAGAAATTTTCTGCATTTTCTGCTGGGCTCAGTCCGAATTCGAGTGGTCGGACGGTTTCCGGAGCGGTTTCTGAACCTCTGCGGCGGCGCGAACCTGCAATTCTGGGACGTCAAACAGCCCGACGGGGAGACGCTGCTGGCCTGCATCCCGGCGTACCGTCTGAAGCGGGCCCGCACGCTGGCGGCCCAGGGGATGTGTGAGCTGGAAGTGCTGGAGCAGGACGGACTGCCCTTTTTTCTGTATCGGTTCCGCAGCCGGTACGCGCTGTTGGCCGGGCTGCTTTTTACACTTTTTGGGGCAATTGTGCTGTCTCAGTTTATTTTGGTGGTGGATGTGACGGGAAATGAGTCCGTGCCGGATTCCGTCATTTTGACCGAACTGGAAATGCAGGGCCTGGGGCCGGGGACCTACGGGCCGGGGGTGGACCGGCGGACCCTGGCCAATGAGGTGCTGCTGCGCCTGCCCCAGCTGAGCTTTCTCTCAGTGAACATCAGCGGCGTCTACGCCCAGGTGGTGGTCCGGGAGGCGGCGCCGGAACCGGAATTGGAGGATCGCTGGGCGGCGGCGGACATTGTGGCGGCGGCTGACGGCGTGGTGGTGGATGTGGACCCCCTCATCGGACAGGCCGCCGTGGAGGAGGGCCAGGCAGTGCTGAAGGGGGAGGTGCTCATCTCCGGCACCGAGGAGCAGCAGAGCGGCGACGGCTCCGGCACGGTGCTCTCCACCACCCAGGTCCGGGCAGAGGGAAAGGTCTGGGCCCACACCAGCCGCACCCTGCGCTGCGCCACGCCGCTGGAGACGGGGGCCAAGGTGCCCACCGGAGAAAAAAAGAGCCTGTTCGCCCTGAGGATTTTCAAAAAAGCGGTGAAATTTTACCCGGACAGTAGCTTTTTCACCTGGAAGTGTGATAAGATAACGGAGACACACGCCCTGACCCTGCCCGGCGGGGGGGCGCTTCCGCTGGCGTGGGAGCGGCAGCGCCTGGAGGCCTTTGAGACCAAGCCGGCAAAGCTTCAGCGCAGCAGCGCGGAGGCGTTTCTGAAGGAGCGGCTGGAGCAGCGTCTGACGGAGCTGATGGGGGAGGACGGCCAGGTGCTCAGCCGGAAGGTGGCCTTTTCCGAACACAACGGCGTGCTCACCGGAACGATGGACGCCGCGTGCCTGGAGAACATCGGCGTGGTACAGAGCCGGGAGGGAAAGGCCCCGCCCCAGTCCTAGAGAGAGTCACACCCGGCGCCCGGTTGGGATGCCGGAGAAGGTAAAAAAGGATCACACCATGACAGAATTATTCGAAAAATCCATCAAAACACTGGAGCTGCCCCAGGTGCTGGAGCTGCTGGCTCAGGAGGCGGTCATCGACGAGGCCAAGGAGCGCTGTCTGGCGCTGCGGCCCTCTGGGGAGCCGGTGGAGGTGCAGCGGCTGCTGGACGAGACCACCGCCGCCCGGGACATGATGGACCTCCACGGCAATCCGGCGCTGTCCAACCTGACCAGCGTCGCCGCCATTCTGCAGCGGGCGCGGCTGGGGGGCAGCCTGAACAACAAGGAGCTGCTCACGGTGGCCCGGGTGCTGCGCGCGGCCCGGGAGGTGGCGGCCTACAGCGGCGTGGGAGAGAAAAAGACCGTGCTGGACCCGTTGTTCCGCAGCCTGACCCCCAACGCCGTGCTGGAGAACAAGATCACCGGCGCCATCGTCTCCGAGGAGGAGATCGCCGACACCGCCAGCCCCGCGCTGGCAGACATCCGCCGTCACATCCGCGCCGCCTCCGGCAAGGCCCGGGAGGTGCTGCAGAAGCTCATCGCCTCCCCCTCCGCCAAGTACCTGCAGGAGACCATCATCACCATCCGGAACGGACGCTTCGTGGTGCCGGTGAAAAGCGAGCACAAGGGCAATGTTCCCGGCCTGGTCCACGACGTCTCCGCCTCCGGCTCCACCTTCTTTGTGGAGCCCATGGCGGCGGTGCAGGCCAACAACGAGCTGCGGGAGCTGCTGAGCCGGGAGGAAAAGGAGATCGCCCGGATTCTGGCGGCCCTCTCCGCTGAGGCGGCGGACAATGAGCAGAATATCCTGCTGAATTACGACCTGCTGCTGCAGCTGGACGTGATCTTTGCCCGGGGCCGGCTGTCCTACAGGATGCAGGGCATGTGCCCCAGAATGGTCAACGACGGCAGCTTCCGCTTCCGCCAGGCCCGCCACCCCCTGCTGGACCCCCGGAAGGCGGTGCCCATCGACCTGTGGCTGGGGGAGGGCTTCGACACGCTGGTCATCACCGGCCCCAACACCGGCGGCAAGACCGTCACCCTGAAAACCGCCGGCCTGCTGACGCTGATGGCTCAGTGCGGCCTGCACCTGCCGGTGAAGGACGACAGCACCTTCTCCGTGTTCCGGGAGGTGCTGGCGGACATCGGCGACGAGCAGTCCATTGAGCAGAGCCTGTCCACCTTCTCCTCCCACATCACCAATATTGTGAAGATTCTGGACGAGGCTGACGAGCAGACCCTGGTGCTCATCGACGAGCTGGGCGCGGGCACCGACCCCATTGAGGGCGCGGCGCTGGCGGTGTCCATCATTGAGGAGGCCCGGAGCATCGGGGCAAAGGTGGCGGCCACCACCCACTACGCCGAGCTGAAGGTCTACGCCATGACCACCCCCGGCGTGGAAAACGCCTCCTGCGAGTTCAACGTGGAAACGCTGCAGCCCACTTACCGGCTGCTCATCGGAATTCCCGGAAAATCCAACGCCTTCGCCATCTCCCGGCGGCTGGGACTGGCGGAACACATCATTGAAAACGCCGCCCGGCGCATTGACACCCAGGACGTGAAATTTGAGGACGTGCTGACCCAGCTGGAGCAGCAGCGCCAGCAGATGGAGGAGGAGCGCCGCCAGGCGGAGGAGCTGCACCGGAAAATGGAGCAGGACGCCGCCGCCATGGAGGAGAGCCGCCGGGTCATCGAGGAAGAGCGGGCCAAGGTGGTGGACAAGGCCAACGCCGAGGCGCGGCAGATCATCGACGACGCCCGGAACATCACCAACCGGGTGTTCCACGAGCTGGACAATATGAAAAAACGCCAGAAGCAGGCCCAGGACCCGGAGGACACCAACGCCCAGCGGGCTCAGCTGCGCCGGGAGCTGAACCGGGCCAGCGACAAGCTGGGACAGCGGCCGGAGCCGGCGGCCGGTGAACCCACCCGTCCCGCCCAGGCCGGGGACACGGTGGAGCTGCTGCGGCTGGGCACCCGGGCCGAGGTGGTCAGCGTGGGCAAAGACGGCACGCTGCAGCTGCGGGCGGGCATTCTGAATGTCACCGCCAAGCAGGAGGAGGTCCGGGTGATCTCCGGCGCCCAGCCCAAAAAGCAGAAGCAGCGCCGGACGGTGCGCAGCCAGCCCTCCCAGCACCAGGTGACCCGTTCCGGCGCCAGCCGGGAGGTGGACCTGCGGGGCATGATGTGCGACGAGGCGGTGGCGGTGCTCTCCCAGTTCCTGGACAGCGCGGTCATGGCCCATCTGGCCGGAGTGTCCGTCATCCACGGCAAGGGCACCGGCGCGCTGCGCACCGCGGTGCACCAGTACCTGAAAACCTGCAAGTACGTCAAGCGCTACCGCCTGGGCCGCTACGGCGAGGGCGAGGACGGCGTGACCATCGTGGAACTGAAATAAGCGAGAGCGGAAGGACTTGTCGCATTTGCCCTCTGGGGGCAACATTTCCTACGTCAGGCGGGGAAAGTTTGTAGAAATTGCCGTTGACGAAAACCTCATTTATTTGATATGATACTGTTCAGTTACAACAGAGGAACCTGGGGAGGAATCTTTTATGACTGTGAAAGAAGCGGTGGTCAGCAACGCAGTCGGACTGCACGCCCGTCCCGCTACCTTTTTCATCCAGAAGGCCAATGAGTACGTCAGCAGCATCTGGGTTGAAGTTGAGGACAGCCGCGTCAACGCCAAGAGCCTGCTGGGCGTGCTCTCTATGGGCATCATTCAGGGCACCGTGATTCGGCTCATGGCCGACGGACCTGATGAGAAAGAGGCCATTCAGGGCCTGATTGATGTGCTCGCCGACGATAAGGTTGACTGAGGACAGTATAGCAAAACACAGAGCGCCGCGGGGTCCTGCGGCGCTTTTTTCGTAGAATGGTGAGGAGCAAGCTGTGACAAAAGACCAACTCAAGGAGAAAGCCCACTCCCTGCCCCTGAGCCCCGGGGTGTATATCATGATGGACAAGTCCAACACCGTGATCTACGTGGGCAAGTCCCGGGCGCTGAAGAACCGGGTCAGCCAGTACTTTGCGGACCTGGCCAGCCACACCAGCAAGACCCGGGCCATGGTCAGCCAGATCGACCACTTCGACTACATTCTGGCGGACAGTGAGTTTGAGGCGCTGGTGCTGGAAAACTCCCTCATCAAGCGCCACAAGCCGAAATACAACATCTTATTAAAGGATGACAAGGGCTATCCCTATATCCGCCTGTCCGTAAAGGAGGAGTATCCCCGCTTCACCCTGGCCAACCAGGCCCCCAACGACGGGGCCCGGTACTTCGGCCCCTACGGCAGCCGGGGCAGCAGCGCGGAGATCATTCGCACCATTTCCCGGGCGCTGCGGCTGCCCACCTGCAGCCGGAGGTTTCCCCGGGACATCGGAAAACAGCGGCCCTGCCTGGAGCACCACATCGGCAGCTGCGACGGCTGGTGCCGGGAGTGCATGACCCGGGAGCAGTACCAGGAGCGCATCCGGCAGGCGGTGCGGCTGCTGGACGGAAAATTCTCCGACGTGGAGCAGGAGCTGGAGGCGGAGATGCAAAAGGCTTCTGAGGAGCTGCGCTTTGAGAACGCGGCGGAGCTGCGGGACCGGCTGCGGGCCATTCAGCTGCTGGGCACCCGGCAGAAGGTGGTGGCCGGCGCCGGGCCGGACGTGGACGTGGCGGGCTTTTACCGGGGGGAGGCCAAGAGCTGCTTTGTGGTGCTGCACTTTTTACAGGGACAGCTGGCGGATCGGGACACGGAGCTGCTGCCCACCCCCATGGAGGAGGACGAGCAGGAAATTATTTCCTCCCTGGTGAGCCAGTACTACGCCGGGCGGGGCAACCTGCCCAAACGGATCTATCTGCCCTGCCAGGTGGAGGATCAGCAGGCGCTGCAGCAGCTGCTGACGGAAAACGCCGGCCGCCGGGTGGAGATTTCCGTGCCCCAGCGGGGGGAACGGGTCCGGCTGGTGGAGCTGGCCCGGAAAAACGCCGCCGACGAGGCCGAGCGGGCCACCACCCGGGAGGAGCGCACCAGCCGGCTGATGGAGCTGCTGGGCAGTATGCTGGGCCTTCCGGAAACGCCCCACCGCTTCGAGGCCTATGACATCTCCAACACCGGAGCGGCGGACATCGTCGCCTCCATGACGGTTCATGTGGACGGAAAGCCGCTGAAAAAGGACTACCGCCGCTTCCACCTGCGGGATATGGACAACCCGGACGACTACGCCTCCATGGAGCAGGTGCTGACGCGCCGCTTCAAACGCTATCTGGACGGGGACGAAAAATTCGGCACCCTGCCCGACGTGCTGCTGATGGACGGCGGCCTGGGACAGGTCACCGTGGCGGTGCAGGTTCTGCAGCAGATGGGGCTGCACGTCCCCGTGTTCGGCATGGTGAAGGACAACCGCCACCGGACCCGGGCGCTGGTGGCCCCCGACGGCAGCGAGATCGGCATCCAGAGCAACCAGGCGATTTTCTCCCTGATCGGACGGATCCAGGAGGAAACCCACCGGTTTGCCATCACTTTCCACCGGGAGAGCCACGCAAAGAACACCGTGGCCTCCTCCTTGGAGCAGATCCCCGGAGTGGGGCAGGTCCGCCGCAAGGCGCTGATGAAGCACTTTAAAAGTCTGAAGGCCATCAAGGCCGCGGACTACGAGGAGCTGTGCAAGGCGGTGCCCAAGGGAACCGCCGCGGCGGTGTATGAATATTTCCACAAAGACGGTTCAAAGTAAACCAATCGGAGGTTTCACGATTTTTTCCACAACAGGATAAGGAGGAACACAATGCGAGTCATCACCGGAACTGCCCGGGGCCGCCGTCTGGGCGAGCTGGAGGGCATGGACACCCGCCCCACCTACGACCGGGTGAAGGAGGGGATGTTCAACATCATCCAATTTGACATTGAGGGCCGGCGGGTGCTGGACCTGTTCGGCGGCACCGGCCAGCTGGGCATCGAGTGCCTGAGCCGGGGCGCGGAGCGCTGCACCTTCGTGGACCAGCGCCGGGACGCGGTGCGGCTGATCCGGGAGAACCTGAAGGTCACGGAGCTGTCCGACCGGGCCAGAGTGGTCCAGGGGGACGCCATCGGGTTCCTGAACACCACCCAGGAGAAATACCACCTGATTTTCCTGGACCCGCCCTACGACAGCGGCCTGCTGGAATCTGCGCTGAAAAAGATCAGCACAATTGACATTTTGGCGGAGAATGGTATAATCATTTGTGAAAGTCGGACAGAACAGCCTGTTCCGGAGCTGCCCGCTCCCTTTGTGAAGAGCAGGGACTACCGCTACGGCAAGACCAAGGTGAACCTGTACCGCAAAGAAAACTGATGGAATTTTCCGGCTTTTTCCGGCGAATTCCAACAGATAGGAGAAAAAACTGTATGAGAACTGCCATTTATCCCGGCAGCTTTGACCCGGTGACCAAGGGACACCTGGACATCATTCAGCGGGCGGCGGCCCAGTTTGACAGGGTGATCGTCTGCGTGATGTACAATTCCGAAAAGCACGGGCTGTTCACCCCGGAGGAGCGGGCGGAGCTGATCCGCCGCAGCCTGCCGGAGCTGGAGGGCGTGGACAACGTGGAGGTGGACTGCGCCAGCGGCCTGCTGGTGGACTACGCCCGGAGGCGGGGCGCCGCCTGCGTGGTGAAGGGCCTGCGCCGGGTGGCGGATTTTGAGTCGGAGATGCAGATGGCAGACCTGAACCGGAAGCTCTCTCCGGGGATGGATACGCTGTTTCTCACCGCCCGGCCGGAGCTGGCCTTCCTCAGCTCCACCATTGTCAAGGAAATGGCCCGCTATCAGGTCAGCCTCAAGGGCTATGTGGCTGACGCCATTGCGGAGACGGTGTCGGAGCGGATGAGGGAAGCGATCCGGTCAGCCCCCTGACCCATTATTACAACTGCTTTATTAACAAACCACGATAGAAAGAAGGGCCTGTCATGGCAAATCAGGAAAAAGTAAGCGAGCTGCTCAGCTCACTGTATCAGATGATCGACGAGGCGCGCAGCAGCTTCGGCGGAGGCGGCTACTGCCGCATCGACCGGGACAAGGCCCTGGACATTCTGGACGAGGTGCGCCGTCTGTTCCCGGTGGAGATCGACGAGGCCCAGCGCATCGTCTCCACCCGCAACGAGGTGCTGACCCAGGCGGAGAAGGAAGCCGAGCGCATTCGCCGCCAGGCGGAGGAGCAGGCCCGAAAGCTCATCGACGAGGATGAGATCCAGAACCGGGTGAAGGCCAAGGCCAGGGAGATCCTGAAGGAGACCGAGGCCCAGCACAACGCCATGATTCAGGAGGCCGAGGAGTCCGCCGCAGAGCTGACCTCCAAGGCGGAGCGCCGCTCCACCGAGCTGCAGCGGGTGGCCAACGAGTACTGCGAGGATGTGCTCCGCCGCACGGAGGAGGCGCTGAACGAGGCCCTTCGGGAGGTGCAGGAGTCCCGCAGCAAGTTCCAGAACCTCTCTGAGAAGAAACCGGAGAACTGATAGAGCAGGAAACTGTCCCGGCGATTTGCGGTGTCCGCGTCGCCGGGATTTGTCAGCTGTACGCGTATGACATACAAATGCGCTCTGTGGAAAGAAGAGCGGAACCCGCCGGCGCCGGCGGCCCGGGGGCGGGTCCTGGAAAATAGCGGGAAAAGACAGATTGATGCGACAACAGCGGAAAAGTGCGAAAGTTTTGTAAGATAACAACTTTTTTGATAAACTGCGTGAAAAATACTTGCTATTTCAAAGAGGTTGTTTTATACTATACGGTACGAGTAACGTCAGATGGGGGAGGTCTGCCCTGTTGAGGCCGGCGCGGAGAGGCACCGGTGCACAAGCCCTTCCTCTGGACAGATCAAACCGTTGGAATGAGGAGCGAGCATGGCTGAATTCACCCACCGTCCGGTGCTGCTGGAGGAGTGCATCCGGGGACTGAAGATCCGACCGGATGGCGTTTATGTGGACGGCACTCTGGGCCGGGCCGGGCACAGCCGGGAGATCGCCAAGGGGCTGACCACCGGCCGCCTGATCTGCATTGACCGGGACCAGGCCGCCCTGGATGCGGCGCAGCAGCGGCTGAAGGAGTATATGGACCGGGTGACGCTGGTGCACAGCAACTTCAGCCGGATTCCCGATGTGCTGGATCAGCTGGGCATTGACGGCGTGGACGGCGTGCTGCTGGATCTGGGGGTTTCCTCCCCTCAGCTGGACGACGCCAGCCGGGGCTTTTCCTATATGAAGGATGCGCCGCTGGATATGCGGATGGACCAGACCCAGGCGCTCACCGCCGCCGTGGTGGTGAACCAGTGGTCCCAGCAGGAGCTGAGCTGGATCTTCTCCCGTTACGGCGAGGAGCGCTACGCCCGGCAGGTGGCCGCAGCCATTGTCCGCCACCGGGAGCAGGCCCCCATTGAAACCACCTTCCAGCTGGTGGAGGTCATCAAGTCCGCCATGCCCGCCGCAGCGCTGCGGGAAAAGCAGCATCCGGCCAAGCGGGTGTTCCAGGCGGTGCGCATTGCGGTGAACGACGAGCTGTCCGCCTGCTCCGATGTGGTGGACGCGGTGATCCCCCGGCTGAACCGGGGGGGCAGGCTGTGCATCATCACCTTCCACTCCCTGGAGGACCGGCTGGTGAAAAACGGCTACCAGAACTGGGCCAGAGGCTGCACCTGTCCGCCGGAGTTCCCGGTGTGCGTGTGCGGCAAAACCCCCACCATTAAAATGACCCCCCGGAAGCCGATTTTGCCCACCGCAAAAGAGGTCAAAGAGAATCCCCGGGCCAGAAGCGCCAAGCTCCGCATTGCGGAGAAGCTGTGACGGCCTGCGGATCATTGAGATAGATTGAAATTTTACGAAAGAGAGGACAACGCTATGGCAGAAACAAGAAAGAACCCTTTCCAGACCATTACCTATGAGGGCAACGCAGCCCGCAAGCTGGGCACTGCCGCGCCGGAGCTGGAGCGGGAAGAGCGCCAGGAGCAGCGCAGGGTTTCCCAGGAGCAGCTGGAGCGGGCCCGGGGCGCCAAACGCAATGCGGCGGTGGTGCTGCGGGAGCAGCAGAAGGTCTCCCTGGTGGCCATTGCCGGCTTTGCCATGGTGATCCTGCTGGCGGTCAGCGTGCTGGCCAGCTACATTCAGCTGAACGGCATCTACGCACAGACCGTTCGGGCCCAGTCCTCTCTGACCCAGCTGGAGGCCGATTATGCCAAGCTGGAGGCCGAGGACCAGGAGATTTTTGACAACGAGACACTGAACAAGGCGGCAGCGGCGGCCAACCTGGTGAAGCCCGGCATCAGCCAGCAGATGTATGTGGAGCTGTCTGACCCGGACAACGCGGTGGTCTACCAGCAGAACGACCAGATCTCCGGTGCGGAGAAGGCTTGGCGGACGGTGCGATCCCTCCTCAGCGGTGTCGGCGAATACTTTAACTGAGCCGTACATAAAAATGGACGATGGAAGGAAAAGCCCTGTTTTACAGCGGTTCCGACAGCGGCTGCTGTAGGGGAGAAGCAAAGAGAAATCACTGAGGGCGTAAGAAAGAGCTATTTCTTGCGCCCTTTTTGCTAAGGAAGCACTGATTCAATCAGGCTACGGCGTCTGGACGGCCTGTTTTCCGCCATATAGTGTCCCTATTCTTTGAAATCCGTCAGGATTCCTGCAGAATTTGGTCACTATCTGGACGAAAAATATCCTCGCCCAGCCATCCGAGAGATTGAATCAGTCCTTCCCTAGGGAACCGCTGCATGAATCAGCTGCGGCGTCCCCGGGGAAGAACGGCAGGAGAGGCTCCCGCCCGGAGGCTTCCCCAGCAAACATGAGAAGGGAAGGCGAGTGAATGAGCAAGCGGAAACGGAAGATCGGCAGCGGCAGAGAGGCCAACCGGAAAATTTTCCGGCGGACGGTGTTTCTGATGGCGGTCTGCGGCGTGCTGATGTTTCTTCCGATTTTTTACCAGCTCTGGCACTGGCAGGTGGTCCGGCACGATGAGCTGGAGCAGATGGCGGTGCAGCAGCAGACCAGCGAGCTGTCCGTCTCGGCAGAGCGGGGTCCGATTTACGACACCAACGGCAACGTGCTGGCCATCAGCTCCAGTGCCTACGACGTGATCCTGTCCCCCAAGGCCATTGTGGAGAAGCAGGCCGCCCTGGAAAAGGCCAAGGCGGATGCGGAGGAAAAGGTGGCAAAGGCGGCGGGCAAGGAGGTTTCCGAGGAGACCCGCGCCACTGCGGAGGCGCCGGTTCCGGACCTGATCGATGTCATCTCCAAGGGGCTGCCCCCCATTCTGGACGGAGTGAAGGGAAAGGAGATCCGGGAAAAGTGCAAGGACACCAACAGCCAGTACAAAAAGATTGCCAGCAAGATCGACGCCACCACCGAGCAGGAGGTGCGTGGTTTCATCTCTGACAACGCTCTGGCGGGCTGCGTGTACCTGTCCCCCAACTCCAAGCGGTCCTATCCCTACTCCACCCTGGCGGCCCAGATCATCGGCTTCACCAATGAGAACGGCGGCGCCTACGGCATTGAGGCGGAGCTGGATAATCAGCTGGCGGGCAAGGCCGGCCTGGTGGTCACCGCCCACAACGCCGGCGGCACGGACCTGATGAACTTCTACCAGGACTACTTCGACCCGGAGGACGGCAACAGCGCTTATCTGACGCTGGACACCAACATCCAGAAGATGTGTGAGAACGCGCTGGAGGCTGGCGTAGAGCGTTACGACGCCCGAAACGGCGGCTTTATCATCGCCATGGACTGCAAAACCGGCGCCATCCGGGGCATGGCCAGCAGCCCCTCCTACGACCTGAACCACTACGGCCAGATCATCGACTCCGTGCTGAAGGAGGGCGTAGAGGACGGCAGCATCACCGAGTCCGACGCGCTGAACAAGATGTGGCGCAACAAGGCGCTGAACGACACCTACGAGCCCGGCTCTACCTTTAAATCCATCGTGCTGGCCTCCGCCATGGAGGAGGGCGTCATCGACGAGAGCAGCACCTACGACTGCGCCGGCTCCGTCCGGGTGGCCAATTACACCATCCGCTGTTCCAACCACGCCGGCCACGGCCACCAGACCCTGGCAGAGGCGGTGGGACACTCCTGCAACCCGGCCTTCATCAAGATCGGCCAGTCCCTGGGGGCGGACGCCTTTTACTCCTACATGGAACGCTTCGGACTGATGGAGGCCACCAATGTGGACCTGCCCGGCGAGAGCGCCAACGTGATCTGGAACAAGGCGGGCTTCGGCATCACCCAGCTGGCCACCGCATCCTTCGGCCAGCGCTTCACCGTGACGCCCATCAGCCTGATCACCGCCATCAACGCGGTGGTCAACGGCGGCTATCTGTACCGGCCCCATGTGGTGGATCGCATCGTCACCCCCGACGGGGAGACCGTCTACAAGGCGGATGAGGCCCCGGTGCGCCAGGTCATCAGCAAGGAGACCTCCCGGCGCTGCGCCAGCATTCTGGAGGGCGTGGTCACCAGCTACACCGGCAAAAACGCCTACGTGCCCGGCTACCGCATCGGCGGCAAGACCGGTACCTCCCAGACGCTGGTGGACGATGAGTTTATCACCTCCTTTATGGGCTTTGCCCCGGCAGACGACCCCCAGATCATCGTGCTGGTGGCCTTCGATGCCCCCAAGGTGGCCAGCCCGGGCAGCGATTTTTCCACCACCGGCTACTACATTTCCGGCGGCAACATGGCCGCTCCAGTGGCAGGCCAGCTGATCTCCGAAATTCTGGATTATCAGGGCTTTGAGAAGGAATACACCAACGACGACCTGTCCGGCGCCAGCGTTACTGTGCCCACCCTGATCGGATTCAGCGAGAAGGAGGCCGGTGAGGCGCTGGAGAGCAAGGATCTGTCCTACCGGAAGGTGGGCAGCGGTGAAACCGTCACCGGACAGTGCCCGGTGCAGGGCGCCTCCATCCCCAGCGGCAGCCAGGTCATCCTCTACATGGGCACCGATGTGCCCCAGGACAAGGTGAAGATGCCGGATCTGACAGGCATGACCGTGGAGCAGGCCCGGAGCACGCTGTCCGATCTGAACCTGTACATGACGGTTTCCGGCTCCTCCAGCTTCTACAACAACACCACGCTGGCCTATGACCAGAGCGTCAAAGCCGGCAAGAAGGTGGAGCGGGGCACCGTGATCACCGTATACTTCACAGACAACTCCGTTGCCGACTACACAGGACAGGTAATTGATGATTGATCCAAGACTGCCGCTGACCGCGGTGATCGGCGGGGCCGGAAAGACCTGCACGGCGCATCTGGTGCGCCGGATGCTGGAATCCGGAGCCAAACAGACCACAGGTCTGATCACCTCGCGGCACAGCTATGTTCTGGATGAGGTGCTTCCGCCGCCCCAATGGCCGGACTGGGAGCAGAGCCTGTCGGAGCTTTTGGACAGGATGAAGGGTGCGGGCTGTGCCGGATGCATCGTCACGCTGAGCGTGCCCATGCTGGAGAGCGGACTGCTCAACGCCCTGGAGTGGGAGACGGCGGTGGTCACCAGCGTCAACGACCGTTCTGAGGCGGACGCCGTCCGCTCATACCTCACCGGGCGCTGCGGGACCCTGGTCTGCAGCGTGGACGACGCCGATGTGCGGGCCCTTGCCGGCGGGTGGACCGGAAAAAAAGTCACCTATGCGGAAAAGCGGGGGGAGGCCGACATCAACGGCCGGAACCTGCGGCTGCGGCGGGACCGGATCGAATTTGAGGCGCTGACGGATCAGAGCATCTGCCGGGTGCGCCTGCCGGTTCCGGGGGGCTTTGGCCTGTACCACAGCCTGGCTGCGCTGGCGGTGGGCATCAGCCGGGGACTTCCCCTGAACACCATGGCGGAGGTACTCAGCCACGCCGGCGGCGTCCCCGGTCGCATGGAGCTTCACGAGCTGGACAACGGCACAGCGGTGCTCATTGACAGCGCCGCCACCCCGGAGCAGCTGGAAAACCTGCTGCTCACCGGCCGGGAGCTGGCACAGGGCCGGCTGCTGCTGGTCTGCGGCGCGCCGGGAGACCGGGACCGGGCCCTTCGTCCCGCCATCGGAGAGGTGATCTCCCGCATGGCGGACCGGATCTATCTCACCGCAGACGACCCCCGCACCGAGCCGGTGGAGCAGATCTGCCGGGACATCCGGGCCGGAATGACCGGGCGGCGGGGCACGGTGATTCCCAGCCGGGAGCGGGCCATCCGCAGAGCCATGGAAAATGCCCGGCCGGGGGACCTGGTGATCCTGGCCGGCCGGGGCGACCGCACCGCCATGCTGCTGGAGGAGGGAACGGTCCCCTTTGACGAGCGGGAGGTTGTCAGACGGATTGCGGCGCAGCTGCAAGACCATCTAAATACAACCCAGCGGCAGGAATGAACCTGTTTCGCTGAGATAAGGCGCCGGGGAACCGGGCAGGCGCAGCACGCCCCCGGGGAAAAGAGGTCCCGGCGGTCCCGTCAAATCAAGATAGAAAAATGAGTTCCAGAGAGGAAAGAGGAGCAAAAGATGAGAGTTTTGATTGCGTTGATTGTGAGCCTTGCCGCCACCTGGCTGCTGGGCAAGGTTGTGATTCCCTGGCTGCACGCGCTGAAGGCGGGGCAGACCATCAAGGAAATCGGCCCCAAGTGGCATAAGGCCAAGCAGGGCACCCCCACCATGGGCGGCATTATGTTTGTGCTGGGCACGCTGCTGGCGGTGCTGGTGCTGGGCTGGAAGGACTTCGCCGCCGGAGACTTCGGCGCGCTGATCGTCTTCGGCTTTGCGCTGGTGTTCGGCATCATCGGATTCATTGATGACTATGTGAAGGTCCGCTACCACAAGAACGAGGGCCTCACCGCCTCCCAGAAGTTCCTGCTGCAGCTGGCGGTCTCCGTGCTGTGCACCGTGCTGCTGCGCTCCTGCGGATATCTGCACTCCCACATTTACATTCCCTTTGTCAACGTGACCATTACGATTCCCTGGCTGGCGTACATGATCTTTGCGGCCTTTGTCATGATCGGCACCGACAACGCGGTGAACCTCACCGACGGCGTGGACGGTCTGGCCACCGGCGTGACCATGCCGGTGATGGCCTTCTACCTGGCTGTGTCCCTGCTGTGGGGCAGAACTGACCTGGCCGTGCTCTCCGCCGCTATGCTGGGCGGCCTGGGCGGCTTCCTGATCTACAACTTCCACCCGGCCAAGGTGTTCATGGGCGACACCGGCTCCCTGTTCCTGGGGGGCATGGTCTGCGGACTGGCCTTTGCGCTGGATATGCCCGTGGTGCTGATCCTGGTGGGCCTCATTTACATCGCCGAGACCCTGTCCGTCATCCTGCAGGTGGGCTACTTCAAGCTGACCCACGGCAAGCGCATCTTCCGCATGGCGCCGCTGCACCACCACTTTGAGATGGGGGGGTGGAGCGAATACAAGCTGTTCACCGTGTTCACCGCCATCACCGCGCTGATGTGCCTGCTGGCCTATCTGGGCGTCAGCGGCAGGATCCTTCCCTGAGGAGCCAACAGCCTGATCTGTGCCGAAAAACCCTGTTTCGGCAAGTAGAGATACACAAATTGATTTGATTTTATCGGTAAAAAGGGGGAACCGTAGTGCCAACCACGAGAAAACGAACCCGGCGCAACCTGAGCCGGCATGAACAGCTGGCGAAAGGCCCCATTGACCTGCCCTTTCTGATGCTGGTGCTGATTCTGCTGGGCATCGGCCTGGTCATGCTGCTGTCGGCCTCGTCCTATGCGGCGCTGTACGACAAGACTGCCGGCTATGTGCCCGAAAAGGGCATCATGGGCGACCCGTATTTTTACTTCAAACGGCAGGCGCTGTTTGCGGCGGTGGGCATTGTGCTGATGCTGCTGGTGTCCAAAATGGACTATCAGCACCTGAGAATTCTTTCTGTACCGGTGCTGCTCTTCGCCATTTTCCTGCTGATCCTGGTGCTGGTGCCCCATGTGGGCCGCACCCACAACCACGCCACCCGGTGGCTGAAAATGCTGATCGTGGTCGGACCGGAGTTCCAGCCATCGGAAATCGCAAAGCTGGGCGTTGTGCTCTTCTTTTCCGCCCGCTTGTCCAAGCGGAAGTACGGCACGCCGGAGTTTCAGAAGCGGCTGCCCTACGCCCTGGAGAAGGGGCGCTACTTCCTGTACTGGAGCAACCTTGTGGAGCTGATCCCCTACGGGACGATCCTCATCATCATTGCGGTGCTGCTGCGCCTGGAGCCCCATATGTCCGGCCTGATTCTGGTGGCCGCTGCCGGCGCCGCCATCCTCTTCGCCGCAGGCATCCGGCTGGGCTGGTTCGCCGTGGGCGGCGGAGCCATGGCGCTGCTGTTCTACCTGGTGGTGGTTGTGGGCAACTACAACAGCGGCCGACTGGCCATCTGGCGGGACCCCTGGTCCGACGTCAGAGGCGACGGCTATCAGGTGGTGCAGTCCCTGTACGCGGTGGCCTCCGGAGGACTCACCGGACTGGGCTTCGGACTGAGCCGGCAGAAGTACCTGTACCTGCCTGAGGAGCAGAACGACTTCATTTTCGCCATCATCTGCGAGGAGCTGGGCTTCATCGGCGCGTCCCTGATCGTGGTGCTCTTCGCCCTGCTGGTCATCCGCGGCTACTGGCTGGCGCTGCACTCCCGGGACCGCTTCGGCTCCCTGCTGATTGTGGGCATCACCACCCTGCTGGCGGTGCAGGTGTTCCTGAACATGGCGGTGGTGCTGAACCTGATCCCCGCCACCGGCATTGCGCTGCCCTTCTTCTCCTACGGAGGCACCGCATTGTGGATTCAATTGGTGGAAATGGGCGTGATTTTGTCGGTTTCCCGGCAGATTGCGCCGCCTAGAAATAACTAAACCCGGAAACGAATGCGGAGGCCGGTGCGCCGGCCCCCGCTGGTGCATCAAACTGGAGTGAATACATCATGAATCAACCCCTTCGAATTTTGTTTACCTGCGGCGGAACCGCAGGCCACATCAACCCCGCCGTGGCGCTGGCCGGAATGTTCGTGCAGCGGGACGGCGCGGAGATCCTCTTCGTGGGCGCGGACGGCGGCATGGAGGAGCGGCTGGTGCCTAAGTCCGGCTACAAGATCAAAACCGTGACGATTTCCAGCTTTTACCGCTCCATCAACCTGAACAGCCTGAAACACAACCTGAAGACCGTGAAAAACCTGATGGTCTCTCCCGGCCAGGCGAAGAAAATTCTGAAGGAATTCAAGCCTGACCTGGTGGTGGGAACCGGCGGCTACGCCTCTTTCCCGGTGGTGAACCAGGCGGCGAAAATGGGCATTCCCACTGCTGTTCACGAGTCCAACGCCTTTCCCGGCCTGACCACCCAGCGCCTGTCCCGGGTGGTGGACACGGTGATGGTGGGCTTTGAGGAGAGCAAAAGCCACTACGCCGACCAGAGCAAGGTGGTGGTCACCGGCACCCCGGTGCGGGGAGACTTCTTTGACCAGAACAAAGAACAGGCCCGTCTGAAGCTGGGATTTGCCGACAGCAAGCCCGTGGTGGTGACCACCTGGGGCAGTCTGGGCGCCCAGGTGATGAACGACCATATGATCGACTTTGTGGTGCGGGAGTGCCAGGCCGGCGCCCCCTTCCACCACATTTACGGCGTGGGCACCCGGTACTATGAGCGGGTGCTGAAGGGTATAAAGGACCGGGGCATTGACCTGAAGCAGTACCCCGACGTGGACATCCGGGAGTACATCTACGATATGCCCGTGGTCATGTCCGCGGCGGACGTGGTGCTCAGCCGGGCCGGCGCATCCACCATTGCGGAGATCGCCGCCATCGCCAAGCCCAGCATTCTGGTGCCCTCTCCCAACGTCACCGCCAACCATCAGGAGAAAAACGCCCGGGTGCTGTCCGACCAGGGCGGCGCGGTGCTGATGCTGGAGCCGGACTGCTCCGGCAAGAAGCTCTACGCCCAGGTGGTCACCATGCTGGACAACCGCGCCAGCCTGGAGCAAATGAGCATGGCGCTGAAGCGCCTGTTCGTCAGCAACCCCAACGAGCGGATCTACGAGACCCTGAAGGCCCTGATCCGCCGGTAAACAGCCCGGCCTGACGGGACCTGGGGAACCGGTGGTTTTGTTCACTCTTTGTCAGGGAAGTGCATAGCATAAGACAAATCCATGCCAAACGGAGGAAGTTTTATGCGTGCGTTACGAATCTGCGGCGGCAGGCCGCTCTGCGGCTCTGTGAAGGTTCACGGGGCGAAAAACAGTGTGCTTCCCATTCTGGCGGCGGCGATTCTGGCCTCCGGCGTGTGTGTGATACATAACTGCCCCGACCTGACGGACGTCGATGCGGCGGTGGCCATTCTGCGGCACCTGGGCTGCAGGGTGTGCCGGCAGGGAGAGACCATCACGGTGGATTCCTCCACCCTGAAGCGCATGGACATTCCCGACGGACTGATGCGGGAAATGCGCTCCTCCATCATCTTTCTGGGGGCGGTGCTGGGCCGCTGCGGCCAGGCGGAGCTGTCCTTTCCCGGCGGCTGCGAGCTGGGCCCCCGGCCCATCGACCTGCACCTGAGCGCGCTGCGGGCCATGGGCGTGGAGATCGACGACACCCACGGCAGCATTTCCTGCACCGGAACCCCCCGGGGAGCGGAGCTGAGCCTGTCCATTCCCAGTGTGGGCGCCACGGAGAACGCCATGCTGGCGGCCTGCTGCGCCCGAGGGGTGACCACCATCTCCAATGCGGCCAGAGAGCCGGAAATTCTGGATTTGCAGCGGTTTTTGCGAACCTTAGGGGCAGACGTCCGGGGAGCCGGCACCTCCACCGTGGTCATTCGAGGCGGCCGTCGCCTCCACGGCGGCGAGCACCGGGTGATCTCCGACCGCATCGTTGCCGCCACCTATCTGTCCGCCGCAGCGGCTGCGGGGGGCGCGGTGGAGCTGCAGGGCGTGGAGCGGAGGATGCTGCTGCCGGTGCTGGACACCCTCCGGGAGGCGGGCTGTACCGTATTCGGAGACGAACACACCATTTTTCTCAGACAACGGGGCCTGCTGCAGGGGGTATCGCCCATTCGGACGGCGCCCTACCCGGGCTTTCCCACCGACGCCCAGCCCATGGTCATGGCGGCGCTGTGCCGCAGCTGCGGGGTGACGGTGTTTGTGGAGACGATTTTTGAGAACCGCTTCCGGCAGGTCCCGGAGCTGCTCCGTATGGGAGCGGACATCCGGGTGGAGGGCCGGGTGGCGGTGGTCTGCGGCGTGCCCCGGCTCCACGGGGCCAGACTGAAGGCGCCGGACCTGCGGGGCGGCGCTGCGCTGGCGGTGGCGGCCCTCAGCAGTGAGGGAGAGAGCCTGCTCACCGGCCTGCACCATGTGGACCGGGGCTATGCCCGGCTGGAGCGGGATCTGTGCGCGCTGGGCGCGGAGATCCAGCGCATTACTTTGTAACGACTGATGAGTTACCCTTGTGCCCCCGCGGAGCGTTCCGGGGGCGGGGAGAGAACGGAGGAAATACCATGGCGAAAAAACGGAGGAACCGGCGCCAGAGAAACCACCGTCGCGGGCGGTTTCTGGGGCTTTATGTGTTCTTTTCCGCAATTCTGGTGGCTTTTGCCATCCTTGCGGGCTGTATTGTGTTTTTCAAAGTGAGCCATGTGGAAGTATATGTCCGGGACGGGGACGGAAACACCTCGCCCATCGCAGCGACAGACCGGTACACCGAAGAGGAGATTGTGGAGGCCTCCGGCGTCCACATCGGCGACAACCTGCTGCTGCTGAATAAAAACCAGGCGGTCATTGGCATTTTGAACCGGCTGCCCTATGTCTCCAGCGTGTCCATGCACAAACGGCTGCCCGGGACGCTGGTGCTGACCATCTCCGAAAGCGAGGCCATGGCCGCCATTCAGACGGGCAAACAGTCCTGGTGGCTGGTGGATGTGAACGGAAAGCTGCTCCAGCAGGCTGCCGGCAGCCAGAGCTGTATGGTGGTCAAGGGGCTGACCCTGGTGGACCCCCGGTCCGGCGAGATCATTCAGGTGCCCGACGGAGTCAGTTCGGGGGACGGCTCCCAGGGGACCGTGCCCAGCCAGCAGCTGCAGAAAGACAGCCTGCTGAAGGTGCTCCACCCGCTGCAGGACTACGACCTGCAGCAGCACATCCGGTCTGTGGACCTGACCTCAGAAAGTGAGCTGGTGCTGGACTATGAGGGCAGAATCAAGGTGAAAATCCCGCTGGAGTCGAATTTCGACTACAAAATAAAGTATTTCGCCAAAATACTGACCGAGTATGTGGATGTGAAATGGTCTGACAAGGATACCGGAACCCTGGATATGACCTATGACGACGGGCATCCCCACCTGACAAAAAACAGTTGATGGGTATTATTTTTGCAGAAAGGTATTGACCCAACTAAAAATATCCTATAAAATGGTATGCATAGAAATGTAAACTTTCACTCAGCAGAGTAGTACATAGGAGGAAGAACGTATGCCCTTTGGATTCGAAGTCGAGCCTGACAGCGTAGTCAGCATTAAGGTAGTCGGTGTAGGCGGAGGCGGCAACAATGTCGTGAACCGCATGGTGAAATCCGGCACTCAGGGTGTGGACTTCATCGCCGTTAACACAGATAAACAGGCACTGGATCATTCTGCCGCAACCTACAAGATTCAGATCGGTGAGAAGCTCACCCACGGCCAGGGCGCCGGCGCCAACCCCGAGGTGGGCCGCAAGGCAGCCGAGGAGAGCCGCAGCCAGCTGGACAAGGCGCTGGAGAACACCGACATGGTCTTTGTCACCTGCGGAATGGGCGGCGGCACCGGCACCGGCGGCAGCCCCATCGTGGCCGACGTGGCCCGGGAGAAGGGAATTTTGACCGTCGGCGTGGTCACCAAGCCCTTTGGCTTTGAGGGCCGCCGCAGAATGATGCAGGCCGAGGCAGGCATCAATGAGCTGCGCCAGAAGGTGGACTCCCTGGTCATCATCCCCAACGACCGTCTGAAGCACGCCACCGATCAGAAGATCACCTTTGCCAACGCCTTTGAGATCGCCGACGACGTGCTGCGCCAGGCGGTGGAGTCCATCTCCGACCTGGTCAAGAAGGTCGGCTTTATTAACCTGGACTTTGCCGACGTCACCAGCGTCATGAAGGACGCAGGCCTGGCTCACATGGGCGTGGGCCGCGCTGCCGGCGAGAACAAGGCCGAAGAGGCCGCCCGCATGGCCATTTCCTCCCCGCTGCTGGAGACTTCCATCGCCGGCGCACGGGGCGTGCTGGTCAACATCAGCGGCGACATGAACATCGGCCTGGAAGAGGTGGAGATCGCCGCATCCAAAGTGCAGCAGGCCGCCAATCCCGATGCCAACATCATCTTCGGTGCTGTGTTTGATGAGAATCTGGAGGACGAGATCCGCGTGACGGTCATCGCCACCGGTTTTGACGAGAACGAAAAGGAGGGTGCGGGTACGCCCGCCACCTTTCGCCCCGTAAAGGAAGAGCCCAAGGCGGAGGAGACCCCTGCCCAGGAGGAGCCCAAGGCGGAAGAGGCCGCTCCCGCTCCCCAGGAGAAGGAGGAGCCCAAGGCGGAAGAAACTGCTCCCGCTGAGGAAAAGAAGCAGGACAAGACTGAGGACGATTATTTCACCGAGATTTTTAATATCTTCAACAAGCGGAAGTAATCGCCTGCGCCTCGGACAAGCTGCAACCATACTGTAACACCCGACAAACGGCACGGCGTTCCTGCTGTGCCGTTTGATATTTCCCTGATTAATGATATTTTACCCCCGTGAATTCAAAAATCTGAACATTTTCAGCAATTGATCCACACGATTTGCAGAGGAGGAAACGAGTATGATTAAGAGCAAGGAAGAAATGCGCAATTCCAGCGTGGTGGGACTGCGCGGCGGCGTCGGCGAGCTGTACCAGCACCACATTCTGGAAAAGGACGAGACCGGCGGCCGAACAGATCTGTTCTGTATTTTTACCATTGAGCCGGGCCGCACCATCGGCCTGCACAGCCATGACACCAACGCAGAGGTGTACTATGTGCTGGAGGGCGAGATCGAGGTCATCCAGAACGGCGAGCCCCACACGGTGAAGGAAGGCGGCGTTGTGTTCACTGCTGACGGACAGAGCCACAGCGTGGCCAACAAGACTGACAAGCCTGCCAAAATGCTGGCCATCATTTTCCCCCAATAAATCAGTATAAAAAGCGCCGCCAAAGGGAGTTTTTTCTGCTTTGACGGCGTTTTTATGCGTGAAAATGAAAGAACATCGAAGAAAAACACCCTGACGGGAGCGCATCCGCAAAGGTGCGTGCGTCCCATCAACCAGCAAACCGCCTTCCGTATCCCACGAACAGAAAAGGCGGTTTTTCTATTGCCATTTTGTACTTTTCCCCCGGCGGTCAGGGCTTTTGCCCATTTTACAAGGTGGAGGACCGCCGGCGGGCAAAGCAGTTAAACGTTCTATTCGGTTCCTTTTCTTTAACA
>CAMNOL010000019.1 GCA_946546815.1 uncultured Oscillospiraceae bacterium
GGTGTCAGCTTGCTTTTGGTGTAAAAAATGCCTGGTCGACCTGGGGCAGGCGGTGCTTTTTCACCCCAAAGAGGTTGTAAAAGCTCATGATCTCGTACTCATCCAGCAGCGTTTGCTGCTCCTGGGTCAGCTCGGCGCTGTCGTTGGTCAGCAGGCCGTCCCGGTTGATGTAGCCCATGGTCTGCACCACCGGCAGCTCCTGGGACACCCGGACGAGAAAATCCTGATAAGCGGTGGTGGGGTAGTTGGAGCACTTGGCGGTGAGGGCGCCCAGGAAGTTGGTGGACAGCATCACGTCCTGTGCCTCCCGGCTGTCGTAGTTGGTCCAGACGAAGAAGGGGGTGACGTACATTTTCTCCAGCTCCTCCAGGGTCCGGGTGTCCAGATCCTTGTTGTAGAGCTTGTACTCGTAAAACCAGCTGGACAGCTTGCCCTGGTGGTCGCCGAAGAGCACGATCATGGTGGGCTCGTCCACAGTTTTGTAGTAGTTCAGCAGGCTTTCCAGCTGCCGGTCGGTCTCGTACATCAGGTTCAGGTACTGCTCGGTGTACTCGCTGCACCCGAACAGGGACCCGGTGAGCCAGATGTTCCGGTTCAGGTTGTACCACCCCTGGCGGTAGCCGCCGTGGTTCTGCATGGTCACGTTGAAGATGAACTGCTTGTCCCCCTCCGCCGCGGAGGTGATGGACTTGATCTTCTCAAAGTCCGTCTCGTCAGAGATGTACCCCCGGACGTACTTGGGGGACATGAAATCGGTGTCGTAGAGCTGGGAGTCCACGTCGAAGTCGCTGTACACCTGCACCCGGTTCCAGCCGGAGGAGTAATAGGGGTGCATGGCAGTGGTGGAAAAGCCCAGGGCCTTGGCCCAGCTCACCAGGGTGGGCATATCCGGCCTCACGTACAGCTCGTAGGCGGTGGTCTCGTCGGGCAGGAAGGACACGCTGTCCCCGGTGAGGAACTCGTACTCCACGTTGGCGGTGCCCGCTCCGGTGACCGGGGAGTACATCCAGCCCTTAATGGTATTCTTTTTCAGGCTGTGGTAGAACGGAATGCTGTCCTGGTTCATCTGCATGGTGTCAAAGACCGCCATATCCCCGAAGGATTCGTCCATGATGCAGATGATGTTGGTGGGCTGGACGCCGTTTTCGTCGGTGGAGACGGTGATGGTCTCGTCGGGGACGGTGTCCTCGTCGGCGGTGTCCGGCTCGTACTGGCTGTGGATGTAGGAGGCGGTGTACAGCCTCATGTCCTCGCCGCCGCCCTCGCTGAGCAGCTGGCTGGAGAGGGACTCCACCGTCTCAGCGGAGTAGCCCTCCGGGCGCTCCACCCGGCTGTAGCGCAGCGCCAGGGTAAAATTGAGCACAAAGCCGTTGGACTGGGTGCGCCACTGCTCCGCCTTGATGCCCATGGCGGGCAGCCAGGGGGAGAAGAAGAAGGCGGCAAAATACGCCCCGGACAGGGCGCACAGCCCGGCTGTGACGGCTTTTTTGCGGAAATACTCCCGGCCCTTCTGGGGCTGCATGACAAAGCGGATCAGCACCATCCACAGCGCCAGAATCGCCAGCGCGCCCCAGATGTAGCTGTCCGGGGTCAGGTCGTACTCCACCGCCACGTTGGCGGCGGTGCGCCAGCTGGACACGTCCTGGGGGAAGAGAATTCTGCCCCGGTAGGTCAGCACAAAGTGGTTCACCATGCCGATGGCGAACATCAGCACCATGTAAAGGGTGGCGGACCTTCGCCTTCGCCCGAAGAGGACCCACAGCACGAACAGGCTCATGGAGTACCAGATCATGTTCATCAGCAGCTCAGGGAAGTTCAGGTTGGTGAAGGGATTCTTCTCGTTCATCATCTCCACCATGAACAGCGCCGCGAAGGGAGTCAGCCAGAAGATCAGCCGGGTCCACCACAGCCGGGGCTCCCGGATCAGCGGCTCCCGGAGGCGCCAGAACAGCGCCCGGAGGGACAGCCGCCTTTTCCCGGAGACGCCCGCCGCCTTTGGTATGTTATCTCTTAATGCCATTCGGCAAACCTCCGAATCATTCGTTCCCCTTCTGGGAGGGGGTTTTCCGGAACACGTGGATGTCAAAGGCGATGCTCACATCCAGTTCCTTCCGCTCGGCCAGCCGTTCCCGGCCGGCCCTGGGGGTGCGCCAGTAATAAGGGGTCATCTGGAACAAATCCTGAATGGTCTGGCCATCGGGCAGGTGAGCGGAGTCCCGCACTCGGCGGATCTCCTCGTAGGCAAAGCCCGGATACAGAATCTCTTCCTCTTTGTTCTCGTAGGGGCGCTCGTAGAGCACCTCCTTCAGCTCCCACAGGTGCTTTGGCGCCGGAACCACATACAGGAACACCCCGCCCGGCTTCAGCACCCGGCGGAATTCCTCCAGCCCCAGAGGGGAGAAGCAGTTCACCAGCAGATCCACGCTCCGGTCCGCCACCGGCAGCCGGTAGGCGGAGGCCACGGCAAATTCCACCGCATCCGTCCGCTTCGCCGCCCAGCGCAGGGAGAATTTGGAGATGTCGATGCCCGCCATCCGGGGCTGCTTGCCCGACTCCGTCAGACGGCGGCAGATACCAGCGGTATAATACCCCTCTCCGCAGCCGGAGTCCAGCACGGCGGGGTGATTTTCCGTGTAACCGTCCGCCAGCTCCTCCAGCGCCCGGCGCAGGGGCGCATAATATTCCCCGGAGAGAAACCGGTTCCGGGCGGCGGCCATGCCCTTGTCGTCCCCGGGGGCCTTGGAATGTTTCTGGTTGGCGGTGAGCAGGTGGACATAGCCCTCCCGGGCCAGGTCAAAGCTGTGGTGTTTCCCGCACACATAGCGCTTCTGCTCCCGCGTCAGTCCGCCGCCGCAGACCGGACAGCGCAGCATGGACATTCTGCCCTCGCCTCCTTTGCCGGGGTTCGCTGATGAGAACCTGCCGCCCACCATCAGCGGTTTCTAAGGAACCCCTGATTTATACTAACTCCGGCGCTGAGCGGATCTTTTTCTCCAACTCTTCGTTGCAGAAACTTGAAATCCGGCAGGATTCCTGCGCTTCTGCGCCTCGATTTGACAAAAAATCTCTCGCCCATCACTCTCGTCAGCATTTAATCAGTGATTCCCTGACTATCAGGGACGCAGCGCCGTTCCCCCCGCCCGCCGCCTCCGGAGCATCCGGGAGCGGTCAGTCCAGCGGAAAAAACGCCTGCACCTCCTGCCTCTGTGTTTCACTGACAGGCCCCATGGTCCCCTTCGCCGGAAGGGGCGGAACCTGCGGCACAATCCACTATGTATTATAGTCGTCTGCGGGCAGAAAGGAAACTTAAAATTTTGTTAAAACGGAAAAATTGTCGCTAATCCACAATTTTCTGCACGAGAACACCAGAACCCCATGAAAGATTCCACAAACCGCCCAGCGCTGGGGAACCTCCGGGGACGGAGCCGGCAAAGGCGATCTTCCGTTTCCTGCCAAAAACGCCGGGTTCTGTGGGGGACGCCCTTCCTGCTGCCGCCGGAGCTTCGGCCCGCCTGCACCGTTTCAGCGCCGCCGGGATCCCCTCCGGAGGACAGAAAAACGAAGCCCCCGGAGCTTGCTCCGAGGGCCTTGTTTCGTTGAGACGATAGAAAGAAAAGAGAGGGAGGTGTCAGCACAGATGGGCTTCTCCTGCTGACGGGTTTTATTATACCAGCTCCCTGTGTCGATTGGTGAAGAAATTTGAAACGGCCCTTGAAAAAAGTGTGAACTTTTCTCTGCCTTGCGGGACGCTCCCGCTGTTGACGGGCCGCCGCAGAAATGATAAACTAAAAATTACGATAAGAATGGGAGCCGCCGGCCGGGAAGGGGCGGCTGCTCAGATTGAGGGAGGATCTTTCATGGCTGAAAACTACAGAAAGGCGCTGAGCCGGGGACAGCGGGAGTACCGCTACTGCGTCACCCGGGGGCATTACCCCTACCTGTCCGTGCTGGATGAGATTCTGCCCCCGGAGCGCACATCCATGGGTACGGAGCTGGGGCTGATTCAGGTTCCCACCCAGTTCATTGTGGGCACAAAGACAGCGGGGCGCACCACCGCCTTTGCCCGGAACTTCATGCCCCTGCTGGGGGAAAAGACGGAGTTTGCCGTCAAGTGGGAGAAGCTGTGCCAGGCCCACCTGAAGGAGGGCATCCGGGACCCCATCAAGGTCTACGAGTACATGAACCGCTACTATGTGATGGAAGGCAACAAGCGGGTCAGCGTGCTGAAATTCTTTGACGCCGTTTCCATCCCCGCCAACGTCATCCGCATCCTGCCCCAGCGCAGCGAGAGCAAGGAGGTTCAGATTTACTACGAGCTGGTGGACTTTTTCCGTTACAGCCGGGTCAACCTCATCGAGTTCTCCAAGACCGGCAGCTACGCCGCCCTCCAGCGCTTCCTGGGCAAGGCCCCGGAGGAGCCGTGGACGGACGAGGAGCGCAGCGCCTTCCACACCACCTATTATTATTTTGAAAAGGCGTATTATGCCAACGGCGGCCATCGCCTGCGTTCCACCGTGGGAGACGCCATGCTGGCCTATATCAAGGTCTACGGCTATCAGACCCTGCGGAACATGACCGAGACGGAGATGAAGAAGTCCGTGGCCAAGGTCTGGGAGGAAATTACCCTCCAGCAGGAGGAACAGCCCATCGACCTGAAGCTGGACCCGGCGGGCACAGAGACCAAAAAGACCCTGCTGCACAAGCTGGGCGGCACAAAGCCCCTGAAGGTGGCCTTTATCTACGACAAGACCCCGGAGACCTCCGGCTGGACCTATGGCCACGAGCTGGGCCGCCAGCACGTGGAGCGGGTGCTGAAGGGGCAGGTGGAGACCACCTCCTACGCCGACGCAATCCCTCTGGACTCCAATGCGGTGCTGGAGGAGGCCATTCTGGACGGAGCAAAGGTGATCTTCACCACCTCGCCCCTGATGCTGCCCGCCAGCCTGCGGGTGGCGGTGGATCACCCGGAGGTGCGGATTCTCAACTGCTCCCTGAACCAGTCCCACCGGTACATCCGCACCTACTACGCCCGAATGTATGAGGCCAAGTTCATCGTCGGCGCCATTGCCGGCGCGCTGGCGGAGCACAACCGGGTGGGCTATCTCTGCGACTACCCCATTTACGGCATGATCGCGGGCATCAACGCCTTCGCCCGGGGGGTTCAGATGGTGAATCCCAGAGCCAAGGTCTACCTGGAGTGGTCCACGGTGGACAGCCTGGCTGACGCCACCCGCCGGCTCACGGACCGGGGCATTGACCTGATCTCCTTCCAGGACATGGCAAGGCTGAAGGACGGGGGACGGACCAACTTCGGCCTGGTCCGGGTGGACAGCGACGGCCAGATGAACCTGGCCATGCCGGTCTGGGACTGGGGCATCTATTACGAAAGCATTCTGCGTACCATTCTCAACGGCAAATTCAAAACAGAGGAGGAAGCCAAGGCCCTCAATTACTACTACGGCCTGAAGTCCGGCGTGGTGGATGTGATTTGCTCCAACAAGCTGCCCAGCGGCGTGAGAGAACTGGCAGAGGTGCTGAAGCAGGCGGTGATCAACGACATCTGCCATCCCTTCTCTGGCCCGCTGGTGACCCAGCAGGGCACCACCGTGCTGGACAGCGTCACCTCCTCCATTCCGGTGGAGCAGATCATCAGCATGGAATGGCTGCTGGACAACGTGGTGGGCACCATTCCCACCTACGAGGAGCTGACAGCGGAGGCCCGGGCCACGGTGGACATGGCCGGTGTAAAAAAAGCGAAAAAAGACCAGATCTGACAGTTTTCACCACAAGAGAGAAAACCCCGGCTGTGCTCCGGGGGAGGGGTGCGCATATGAGAATCTTAGCTGTGGCAGACGAGGAAGCAAAATACCTGTACGATTATTATCAGGCAGGCCGGCTGGATGAATACGACCTGATTCTGGCCTGCGGAGACCTTCACCGGCACTATCTGGAATTTCTGGTGACGCTGGCCCACTGTCCGGTGCTGTACGTCCACGGCAACCACGACGAGGACTACGACAAGTACCCCCCGGAGGGCTGCGAGTGCATTGACGACCGGATCGTGGTGTACCAGGGAGTGCGGATTCTGGGGCTGGGGGGCTCCTTCCGCTACCGTCCGGGCACCCATATGTTCACAGAGCGGCAGATGACCTGGCGCATCCGGAAGCTGTGGCTGTCCCTGCTGCGGCACCGGGGCTTTGACATTCTGGTGACCCACGCACCGGCCTACCACATCAACGACATGGAGGACCTGCCCCACCGGGGCTTCCGGTGCTTCGTCCGGCTGCTGGAGAAATACCACCCCAAGTATTTTATCCACGGCCACATCCACCGCAATTACGGCGTGAAAATTCCCCGCCGCACCCGATTCAAGGACACCACCGTCATCAACGCCTTCGATTATTACGCATTTGATTACTAAACGAACACGCCCCCTTCCGTTTCGCTTCCGGAAGGGGGCCATTTTCTTGTTCTGTTCCTGCGTTTTTTTCTATTGAAACAATCATTCTGACCCACATTCCCCCTTCGCCCGTCAGGAGCATAAAAGTTTCGGGGGGGTCTTAGGGGGACGCTTTACAAAGCGTCCCCCTAAGTGGGGTTTGGGGCAAAGCCCCAACCTTACAGCGGAATGTTCCGGTGGAAGGTCTTTTCGGAGGGATCCTGGAAGGAAACCATGGCCTCCAGCGTCTGCTCCAGCATCCGGCGGGTGTCCTGGGGCAGGATAACGTCGTCAATGTGGCCCAGCTTGGCGCCCACGTAGGCGTTCAGGTGAATGTCCTCGTACTCCTTCACCTTCTGGTCCAGCACTTCCTTGTAGTTGTCGCCGGCCTGCTTCAGCTCCCGGTGGTTGACGATCTGCACCGCGCCCTGGGCGCCCATGACCGCGATCTCCGCATAGGGCCAGGCCCAGGTGACGTCCGCCCCCAGTAGCTTGCAGCACATGGCGATATAGGCCCCGCCGTAGGCCTTGCGCAGCACCAGGGTGATTTTGGGCACTTCCGCCTCGGAGTAGGCGTACAGCAGCTTGGCGCCGTGGCGGATGATGCCGTTGTGCTCCTGACCGGAACCGGGGAAGAAGCCCGGCACATCCACCAGCGTCACCAGCGGAATGTTGAAGCAGTCGCAGAAGCGGATGAAGCGGGCGGCCTTGCAGCTGGCGTTCACATCCAGACAGCCCCCCAGCACCGCGGGCTGGTTGGCCACCACACCCACCGGGTGGCCGTTGATTCGGGCCAGACAGGTGACGATGTTGGCGGCAAATTCCGGCTGAATCTCATAATAAGAGTCGGTATCCACCAGATAGTCGATGATGCGCTTCACATCGTAGAGCTTGCGCTTGTTCTCCGGCACCACCGTCTCAATGCCCCGCTGCCAGCGGGCCTTGAAGCGGGGGACTGCAGGGGGCAGCTCTTTGTGGTTCTGGGGCAGGTAGGTCAGCAGCAGGCGGATCTTGTCCAGGCACTCCTGGTCATTCTTCGCCCGGACGTGGGCAACGCCGTTTTTCCGCATGTGCACGTCCGCGCCGCCCAGCTCCTGCATGGAAATGGTCTCGCCGATGACCTCCTTCACCACGTTGGGGCCGGTGACGAACATCTCGGCGGTGTTCTCCACAAAGAAAATAAAGTCCTGCAGGGCGGGGGAGTAGGAGGCTCCGCCGGCACAGGGACCCATGATGGCGGTGATCTGGGGGATGACGCCGGAGGCCGCCACGTTGTTGCGGAAAATGGCGCTGTACTTGGACAGGGCCTCAATGCCCTCCTGGATCTTCGCTCCGCCGGAGTCCATCAGACCGATGATGGGGGCCTTGGCCCGGATGGCGGCCTTCTGACAGGCGATGATCTTCTCCGCGTTGGATGCGGACAGGCTGCCGCCCTGAATGGTGAAGTCCTGGGCGTAGGCGTAGACGTAGCGCCCGTTGATCTTGCCGAAGCCGGCGATGACGCCGTCCCGCTTGACGGGCTTGTCGATGGACTGTCCCCGGTTCTGGAACACGTTCATCTCAATAAAAGTGTCTTTATCAAACAGATAGGCCAGGCGTTCGTCGGCGGTCAGCTTTCCCTTGGAGTGCTGACGGTCGGCGTTGCTGCTGGCCAGCAGCGTTTTGCGCTGTTGTTCTAATTCGTGCAGAGGATTCATAGCTTCTCCTTCTGAAAAAATAAGCTGAGGTTTTCCTGTTTCTGTGTATTATACCACCGACAGCCAAAAGCTGTAAAGAGAATTTCCTACGAGAAGCCAGAAAGAAATCCCCCGGGATTTGTGGAATCCGGTGTTGAAATCGCGCAAAAATGAGGGAATGGAACAGCGCTCCGGCGGTCACTTCCCACAAGGCGGCCCCCTCCGGGGGCAGCAGCCGGAGAAAAAGTTTTCATAAAAAATATGAGAAAGTAGTTGACAAAACGGCGCTCTCATGGTATACTTTAGGCACATCAAGGAAGAGTTGTTACACTACTTCCGAACAGTATCATACGTCAAAACCTTTCCTTCCACCATGAACAGTACCCGCAGCACCGTAATCCCGGAACAGCCAGATTGAGTGGCACCCGCTGCGAAAGAGAGACGGCAGAGTGGAGCGAAATGAACGTATTCATTCCGTAGAAAGAGAGGTAACAGAAAATGATGTTAGATACCAAAAATGAACGGTGAGCCGGTCTGAGAAATTGGATCGGCTCACTGTTTTTTATTTTCGGCCCCCGAGGAGTTCGGGGAGGCTGAGGTCAGTCCAGATCCTGAAGGTTCATCCGCTCCAGCTGCTTTTTTTTGCGCCGCCGGCTCCGCACGGCAAAGTAAATGGCCAGATACAGGGCAGTGGGGATGTTGTACAGCAGCAGGGTGGTGACAACGGTGAACGTGCTGACCGGCTGCACCATCATCAGCACGGAGAGCACCGTGAGCAGGGCGTGAAGCCCCGGCAGCACCAAACCGGGCACCGCGCTCTCCGCCCGGGACAGGACAAACTCCAGGAGCAGCAGCGCCACCGGGATTCCAAGGCTGAAGAAAAGTAAAACTGTGAAATTTGTGTTCGAACTGTTCATAAAATCACCTCTCTGGGTTATTCCGGTTTCTGCTTTTTGTACTCGTGGATGAGCAGCTTTGCGGTGTCAAAGTCCAGCTTGTCGTTCACCGCCAGCCGCTTGATGAGGGCGATATAGGGCTCCTGTGCCGCGCTCTCGCTGATTTGAATTTTCTGAATCAGCCGGTCCAGCCGCAGCCGGACGGTGGGGTAGGTGACGCCGTACTCCCCGGCGATCTTCTTGAGAGAACCGGAAGCCAGCACAAACCGCCGGATAAACGCCAGGTCCTCCTCCTCCAGATTCGCCATCCAGTCCGGGATCCGTTCAATGGCCATGGCATCCACTCCTTTCATTAAATTTAGTATATACTTTAATATTATTAAAGTCAAGAGTAAAGGATATTTTTATAAAATTTATCTCAGCCCAAAAAAACACCACCCTCGGCGGGGTGGTGTTTGCCGTGACACGGGGTTACAGGGCCTTGAACTCCTTCACCGCTGCGGCCACGTCCTTTGCGCAGAACACAGCGCTGCCGGCGACCAGCAGGTTGGCGCCCGCTTCCACGCACTGGGGCGCGGTGGTGGCGGCCTTGACGCCGCCGTCAACAGACAGGTAGGGGTTCAGGTTCCGGCGCTTGCACTCGGCCCGGAGCTTGCGCAGCTTCTTCAGCGCCACCGGGTTGAAGGCCTGTCCGCCGTGGCCGGGCTGGACGCCCATGACCAGCACGATGCTCAGATCGTCCAGGTAGGGAAACACGCACTCGGCGGGGGTGTCCGGTTTGATGGACAGACCGACCTTACAGCCATAGGCTTTGATGGCGGCAATCGTGGCACCCAGATCGTCGGCGCACTCCACGTGGAAGGTGATGCAGTCGGCGCCGGCCTCTACGAACCGCTTGACGTACTGCAGCGGATGGGTAATCATCAGATGCACGTCAAAGTAGGCGTCGGGCAGGGCCTTACGCAGCCCCTCCAGCACCGGCAGGCCGAAGCTCAGATTGTCCACAAAATGGCCGTCCATCACGTCGAAGTGGATCATGTCCGCCCCGGCGTCCATCACCTCGCGGCAGTCGGCGCCCAGGCGGGCGAAGTCGGCGGACAGCACAGAAGGACTCAGTTTTACCATAAAAATCCTCTTTTCTTCACAAAAGCAGGGTTCCTGTCCTATGGAAAGAACTCCCCCTCCGCCGGAGGTGGAGGGGGAGCGAAATAGGGTAAAGCAATTACTTGCCCAGGAACTCCTTGGTGACCTTGACAATGTTGTCAGCGCACAGACCGAACTGCTTCAGCAGAGCGGCGGCGGGGCCGGAGTGACCGAACTCGTCGTTGACGCCGATGCGCTTGACGGGGACGGGGCACTTCTCGGAGACAACGCCGCAGACAGCCTCGCCCAGGCCGCCGATGATGTTGTGCTCTTCGACGGTGACGATCTTGCCGCACTCCTTGGCGGCCTTCAGCACCAGCTCCTCGTCCAGGGGCTTGATGGTGGCCATGTTGATGACCCGGGCGGAAATGCCCTGCTCAGCCAGAGCCTTGCCGGCCTCGATGGCCTCGGGCACCATGATGCCGGTGGCGATGATGGCCACATCGGTGCCGTCCTGCAGCACTTCGCCCTTGCCGATCTGGAAGTCGTAGTCCTCAGCGTGGAACACGGGGGTGGCGGCGCGGCCGAAGCGGATGTAGACGGGGCCCACGTGCTCGTAGGCGGCCTTAACCATCTTCCGGGCCTCCACGTCGTCGGAGGGGCACATCACGGTCATGCCGGGGATAGTGCGCATCAGGGCGAAGTCCTCGCAGCACTGGTGGGAAGCGCCGTCCTCACCGACGGAGATGCCGCCGTGGGTGGCGCCGATCTTCACGTTCAGGTGGGGGTAGCCGATGGTGTTGCGGACCATCTCATAGGCGCGGCCTGCAGCGAACATGGCGAAGGTGGCGGCGAAGGGGACGAAGCCCATGGTGGACAGGCCAGCGGCCACGTTAATCATGTTGGCCTCAGCGATGCCGCAGTCAAAGTGGCGCTCGGGGAATGCCTTCTGGAAGGTGCCGGTCTTGGTGGCGCCGGCCAGGTCGGCGTCCAGCACGACCAGGTTCTCGTGCTCAGCGCCCAGCGCTTTCAGCGCGTTGCCGTAGCTGTCGCGGGTAGCGATTTTCTTAACGTCTGCCATGATTTACGCCTCCTCAATCTGCTTGCGGGCCTCAGCCAGCTCGGCCATGCCCTGCTTGTACTGCTCTTCATTGGGGGCCTTGCCGTGCCAGCCGGCCTGATCCTCCATGTAGGAGATGCCCTTGCCCTTGGTGGTCTTCATCAGGATGACGGTGGGCTTGTCGGAGCCGTGGTTCTTGTGGAACTTGCCAAAGGCCTTCTCGATGTCATCGAAGTCGTGGCCGTCGATCTTCACGACCTTGCAGCCAAAGGCCTCGAACTTTTCGTCCAGGGGAGCGGTGTTCATCACGTCCTTGGTGCGGCCGTCGATCTGCAGGCCGTTCACGTCGACGATGATGCACAGGTTGTCCAGCTTGTAGTGGGCGGAGAACATGGTGGCCTCCCAGATCTGGCCCTCAGCCATCTCGCCGTCACCGCACAGGGCGTAGACGTTGATGTCCTTGCCCAGCTGCTTGGCGCCCTTGGCCATGCCGGCGGCGATGGACAGACCCTGACCCAGGGAGCCGGTGGAGGCGTCCACGCCGGGAACGGTGTTCATGTTGGGGTGGCCCTGGAGGTAGGAGTCGATGTGGCGGAAGCCCTTCAGATCCTCAACGGGGAAGTAGCCCCGCTGAGCCAGCGTGGAGTACAGGCCCGGGGTGACATGGCCCTTGGACAGCACGAAGCGGTCCCGGTCCTCCCACTTGGGGTTCTTGGGGTCGATCCGCATCTCTTTGAAGTAGAGATAGGTGAACAGGTCAGCAGAGGACAGGCTGCCGCCGGGATGACCGGCCTGAGCGCTGTAGGTGCTGGTCAGCACGCCCTCACGCACGGCTACAGCAGTCAGCTGCAGCTCTTTCTTTTCAGCAGATGTCATGGTTTTGCTCCTTTTTTTAGATTCTTTTTCCCATTTTCCTGCGGCATTTAGTGGAAAAGGGAGATCAGCAGGGGGAGGGATTGCCTCCCCTGCAGAACAGACGGTAACTTACTTCTTCTGGCCGTAGTAGGCGTTGGGGCCGTGCTTGCGCATATAGTGCTTGTCCTGGATGCGCTGGGGAGCGGGGGCCGCGCTGGGATCCACCTGGCGGGTGTAGATGGCCATCTTGGCCACCTCTTCCAGCACCACGGCGTGATAGACGGCCTGAGCGGCGTCCTTGCCCCAGGTGAAGGGGCCGTGGCTGTGGCAGATGACGGCGGGGACGGCGACGGGATCGATGCCCCGGGACTTGAACTCCTCGACGATGATCTTGCCGGTGTTCAGCTCGTAGTCCTCGTCCAGCTCCTCCTGGGTCAGGTGGCGGGCGCAGGGAATGGGGCCGTAGAAGTAGTCAGCGTGGGTGGTGCCGTAGGCGGGGATGTCCCGGCCGGCCTGTGCCCAGCCCACAGCGTAGGGGCTGTGGGTGTGGACGATGCCGCCGATCTCCGGGAATGCGTTGTACAGCACCAGGTGGGTCTTGGTGTCGGAGGAGGGGTTCATGTCGCCCTCCACCTGGTTGCCCTTCAGGTCCATGACCACCAGATCCTCAGGCTTCAGCTCATCGTACTCCACGCCGGAGGGCTTGATGACGAACAGGCCCTTCTCCCGGTCGATGCCGCTGACGTTGCCCCAGGTGTAGGTGACCAGGTTGCGCTTGGGCAGCTCCATGTTGGCCTCGTATACCTTGATTTTCAGTTCTTCCAGCATTGTTTTGATCCTCCCGTTGAAAAATTCCTCATGTATTGCTTCCCCCGCCCCTTCCGGCGGGGGGAACCTCTGTTGTGACGCCGAATCAGTCCTCGGTCAGAATGTACATGGCCATCTCGTCGATCTCACGGTTGGTGCCGATGACGACGTCCTTGCCCTCAGCGTTGACAAAGTGCATGGCGTTGGCGCAGCCGGTGCTCTTGTCCAGATAGTCATACTTGTAGTTGCCGGCCTCGGCGTCCCAGGTGATGGCGATGGTGTCTCTGGTGCCCTTGCGCCAGCCGACGATCCAGGTGGGCTTGCCCAGAATGGTGTCCGCCCAGGTGGCGTGAACCATTTCGGTGTCCTTCTCAGGGGCGGGGAACTTCCACTGAGGCACATAGTGACCCACGCTGTTCAGGTGGTAGATGGCCAGGGAGTTGCCGTGGAAGTCGGAGATGACGCCCAGCTCCTTCTTGCCGTCGCCGTCGAAGTCCACCAGCACGGCGTCGGAGGTGGGGATGTCCAGCAGCTTGGTGACGGTCCACTCTGCGCCGGGCAGCATGGGGGGCTCAAACAGGAAGGTGCCTTCCTCAGCGCCGACGACAGCGGCGTCGTGACCGCCCCACTGGGTGACGGAGAAGCCGTGGTTCTTCAGCAGGCCGTCCTTGATGAGCTTCAGCTCCAGCTGGTTGTCATCGTTGAACTGGGACAGATCCTTGGGCAGCACAGCGCCGTAAACCGCGCCGGGGAAGCGCCAGTCGTTCTTGTACTCGTGGCCGGACTTCAGGCAGCAGACGATCAGGTAATTCACGCCGCCGCGGTGCAGGATGCCGAAGCGGTGCACATAGCGGGCCTTGACCAGGGTGCGGCGCTCCCAGCCGTTCTCGGTGGGGGTGTTGATGACGATGGAGGCCTCCGTGGCGTTGTTGGGGCCGTAGAATTTATAGGTGGACAGGAAATCTCCGTCGGAGCCGGGGACCTGCAGCAGGGTCATGACGCCGCACTCGCCCTCCCAGACGCTCTCCTTCAGGGTGCCGTCCTCAGAGAAGAGGAAGCAGTTGCCTTCCTTCTCAGCGCAGATCAGGAAGCAGGACTCGCCCTTGTAGTTCAGCTTGGTGGTGGCGTAGCACTTGGGCAGGGTACCCAGAACCTTCTTTTCGATTTTCATTGCAATAACTCCTCCTTATAATGGAACTGTAGAAGAATTGAAAGAATCAATGGGGATTTGCGGGCGCACACTGTGCGCCCCTGCAGGGAAAGCAAAGTCAGATTTGCTTGTCCAGAATGGCGCTCATGCTGGAGTTGGCGAACTTGATGTCCTCTTTCCAACTCTCATTGCCCACGTCCCACATCTCGGTGACGAAGCGGCGGATGCCCAGGTCCCATGCCTTGGCGATGACCGCCTCAAAGTCCACATGACCGGTGAGGAAGGGGATCTCGCGGAACTTGCCGGGGACGGTCTCCTTCAAATGCAGCGCCACGATGTGGTCCCGGCCGGTCTCCAGGTCGTCCAGCACGCTGGTGCCGTAGGTGACGGCGGCGTTGGTCAGGTTGCCGGAGTCGGGATACACGCCCAGGTAGGGATTGTCGATCAGGTTGACGTACTTCATGGCCTTCTCGGTGGTGTTCATGAACTCGGTCTCCATGGTCTCAAAGCCCAGCATCACGCCCTTGGCGGCGGCCATCAGGGTGGCCTTCTTCAGGTTCTCCCGGAACAGGCGCTCGCTCTCGGCGGTGCCTTCCTCATAATACACATCGTAGCCGGCCAGCTGGATGATGCGCACACCCAGGTCGTCCGCCAGCTGAATGGCTTTTTCCATGATCTCCATGCTGCGCTCCCGAACCTTGGGGTCAGAGGCGCCGAAGGGATACTTGCGGTGGCCGGACAGGCACATGCTGCGGATGGGCAGGCCCACCTCTTTCATAGTGCGGACCAGATCCAGACGCTCGTCAGCAGTCCACTCCAGACGGGCCAGCTTGTCGTCGGTCTCGTCGATGCTGATCTCCACGAAGTCGTAGCCGCACTCCTTGGCGCACTCCAGCTTCTCTCTCCAGCTCATGGTCTTGGGCATGGCTTTTTCGTACAGGCCGATGGCGTAAGATTTCATAAGGACCTTCCTTTCTTCCATCCTGTTTTGGCAACGGAACTCCGAATTTGCAGCAGAAGGGCCGGATGATCGTTTGTCATTATGTTCGCGTGTTCGTTTCAGGAAACGAACAAAACCGACAAAAGAAACATAAAACTGCCGGAACAGTCTACTGCTGTTATTTTTGTATTATAGACTGGAATACTGTTGATTTCAAGATGTTTTTTAAAAAAATACGTTCCATTCCGAAAAATGGAAAAGTGAAAACGATACCGCAAAAATCGGCAATTTGACCAAAAGAATCCGGGGCTGCAGGAGGGAAACTGATACAATCATTCCAAAACAATTGACAAAACGTGGGAAAAAATGAAAATGATTAAAAAAAAGTTTTCGTCAATCCTCCAAAAAGGGGGCAAAAACGGAGAATTGTATGAGAAATTTTTAAAAGGTGCCTGAAAAAATGCTTGCACAATGAGCGGTTTTACGTTATATTTATAGTAACCACGCAGAAACAATCATAAATGTGCATTGTATTTGCAAAAGGAGGAGCAATATGAGCAAAGTATCCGAAATGACCCGTGAAAAGTGGATCATGAGCACCTTCCCCGAGTGGGGCACCTGGCTGGTCGAGGACATTGAGAACGAGGTCGTTGAGCCCGGAAACGTCGCCATGTGGTGGCTGGGCTGCACCGGCGTCTGGTTCAAGACCCCCGGCGGCGCCAACATCACCATTGACCTGTGGTGCGGCAACGGCAAGCGCACCCACGGCGACGGCAAGATGAAGGTCGGCCATCAGATGGCAAATATGTGCGGCGGCCGCGCCATGCAGCCCAACCTGCGCAACGTTCCCTTCGTCATTGATCCCTTTGCCTTCAAGCAGGTGGACGCAGTTCTGGCCACCCATTACCATCAGGACCATATGTCCGCTGAGTGGGCTGCTCACGTGCTGCAGAGCGGCATGACCACCACCGACGACAAGGGCAATGTGATCCCCGTTCCCTTCATCGGCCCCAAGAAGTCCGTTGAGACCTGGGTCAAGTGGGGCGTGCCCGAGGATCGCTGCATCACCGTCAAGCCCGGCGACACCATCAAGATCAAGGACATCGAGATCATCGCTCTGGACAGCTTTGACCGCACCTGCATCGTCACCACCGACTCCACCGGCCCCGACCGCGAGGAGCTGACCGGCAAGTGCCCCACCGATATGGACGAGAAGGCCGTCAACTACCTGGTCAAGACCCCCGGCGGCAACATCTATCACTCCGGTGACTCCCACTTCTCCATCTACTTCGCCAAGCACGGCAAGGACTACGACATCGACGTGGCCTTCGGCTCCTTCGGCGAGAACCCCATCGGCATGCAGGACAAGATGACCTCCATCGACGTGCTGCGTATGGCCGAGAACCTGCAGTGCAAGGTCGTCGTGCCCATCCACTGGGATGTGTGGACCAACTTCCAGGCTGACTGCGAAGAGATCAAGCTGCTGTACGATTTCAAGAAGGACCGCAACGAGTACAAGTTCCATCCCTTCTTCTGGCAGGTGGGCGGCAAGTACGTCTATCCCCGGGACAAGGACAAGATCTATTACCATCACCGCCGCGGCTTCGAGGACTGCTTCGAGGCTCCCCAGAACATTCCCTTCCGTTCCTGCCTGTAATCTCAAAGCAGCGTAACCGTTCAGAAAGGAAGGTTTGTTATGGCAGAGAAATCCGTATTGCAGAGAATCGTGGAGCGCCGCCACTTCAAGTTCGTGGACAGCGTGGACTCCTGGGAAGAGGCCGTCAAGCTTTGCTGCGAGCCCCTGGTTGAGACCGGCTACACCGCACCTGATTATTACAAGCAGATCGTGGACTGTGTGAAGAAGTACGGCCCCTACATGGTGTTCGATCACTATGTGGCCATGCCCCACAGCCAGGAGAACGCTGAGGGCGCCTTCAAGACCGCCGTGGGCTTCATGCGCGTGAAGAACATCGTGGACTTCGGCACCGACGCCGATGGCGAGAAGAAGGAAGCTAAGCTGTTCTTCCCCCTGGTCGCTGTCAACCCCGAGGAGCATCTGGAGAATATGCAGCAGCTCATGGAGATCTTCATGAACGAGCCGCTGCTGGACGCTCTGATGGAAGCGGAGACTCCTGAGGACATCCTCAAGGCCGAGGCTGAGCACCCCATGGAAGAAGAAGACTTCTGAGTGATACATAGATACGATCGGTTCTGCCGGACCGTCTGAGGGCCGGACCTGTTCCTTCGGAAAAGCAGCCAGAATTCCGGAGAAGCAGCCCGGGGAGGGATGAAAAGCTCCTCGCCCCCAGAAGCCCTAAGGAACCCGCAGCTGTGACGTCTGATTGCTCCCCCTGCTGCGGATCGGGTTTTCCGGTTCGCAGTCCGGGGGCAGGGACAGGCGAACTCAAAAGTTTTTTTCCGAAATACAGCCGCTGAAGGAGAGATCGGCGGCTGAGCAACAAACACATCGAAAGAGAGGAATTTTCAATGATCGTTCTAAACATCCTGAATGCGATCTGGACCTTCTTTGCAACCTACGTGCTGCAGAAGGCTCCGTACATGGTCGGCTTCCTGACCCTGCTGGGCTACTGCCTGATGGGCAAGAAGTGGTATGACACCCTGGGCGGCACCCTGAAAGCCATCATTGGTATGCTGATCCTGAACGCCGGTTCCGGCGGACTGGTCGGCACCTTCCGTCCCATTCTGGCTGGTCTGAAGGACCGCTTCAACCTGACCGCTGCTGTTATCGACCCCTACTATGGCCAGAACGCCGTTACCGCCGGCGTTGAGGAAGTCTTCGGCAAGGGCTTCTCCCAGGCCATGACCCTGCTGCTGATTGCCTTCATCGTCAACATCATGCTGGTCCGCTTCAACAGGATTACCAAGTGCCGCACCCTGTTCACCACCGGTCACGTCCAGGTGCAGCAGGCTGCCACCGCTTACTGGCTGGTCATGTTCGCTATGCCCGGCCTGCTGAAGAACGACGTTCTGCTGATGGTCGTCATGTCCGTCATCCTGGGCGCCTACTGGGCTGTTGGCTCCAACCTGACCGTCAAGCCCATGCAGGAGCTGTCCGACGGCGCTGGCTTCGCCATCGCTCACCAGCAGATGTTCGGCATCCGCCTGGCTTACTTCCTGGCTGACAAGTTCTTCGGCAAGGACGGCGGCAAGAAGCCCGACAAGGAGATCAAGAAGGTCGGCGAGCTGGAAATGCCCGGCTTCTTCTCCATCTTCAACGAGAACATGGTTTGTACCGCTATCCTGATGACCATCTTCTTCGGCATCATCCAGGCCATCATCGGCAAGGCTTACTTTGTCGAGGCCGGCGCTACCACCGAGACCGAAAACTTCGTGTGGTACTGCTTCAACACCTCCCTGAACTTCGCTGTTTATCTGGCGATCCTGCAGCTGGGCGTTCGTACCTTCGTCACCGAGCTGACCGCCTCCTTCCAGGGCATTGCTGACAAGCTGCTGCCCGCCTCCGTGCCCGGCGTTGACTGCGCTGTCTGCTTCGGCTTCGGCGATGCAAACGCTGTGACCTTCGGCTTCCTGGCCGGTCTGGTTGGTCAGGTTCTGGCCATCCTGATCCTGCTGATCACTAAGAGCCCCACGCTGATCATCTGCGGCTTCGTTCCCGTCTTCTTCGACAACGCCACCATGGGTCTGGTTGCCAACGAAAAGGGCGGCCTGAAGGCCTGCCTGGTCATCCCCTTCATCGCTGGCCTGATCGAGGTTTTCGGCGCTGCCCTGATCTCCGGCTGGGTTGGCATGGCTGCTTACGGCGGCTACCTGGGCATGTTCGACTGGGATACCGTGTGGCCCATCTTCACCGTGATCATGAAGTTCGGCAGCTACGCCGGCGTCGCCATCGTCGTGGTCATCCTGCTGGCTCTGCCCCAGATCGAGTACCGTATGGATCCCGAGGGCTACTTCCTGATGACCGAGGACTACGAGGCTTACAAAGAGCTGAAGGGCATTGTCACTGAGGACGACGGCTTCGGCGATTGGTAATTCCTCCCACCGACGGTGTTCCGTATCCATATTGTGGAACTCCTGATAAAGTGCCGCCCGGTCGACGGGCCGGGCGGCACCCATCATGGGGGCCAGGACACCAATTTCTGTCAAATCTGTTCGGACTTCGGTCCGTTGGATACCACCAATTCTATTTTATCAAAAGGAGTTTTTCACTATGGCAAAACTGGACAACAAGAAGCTGCTGGCTTGCTGCGCGAACGGCGCCGGTTCCTCTCTGATGATGGAGAACGCGATCAACAAGGTCATGAAGAAGCACGGCATCAAGCCCGCCGAGCTGCGTCACTGCCCCGTCTCCGAGGGTAAGAGCGCTGCCCGCAGCTATGACGTGGTGTTCTGCGCAAAGACCTTTGCCAAGACCTTTGAGGAAGCTGTCAAGTCCGGCAACACTGTGCTGATCCCTCTGCGTAATGTTATGTCTCCTGCTGAGATCGAGAAGGCCCTGCAGGCCAAGGGTCTGCTGGACTGATCCTCTTTTCAGGTGCTGTCTGAGGAATGAACAGGGCTCTGGGTCGCTTTTATCGGCCCGGAGCCTTTTTCCCGCAATGAGCAGGGAGGAAAGCACAAATCTTCTGATTCTTTCCCTGTATTTCCCGGGAAAGTGTGCCCATTTGATCCCTGTGCCTCAGGAAACGAACACGAACTGACCTGCGGAAAGGCGGAGAAGGGCGACGGCAGAGGCGGCAGATGACAAAAAAACAGTTGCGGAAGGAGACAATTTCCGTTATGATTGTTAAAACGATCATTTTTGACATTGACAACACCCTCTACAGCTATGACGACGCCCACAAGGCCGCTTTTGCCAGACTGCTGGAGTATGCGCAGCGGGAGCTGGGGCTGTCAGCGGAGGAGTTTCAGACCCTGCACCGGCAGGCCAACGAAACGCTGAAGCAGCGCATGGGCAGCGTAGCCGCCATCCACAACCGGCTGATCCGCTACCAGAACCTGTTGGAGAAGCTGGGGAAGCCCATCCGCCACGCCCTGGCCATGAACGACCTTTATTGGAACACCCTGCTGGACGCTGCCCGTCCTTCTCCGGGGGCGGCTGAGACCCTGACGGAGCTGAAAAGGCGGGGATACCGCATCGGCGTCGGCACCGACATGACCGCCCGGCTTCAGTTTGTCAAGCTGGAGCGGCTGAGCCTGCTGCAGTGTGTGGACTTTCTGGTGTCCAGCGAGGAGGCCTGCGCGGAAAAGCCGGACCCGGAGCTGTTCCGGCTCTGCGTGGAGAAGGCAGGGGTCAGCCCGGAGGAGTGCCTCTTTGTGGGGGACAATCTCCGGAAGGATGTGCTGGGGGCGACGGCCTGCGGCCTGCAGAGCTTGTGGTTCCGCCCCGGTGGCGGGGAAGCGGAGCCGGGGGTGGGGCAGATTCGCGCCCTGCCGGAGCTGCTGGAGGTGCTGGCGTGAACGGAAACTTGAGAAAAGGAGCCGGAGGAATGAAAAAAGACCGTAAATCTGTGGACGAACGACAGAGAAAAATTCTGGAAATGATTCGAAGCAACGGAGAAGCCAAGGTGGAGGACCTGGCCAGAACCTTTGGCATCTCCCTGATGACGGTTCGGCGGGATCTGCAGTTCCTGGAGGAGCGGCAGCTGATCGCCCGTTTTCACGGCGGCGCCGCTGCGGTGAACCGCTCCCAGAACATGACTCCGGAGGAAGAGATCAAAATGTACCGGGATCTCATCGGCCGGTACGCCGCCCGCTTTGTGGACGACGGGGACACGCTGTTCATCAACGGCAGCCGCACCGCGCTGAATATGCTCAAGCATGTCCACGACAAAAAGGTCACCGTCCACACCAACAACGGCTGGGCTGTGGGGGAGAGCTATCCCAAGGGCGTGAATGTGCATATCACCGGCGGGGAGCTGCGGGACTACGTCATGGTGGGAGACTACGTCATGCGAAACCTGCTGACCCTCACCGCCGACAAGACCTTTGTGGGCTGCGCCGCGGTGTACGACGACGGGGAGTTCCGCTATGACATCCCCACGGAGATCGGCATCAACGAGGCCATGATCACCCGGACCAGGAAGGAGCTTTACTTCCTGGCGGACCACTCCAAGCTCCAGCTCCGGGCTGACCGAGAGAACCGGTACGGCAGCTGCACCTATGAGATGCCCTGGACGCTGATCACCGACGAAAAGGCCAATCTCGACGTGGTGGAGCGGCTGCGCCAGTCCGGCATGAAGGTGATTTTGGTGGAAGCAGATATGCAGTTTTAATCCTTTCTCATTGGAATTTGTCCGAATTCTTCGGGCAGATTCCATTTTTTTTGCAGTTGTTCATGGGCACAGCGGGGCGGGCATATTCTTTTCTGAGGTGAGGAAAGATGAAACATGTGGAACGCTGCGCCGGGATTGCCCTGCTGCTGTGCGGACTGGCCGGGCTGGTGTTGCTGCCCCAGGAGGCGGCCCAGGGCGCCCGGGAGGGGCTGAAGCTCTGCGGGGGAGTGGTCATTCCGGCCCTTTTTCCCTTTTTTGTGCTCTCGTCCATGGCGGTGTCCCTGGGTGCGGCGGCGGGGCTGGGCCGGCTGCTCTCCCCGGTGATGGGACCGCTGTTCCGGGCCGGAGACGCCGCAGCGGGGGCGCTGGCCCTGGGGCTTCTGGGGGGCTATCCGGTGGGGGCTCAGACGGTGCGCCAGCTCTACGAGAGCGGCCAGTGCACCAAAAGGGAGGCGGAGCGGCTGCTGGCCTTCTGCAACAACTGCGGCCCGGCGTTTATTCTCGGCGTCGCCGGGGCGGGGGTCTTTGGCAGTCCGGTCATCGGCGGAATCCTGCTGGCCGGCCACTGGCTTGGGGCGCTGTCCGTGGGGGTTTTGTTCCGGTTTTACGGGACAAAGGGGGAGTCCCGGCAAAGACCCTGTCCGGTTCAGTGCACCTCCCTGTCCCGTGCCTTCACCTCCGGGGTGAGCCGGGGACTGGGGGCCGCCGGCAGCGTCTGCGCCTATGTGGTGCTCTTCGCCGTGTTGCTGAAGCTGCTGGAGGCGGTGGGGGCGATGGACCGCTTTGCGGCGCTGCCCGGGGGGCGGGCGCTGTTCAGCGGGCTGCTGGAGCTCACCGGGGGCATCACCCAGCTCTCCCCCGGCTCCTCCGCCTCTTTGGTGCTGGCGGCCTTTCTCATGGGGCTGGGGGGCT
>CAMNOL010000020.1 GCA_946546815.1 uncultured Oscillospiraceae bacterium
TGTGTCCTGCATCAACATGCTCCATGTCATGTACCTCTGGATGCCGATGTGCTTTAATCTCCTGATTACACTGATTCTCACCAGACTGAACGTGGAGAAAGCGAACGAGGAACTCAGAGCTCACGGGTGAGATCTAATGGTTCGGTTTCAAAACATCACTTCAAATCTGATAATCTATATGCTATCATCGACACAGTAGAAAATGGTAGTGAAGTGCAGGAACAATCAATTAATCGGCATTTCACACAGGAGCAATGGGCAAAGCTGTTTCGCACTGCTTCTTCTGCCCGCTTTCTCTGCATATGTGACTGAAAGGTCGCCATGAAGCAAGAGCCGATGCGCAACAAACCAGAGAAAACATAACCATAATGAAAGAGCGACCCTTTCCGCTTTCGTGGTGGAAGGGTCGCTCTGTTATGGGTGAAAAAGTAGTATTAGTGTAAAACTGTTGCTGGGATAAGCGAAACAACGAAGTAGTTATCATTGTTTCTGATAATTCCAGATAACTTCGAATAACAGTGTAATTCAGCCTGATTTCGCGCATTGTTATGGTTCGTTCAGCGCGTTCTACCTCAGTGGTGGTTTCCGGTAAGGTTTCTGCTGCAGGATACCTCATTGAGCTCTTCTGATTATCCAATGTATTCCAGATTGTTTCTGGTGTACACTATCATCCAAATATTACCACAAAAGATATTACAGAAAGAGGAGTAAAAATGATTTTCAGTTTCAGAGTGAGTATTCCGCCCTGCGGAAACCGCGAATCCGGCGTTTTGGAAACCGCCGTTCCGTAGATTTGGAAACCGCGATTCCGGTAAACTGGAAACCGCCTTGCAGCGTTGGTGAGCCTCTCGTCCGAGCCTCAAAAGGGCCGCTGCCTCGCAGCGCAACTCGTGCCTCAGCGCAGCGGCCCAGGTTCTATCACTCGCTCAGGCTCTTGTCCAGCCCATACACCTCCCGCATGGACCGGTAGTTTGTCGGGTCCGTGGGGACGATGCGGATCTTATAGGCGTCGTGCTTAATCCTGTCCAGGATTGCCTCTGCCAAAGGGCTGGCATCACCACCGAGCTGGTCGTACCACCCATTGTCGTGGTACTGGGAGCAGAAGATGGTGGACGACTTCTTCCGCCGGGCGTGAAGTAGTTCCAGAATGTCATGCTGCTCTGTCTCAGAGGGTTTCCATTTGCGCTACATACTTTTCCCAGCCAACTGCCTATTGGTAGCTGGCTTTTATTGCATCCTTTATGGTGCACCATCTGCCACTACAAATTGGCATTTTGTAGGAAAATGTATCTCGTTATGGTATCCTATAACTATCTATTTTTCTCTCTGATACAGGAATAAAACCAAACAGGAGGTTTCCCTATTATGGCATACGTTATCACCCATCCGCTACTGTCCGCCTTTCACCAACATCTCCGTGATTCTGAAAGATCATCTGCCACCATCGAGAAATATCTCCGTGATGTAACCGCATTTTCTCTGTACATTGGGGACAGTGCCATCACAAAGGAATCTCTCATTGACTATAAACAGCATCTCCAGGACAGTTACGCACCAGCCAGTGTCAATTCCATGCTGTCCGCGCTGAACCATTTCTTTACATGGTGCGGCTGGGAACTGCACGTCAGGGCGCTTAAAATCCAGCACAAGCTCTTCCGGGATGAAGAGAAGGAATTGAGCAAAGAGGAATACCTGCGTTTGCTGGATGCGGCCTGGAATAAAAGTGAACGTCTCTGGCTTTTGCTTCAAACCATTGCAGCCACCGGCATCCGTGTATCTGAGCTACAATTCATCACCGTAGAGGCGGCAAAGCGTGGCCGAACTGATATTCAGTGTAAAGGAAAGACCCGTACAATTCTGCTGCCTTCCAAACTGAGGCAAGAGCTGCTGCGCTATGTGAAGCTCCACAATATCAAAGGTGGCTGCATCTTTCTCACCAGAACTGGCAAGCCCATGAACCGCAGTAATATCTGGAGAGCGTTGAAGTCCCTGTGTGAAGAAGCGGGGGTGCTTGCCTCAAAAGTATTCCCACACAACCTACGTCACCTGTTTGCAACCACTTTCTATGAAGCAGCAAAGGATATTGCTCGCCTTGCTGATGTGCTGGGACACAGCAGCATCAACACGACAAGAATTTACATTTCCACCAGTGGACAGTTCCATTCCCGGATTATTGAGGGACTGGGACTGGTACAGTCGTCAGAACCGCGAAACTTGACTACATAATATTTGATTATGTTGTACTTGCTATCTTAGCCAGCTAAAGGTTAGATAGATTTGCCATCATATTTTACCCTAACGAGCCTGTCGATTTCTGTCGTTTTTAGGAATCAGGCTTATTTTTTATTGTCAAACGACGGTGTAGAGCCCATTGTGCGCAAAATACCTAACTATTTTTCTGCTCCAAGTCCTCTGATGACAACATAATCAAATATTATGTTGTATGGCCCTTATGCCATCGTCTCAGAAGGGTAGCTGCAAAGTAAATCGGGGCCCAAATCACAAAAATGTTCCAACTGTTCAAGTTTTTAGGGGCAAATGTTCCAACTGTTCAAGTCCGTTCAGCTATTTTTGTAGTATAATAGATGTATCCGTTTTTAGAGGAGGCGATGTTCCTTCATGGCAAATAGCTTCGATAAGCAGCTTGGGGAAAACATCAAAACTCTTCGAAAAAGCTGTGGTATGTCTCAGCAAGCGGCTGGAACTGCATTGGGTTATACCCATAGCCAAATATGTAAAATTGAAAACGGAAAATGCACGATAACTGCTGAACATATTATTCAGTTCAGCAGACTGTTTGAGATTCCAGTACATTTGTTTTTCTCTGGAACGGAGGCATTACGCACACAAACTCTGAATGAATTGAAACTTACTCAACTGAATGATCGAGATTTACGTCTCATTTATGGCTTGATTGACCAAATGCTCTCGGAGCCATAGGTTGAGTAACTGGCTCAAACAAACACTATTTGGCTGAAAGAGCGCTGTTTTCAGCACTCTTTAGCAGCGGGATTATACCCGCTGGGGCGCGAGAGCGCCCTATATACGATGTACCTTGAAAACTGAATAACAGTACCTCAAAACAAAACATCCTGCCCGAGCCGATACATCTGCCGCCTAAAGTTTGTCCAACTTGGCAAGGAACGCCGGGAGCAGTCTGCTCCCAAACGTCCCAACGCTTGCGATCTCATGCAGAAGGTAAAAGGGCCTTGGTAACGCCTGAGCCATGACAGCAGGGTGATGATGATACTTCCGCTAAAAACGGCGGCTTGGTTGCGCTTGAGCACATGGGACAGATGCAGCGAATCTGGCCCTGCTATGAAATCTGTGTTACCGCAGAGGCTTGAGGTATGCCCTGGGTGGGGCTTGAAGATAATACACCGAGAATAACCGAAACTATCTGTTAATCTATGATTGACAGTGAACGATATGCAGACGAGCCGGAGGGCATTTCCCTACGGCTCGTCTGTATCTGTTTGCTGTAAATTGCAGTGAAAAAAGGAGAAAAGGGTGAATACAATGAAAACAAAGATTATGGTCAGTATCCGGGAGGCTTCAGAACACACTGGTCTAAGCTACTACGCAGTCCGAAGGCTGTGTCTCACCGGTCAGATCACATTTGTGAGGAGCGGTGTCAAATATTACATCAACCTTCCCAAATTGCTGGAGTACCTCAATGAGGACCAGGATAAGCACACTTACTCGTCGGTCTGAGGATTATCCTCCGGGTACAGGCACTTCAGGACGTATTCCTTTAATAGAGCGTTTGCGGTTTTGCCCTGGCTGGCAGCATACTCTTTGAATGCCATTGCATCTGTTCTTTTCAGGCGAACGCCCAGCGTCATCAGGTTTGCCTGATCCCATTTGGCGTTTGCGCGCTTGTGTGCCTCACTGATTGGCATACTACTCACCTCCTAATGCAGAGTTCTGTGCATATTATAGCACAGGTCAATGGTCAACAGTGTACAAAGATTTGAAAAGTCTTCGATGGTAATTCGTCAAAACTGCAAGTTGATACACTGTTAATATTGTGATAAACTGTACTCATCCAACAAAAGAAAGGACCGAGAGACAATGGCAAACATCCAAAAGCGTGGAGATACCTACACTTTTCGGGTCAGCGCAGGCTACGATGCCAACGGCAAGCAGGTCATCAAAACCATGACATGGAAGCCTCCTGCTGGCATGAACAAGAGAAGGGCTGACAAAGAAGCCCGCCATGAAGCAGAGCTGTTCGAAGAGAAGGTTCGTAACGGCATGGTCGGGGATGGCCGTATGAAGCTGGCTGACTTTGCCCAAAAATGGATGGACGACTACGCAGAGCCTCAGCTTCGTCCCCGGACGGTTGCCCGGTATCGCGCCATGCTGGACGACAGGATTCTTCCGACGCTGGGGTATATGTACCTGGACAAAATCTTTCCCGCCCATCTGATTGAGTTCTACAAGGAGCTGGCAGTTTCATCGAAGCGAGGAACAAAGTACCACTGTGACATCGACCTGAAGTCCTGCATCAAAAAGAAAGGGCTGACAAAGGAGCTTTTTGCAGAGAAGGCAGGGGTGTCTGTCACAACGATTTCGGCGGTGTTTCAGGGAAAGAACGTCAGTAAGGAGAGTGCGGAGAAAATCTCCAGGGGATTGAAGGAACCGCTGGACGCCCTCTTCACGCCGGTTGCCTCAGAAGACGTGCTTTCCTCCAAAACCGTTCTGAACTATCACCGGCTGCTGTCCTCCATCATGCGCAAGGCAGTGAAATGGCAGTTGATTCCCTTCAACCCCTGTGAGCGGGTTGACCCGCCCAAGGTCAAGAAGGTGAAAATAGAATGCCTGGATGTGGATGAGGCGGTTCGTCTGGTGGAATTGCTGGAGAACGCTCCGATCTACTACCGGACAGCCATTATCGTCCTGCTCTTCACGGGGATGCGGAGAGGGGAACTGCTGGGACTGGAATGGAGGGACGTTGACTTCTCCAAGAGCCTGATTAGCATTTCGCGCTCTCAGCTCTACCTACCTGAAAGGGGACTATTTGAGGACGAGACCAAGAATGAGTCCTCTGATAGAATCCTCAAGGTGTCCAAGACGGTTCTGCAAGCCCTGATGGAGCTCCACCGCTGGCAAATGGAACAGAGTTTCCTGCTGGCGGACGCCTGGATGGGCAGCAATAAGGTGTTTACCGGGGCAGAGGGAGATGACATGAGGCCGGACACTCTGACCAACTGGTTCCGGGACTTCATTGATGCGACGGACTTGCCGCCGATTCACCTGCACAGCCTCCGCCACACGAATGCAACGTTGGCCATTGCAAACGGTGTAGCTATCACAACGGTGGCCGGACAGCTCGGCCATGCGGATGCGAACACCACCACGAAAATCTATGCCCATGCCATCCAGTCGGCTCAGGCCGAAGCCGCTGACAGGATGGAGGACATTTTAAGTGGGCGCTGGAAGAAGGATGCAGACGCACAGGAGACGATCAGCCAGAACGCGGCACCGGTTAAAAAGCGGGGACGACCGAGAAAGACAAAATGATAATGGCCGTTTGTATTATCCGAGCAAGAGAATACAAACAGTTATCAGACAAAAGGGTGCTTACCGCCTGTTTTAGGGCAGAATCGGAAAGCATATCTCCTTTATGGGAAAGTACAGCCAATTCAGATTGACCATTCCGGTACTATGGCACAACCACAGGCCATAGACGATTACAGCGGACGGCTGGTTCCAATTTCCAATAAGCCAGCCTCCTGGTAAAGACGGAACTCTGTGCGAAAAAAGAAAAGAGGGTGAATACAATGACAACAAAGATTATGGTCACTATCCGGGAGGCATCAAACCAAACCGGTCTGAGCTACTACGCAGTCCGAAGGCTGTGCCTCACGGGCCAGATCACGTTTGTGAGGAGCGGCGTAAAATTCTACATCAACCTCCCCAAGCTGCTGGAGTACCTCAACGAGGGACAGCAAGAGCAGATCAGTGTGCTGGCAACATAAGGCTTCTCTCTTCTCAGAGGCTTCTCACAGGCCGTAGACATTTACAAGCAGACGGCTGGTTCCGATTTCCACGAAGCCAGCATCCCTGTAAAGATGAAACTCTGCAAGGTCGATTGCCTCATCGGGATAGGGCTTGCTGTCCTCCGCCTGTCTCATATGGGAGAGCACCTGCTCCGGGATGCGGTACTCAACCTCCGGCTCCTCTGGGGGTGTTTCTTCAGTGGGCCTTTCATGCGGGAGGGCAAACAGGGCGTCCATCTTCTTCCGGGCCTCCTCAAAGGCCATGAAGTCCAGCAGCTCCTTTCCCTTGTTGACCGGCTCCTCATAGGGGAGTGGACGGGGAAAGAACACGGTAAAGGCAGGGCGCACGCTCCTCAAACGGAAGAGCAGGGAGGGAATCCAACGCAGCAGCATGGACTTGTGGCGCTCCTGACCCGGCTCCATCACCAAATCGTACAGATAGAAGAAGGTGTGCTCCACCTCATCAAAGAAGTCTGTCCGAAGCAGGTGGGCCATAGCGTACTCTAAATCACCGGAGTTGGCGTCACAGACATCATAGAGGTCATAGCCGTCCGCCTCTGCCTGATCACCCAGCACCAGGGAGCCGGAAAGGGTTCCCAGCTTGATGCGCCGGTCACAATGACCGCTGTAGGCTTCGTTCTCCTCCGACTCGCTGAGATCGGCGGGAAGGCCGTAGAGGTCAATGACAAGATTGAGAACATAATCATAATAATCGGTGGACTGGTCAGCATCGCTGTCCAAGTCGAAGACAACGAAACTGTCCCCGCAATCAGCAAAAATCCAACCGAATTCTCTATCGCTCTTCACAAACAATCCCTCCGATTCATCAATTAACTGCTGTTATCATACAGGAGCAGGGATGAAAAAGCAAGAACGGGCAATCGGGATACAGTTGGGATGAACGGCAGTGAGTGAACATTTCCCGGCTGGTTTTTCCGAAAAAAGCTCAAAAAACACAGGTTATGAAAAACTCCAAAAGTTAGAAAAAGTTAGATGAGGCGAGAGGAACACAGAAAAAAATCCCCCAAAAAATCGGGGGATGAAAAATAGTTCGGATTCCGTAATGAACAAATAATGAGCAAGGGTCATGCGGGCAAAAAAGAATTGCCCGAAAAAGTTATAAAAAACCCTTGAAATCTCTCGATTTCAAGGGTTTTATGGTTGCGGGGGCCGGATTTGAACCGACGACCTCCGGGTTATGAGCCCGACGAGCTACCGAACTGCTCTACCCCGCGATATCAAATTGTAAGTGCCGGAGACCGGGATCGAACCGGCACGGGATTGCTCCCACGGGATTTTAAGTCCCGGGCGTCTGCCAATTCCGCCACTCCGGCGCGTGCCGCTCTCTCAAGTGCCTGTATATCATAGCACTCCGAAAACAGAATGTCAAGGGATATTTTTATTTTTTTTGCCGATTGTTTCCGACAGGTTTTTTTCACGGAAATCGGTATACCAAAAGGCGTTCTCCGCATAAACTGAACAATATCCATTTCAACAGAAAGGAGCACGCTTATGCCTGATCCCCATCCCATCCCCGTCTCTCCCCGTCCGCCCCGCCCCGACCTGGACGACCTGATCTATTCCGGCACCGGCGCGCCGCCGGTCAGCAACCGGTGATGCCGGCCGTTTCACGAAAAAAATGGAATGTTTCCCCTTTACAGGCATTTCTTTTTCTCCTATAATGCTAAATGTGAGAAATTGACAATACTTGAATAAGGTGAGTGAAAATTATGGCATCCATCAAATTCGATGAATATAAAACCAAGCTGAACAACCTGCTCCCCGTACTGGAGGACCTGGGCAAGTCCCTGGGTCTGGAGGCGGCGGAGCAGGAGCTGGACCTGCTTCAGGCCCAGAGCGCCGCCGAGGACTTCTGGTCCAACATGGAAAAGGCCCAGAAGGTCTCCCAGCGCATCAAGAACCTCCAGGATAAGATCGAGGCCCAGAACAAGCGCCTGTCCACGGTGGAGGACCTGCTGGTGCTGTGCGAAATGGGCATCGAGGAGGACGACGACAGCATGGTGGAGGAGCTGGAGGAGAGCTACGCCGCCCTGGAGGAGGACATCGAGTCCGCCCGCCTGTCCACCCTGTTCCGGGGGGAATACGACAGCAACGACTGTATGCTGTCCATCCACGCCGGCGCCGGCGGCACCGAAGCCCAGGACTGGGCCTCCATGCTGTTTCGTATGTACCAGCGCTGGGCCGACCGCCACGGCTTCAAGTGCGAGACCCTGGACTATGAGGACGGCGACGAAGCCGGCATCAAGACCGCGACCCTGATGATCTCCGGCGAGAACGCCTACGGCTACCTGCGCAGCGAGCACGGTGTCCACCGCCTGGTCCGCATCTCCCCCTTCGACTCCAACGCCCGGCGCCAGACCTCCTTTGCCGCCGTGGAGGTCATGCCCGACCTGCCCGACGATGTGGAGGTGGACATCCGCCCCGAGGACGTGGAGATGCAGGTGTTCCGTTCCTCCGGCGCCGGCGGCCAGCACATCAACAAAACCTCCTCCGCCGTCCGCCTGATCCACAAGCCCACCGGCATCGTGGTCTCCAGCCAGCAGGAGCGCTCCCAGTTCCAGAACCGGGACACCTGCTACCGGATGCTCCGCGACAAGCTGGTCCAGCTCCAGATGCAGGCCCACGCGGAGAAGATTTCCGACCTGAAGGGCGTCCAGATGAAGATCGAGTGGGGCAGCCAGATCCGTTCCTATGTGTTCATGCCCTATCAGATGGTCAAGGATATGCGCACCGCCTACGAGACCAGCAACATCAACGGCGTCATGGACGGCGATCTGGACGGGTTCATCAACGCCTATCTGACCTGCGAGGCCACCGGAAACTGGGCGACGAAGTAATCTTCCGCTGAATCAGATCCCCATCGGTTCTGTGCCGGGCTGCCCCTTCTGCGGGCAGCCCGTTTTTCCGCGGTGTTTAAGGAAACACTGATTCAATCAAGCTACGGCGTCTGGGCGGTCTATTTTCCGCCATATAGCGTCCAATTTCCTTGAAATCCGTCAGGATTCCTGCGGAATTTGGCCACTATCTGGACAAAAAATATCCTCACCCAGCCATCCGAGAGATTGAATCAGTCCTTCCTTAAATTTTATTTTTCCTTTTTTCAGTTTCTTTTCAGCTTTCCGTTGTACCTTATCTGCAGAAACCGAAAAGACCCGGGCACGGGCGGATCCCCGCCCCGCCTTCCCATATGACAAAGGAGCGTCAAGTTATGTTCTACGAAGATCCCAACACCAACCCTGAACAGGGTGTGAACCCCGAATCCGGCGCCGCCCCTGAGCAGAACGCCCAGGCCACCAGCGGCGAGTACCACTACACCCGCGACAACAACCCCGGCGCCGCTCAGGGCCAGTACCAGCCCAACAACGGCGGCTACCAGCCCAATTACCGCTCCCAGCCGGGCTACACCCCCAACTTCCAGCAGACCGCCAATCCCAATCCCCCCAGACCTCCCAAAAAGAAAAAGAAGTCCGGCGGAGCCGGAAAGGTCGTCGCGCTGGCGCTGGTCTGCTCCCTTGTGGGCGGTCTGGCCGGCGCAGGGGGCATGCACGCGCTGTACACCGCCGCCCGCTCCGGCAGCGGCACCGCAGCGGTGTCCATCAGCGACCGCAGCACCGGGGACGTGGAGCTGACCACCTCCACCGAAAAGGCCGGCGAGGCCATGACCCCCGCCCAGATCTACAAGACCTACGGCTCCGCTGTGGTCTGCGTCAACGTGACCACCAAATCCGGCGAGGGCGCAGGCACCGGCTTTATCATCGACGGCAAGGAGGGCTACCTGCTGACCTGCTATCACGTCATCGACGGCGCCCAGGCCATCTCCGTGGTGCTCACCGACTCCACCAGCTACGAGGCCACCTATGTGGGCGGCGACAAGGAACAGGATGTAGCCATTCTGAAAATCGTCCCCGCTGAGGGCGAAACGCTGAACCTGAACAGCGTGGTGCTGGGGGACAGCAGCCTGCTGGCGGTGGGCGACACCGTCTCCGCCATCGGCAACGCCCTGGGCACCCTGGCCAACACCCTGACCAGCGGCAGCGTCAGCGCGCTGGACCGGGCCATCTCCATGAGTGACGGCACCGTCATGAACCTGATGCAGACCGACACCACCATCAACTCCGGCAACTCCGGCGGCCCCCTGTTCAACCAGTACGGCGAGGTCATCGGCATCGTCAACGCCAAGTACTCCTCTTCCGCCTATACCACCGGCACCGCCGCCATCGAGGGCATCGGCTTCGCCATTCCCATCAACGACGTCACCGCCATCATGGACGACCTGATGAAGAACGGCTATATCACCGGCAAGCCCTATCTGGGCATCACCGTCTCCACCGTCTCCGCTGTGGCTGCCCAGCATTACCAGGACATGGTGGTGGGCGCCTATGTTCAGAGCATCACCAGCGGCTCCTGCGCGGAAAAGGCCGGCCTCCAGCAGGGCGACATCATCACCCAGGCTGACGACAAGAAGATCACCACCAGCGCTGAACTCATCGACATCAAGAACGCCCACAAGGCCGGGGACGAAATGGTGCTGACGGTGTACCGGAACAAGGATTATGTCACGCTGAAGGTGACGCTGGACGAGGAAAAGCCCACCCAAAGCCCCATTGACGACGGCACCTCCAACCAGCAGGACTCCCAGGGCAACAGCGACTTCGGCTACGGCTTCAACTTCGGCAACGGAAACGGCTCCAGCGGCAACGGCTCCAGCGGCTCCAGCGGCGGCTTCGGCTTTGGCTGGCCCTTCGGCTACGGCTGGTAACGCCCAGCCCGTAACGCTTCAGCATTTTTTCACAGGTTTCCTTTCGTAAAAGACGGGCGGTCCCAGTGGGGCCGCCCGTTGTTTTGTTTCTTCTTTTCATTTGGTGTTTATCCTGGTTTGCAGACCTTACAAGGTGTATATCCTCTGGCCTTGGCGGAAGCCCGTGTTGTTTTGTGCTTGCTCTTTCTCAGACAACTGCACCCGTCTCTGTGATATTTGTTTCCGGTATCTGTGGTATAGACCGTACTGGACGCACTTTTTTCCTTCTTATTCTTTGCTGTCTTTGCGGATGCGAGTTTTACGCTCTTTTTTTCGCTCCATCCGGAGGTCAAATCACCTTTGACCGTTCGAATGCGAACATAGTAGGTTTTTCCGCTGGTCAGTTTACTGAAGGCAGCAGAAGTGGTGCTGTTTTTGTCAATTTTCTTCTTGGCAACATTCTTTTTAAAACTTGCATCGGTAGAACATTGGATTTCATATCCGGACCCGGTACCATTTTTATTCCACTTTACAGTAATCTTCTGACCGTTCACCCCGCGGACTTTGGACAGCTTTGTCTTGCTGGGCTTGACAATCACAGCAACCTTCTTCTGGGCGCTTTGATATCCGTCGGCCTTTGCTTTGATCACGATGACAGCCTTGCCGACAAAGTTTTTCCTGATCGTCACAGTTCCCTTTTTGACGGTGATGTTCTTGTTGTTACTCTGATAGGACAGAGAATTTGCACCGCTGCTGGCTTTTACGCCCAGTTGAAAGCTCTGCTCTTTGGAACTCACCGTTCTGCTGAACTTGTCCGATTCCACCGTAATGGTGTTTTTCTTTTTTTTCAGCTTGGGAAGGGTCTCGGTTTCGCTGGTCTGATAGGTTTTCCCTTGAAAGACTACCTGTGCTGTGTAAACAATCGTTCCTTCGGCTTCATAGGTGGCCTTTTTGACCGTTTTCGTCACCGTCGCCTCAATCTGCTGCTGTTCACCATCACCGCTTGTGCAGAAAAAACCAGCTGTGGCCCCATGGGATTGGTTCCACGCCCATTCCGGTTCTCCATAGGTATGCGTGTGAGGCTCCTCCTGCTCCATCTCCCCTGCGGAAGTCGTTTGTTCTTCCTCCGGCAAATCTGCGGCCCATACATTGCCCCACAGCAAGCTGAGGGACATGGCCAGCGCAAGCAGCAGCGCAGTCATTCTTTTCATAGTTCTTTTCATACTGTTTCGCCCCTTTCAGAATGTAAATACACATACGGGTGTTTTTTTATTGTATCACATCTATCTTGCTTTTCCAAGCTCATTCTTTTGTAATGTCGGCAAACTGCCCCTCCACCAGCGCGCACAGGGCGTTCGGCTCCACCAGCACCTGAGCGCCGATCTTTCCGGCGGAGACCGCGATTTCATCGAAGAGGATCGCCGTCTCGTGGAAGGTGGTAAAGAAGGGCTTTTTCATCCCCACCGGGGAGCACCCGCCCCGGACGTACCCCGTCAGCGGCAGAAGCTCCGCCACGTGGATCATGGCCACGCTCTTCTCCCCCACAGCTTTGGCCGCTTTTTTCAGGTCCAGCTCCTCTCCCACCGGCAGGTCAAAGACGTAATAGCTGCCGCTGGCGCCCCGGGTGACCAGAGTCTTGAACACGCTCTCCGGGTCCTGTCCCAGGCTCTCCGCCACCGTCAGGCCGTCCACCGCCACCCCTTCCTGGTGGGCATAGTGCTTTGGCGTGTAGGGAATCCCCTTTTGCTCCAGAATGCGCATCACGTTGGTCTTGTCGTCCTGCTGTCTGTTTTTCTTTTTCATCGGAATGTCCTTTCTCGCTTCAGATTGCTTCCGGCTGATTGTACCACTTCCCCGCCGGCGCCGCAACTTCTCCCCGCCGCTTTTCCCCCTTTCTTCCCTGTCCGCCGGGGAGTTTTTTGCAAAAGGGGATTGTCTTTCGGTTGTAACCGTCGGCAATCTTTGCTATAATGGTAGAAAATGCACCCTTCTCCGGGTTTGGGACAGGAGGAACCCCGGGCAACACTGAGGAACACGAGATGAAATATAAAAAATGGACTCTGGCGGCGCCGGGAGACGGCCAGGAGACAATTGAACAGGGCGGGATTTCGCCATTGACAGCGCTGGTGCTGTCGGTCCGGGGCTGTGAAACTGCGGAGGACGCCCGGGCCGCTTTGGCCTGCGGCACAGAGCTGCTCCATCCGCCGGAGCTGATGAAGGACATGGACCGGGCGGTGGGGCGCATCCGGCAGGCCCTGGGCGCCGGGGAGCGCATCTGCGTCTACGGCGACTACGACGTGGACGGCATCACCTCCACCTGCCTGCTGGTCTCCTACCTGCGGGAGCAGGGGGGAACCGTGCTGCCCTACATTCCCAACCGGCTCAGCGAGGGCTATTCCCTGAACAACGACACCCTGCTGGAGCTGAAGGAGCTGGGCGTCTCCCTCATCATCACCGTGGACTGCGGCATCACCAACATCGAGGAAACCGCCTTTGCCCGCTCTCTGGGCATGGATGTGGTCATCACGGACCACCATGAGTGCAAGCCGGAGGTCCCCGACGCCGCAGCAGTGGTCAACCCTCACCAGAGCGACTGCTCCTACCCCTTCCCCCACCTGGCGGGCGTGGGGGTGGCGCTGAAGGTGGTGCTGGCGCTGACCCCGCCGGAGGAGCGGGAGGCGGTGTTCCTGGCCTGCTCTGACCTGGTGGCCATCGGCACCGTCGCCGATGTGATGGAGCTGACCGGAGAAAACCGCGCCATTGTCTCCCTGGGACTGGAGCGGCTCCAGCGCACCCGCAGGCCGGGTCTGCGTATGCTGCTGCAGGAATCCGGTCTGGAGGGAAAACAGCTGACCTCCACCACCATCGGCTACTCCCTGGCCCCCCGGCTCAACGCCGCCGGACGCATGGGCTGTCCGGAGCTGGCGGTAAAGCTGCTGCTCACCCAGTCGGAGGCGGAGGCGCTGGACTGCGCCCGGCAGCTGTGCGAGCTGAACCGGCAGCGTCAGAGCGTGGAGCTGGATATCTTCCAGCAGTGCGCCGCGCTGCTGGAGCAGCACCCCTCCATGCGGGAGCACGCCATCATCCTGGCCGGGGAAAACTGGCACCAGGGGGTCATCGGCATTGTGGCCTCCCGGCTGGTGGAGCGCTACCAGCTCCCCGTCTTTATGATCTGTCTGGAAAATGGCCGGGGAAAGGGTTCCTGCCGCTCCGGCGGCGGCTTCAGCCTGTTCGAGGCGCTGGAGCAGTGCGCGGACCTGCTGGACACCTTCGGCGGCCACGAGCTGGCGGCCGGCTTTACCATCCCGGCGGAAAACATCCCCGCCTTTCGTGCCCGCATCACCCGGATCGCCGCCGAGGCGGCGGCTCCCTCCGAGGCCCTTCGCACGCTGAACATCGACGTCAGGCTGCCCGACCTCTCCCTGCTGACCCTGCCCCAGGTGGAAGCGCTGCAGGCGCTGGAGCCTTACGGCGCCGGGAACCCCCGCCCCGTCTTTCTGCTGGAACAGCTCCAGGTGGTCAGCTGCTCCAGCGTGGGCGGCGGACGGCACACCCGCTGCCAGCTGTCCAAAAAGGGGCAGACCATGGACTCCATTTTCTTTTCCACCCCCCTGCAGGACACCGGCCTGCAGCCCGGAGCCCGCATCGACGTGGCCTTTTACCCCCAGATCAACGAATTTCGCGGCAACCGGACGGTTCAGCTGCTGCTCATGGACCTGCGCCGGAGCCAGGACCCCCTTCAGCGGGACCTGAAGCTCTACCAGCGGTATGTATCCGGCGAACCCCTGTCCCGGAAGGAGCTGCTCCGGCTGATTCCGGAGCGGAGGCACTTCGTGGCGGTGTGGAAGTACCTGGTCCGCTGCGGCGGCGCCGCCGCAGTGGTGGAGTCCCCCACCGTGCTGACCCGCCACATCTCCGACGCCTCCGGCTGCCCCCAGACCTGCGCCACCACCATGGTGTGCCTGGAGGTGTTCCGGGAGCGGGGGCTCATCGACCTGAAGGTCTCCTCCCGCAGCCTGCAGATCAGCCTGCACCGGAACCACCGGAAGGTGGACCTGGAGGAGTCGGGCATCATGCGGCGGCTGCGGCAGCTGCTGGAGGACCCTCTGTAACCCTTTTGACTGTTTTTCCCACTCTTCGGAAGCGCTGATTGAGTCCGCTGCGGCGGCCCCGGGATGTGCATCCCCCCCGGACCGCCCGGCGATTGAATCAGCCCTTTCCCACAGACCCACTGAGAGGTGAATGTTATGGACCCAATTCTGGAACGCTATCACGCGCTGGAAGAAAAAGTTCTTGCTTATAATCCCAATTTGGATACCAAACTGCTCTACTCCGCCTTTCAGTACGCGGACAGCAAACACTCCAAGCAGATGCGCCGGGACGGCACCCCCTATATCACCCACCCCCTGGCGGTGGCGGACATCGTTGCCGACCTGAAGCTGGACACGGAATCCCTGCTGGCGGCGCTGCTCCACGACTGCATTGAGGACACCGACGCCTCCAAGGAGGAGATCGCCCGGCTGTTCGGAGAGGACGTGGCGGAGCTGGTGGAGGGGGTCACCAAGCTGACCCGGATCAAGTACGCCTCCCTGGCGGAAAAGCAGATGGAGAACCTGCGGAAAATGCTGCTGGCCATGAGCAAGGACATCCGGGTCATTCTGGTCAAGCTCTGCGACCGCCTGCACAATATGCGGACCATGCAGTACCAGACCCCCAAGAAGCAGCACGAGAAGTCCCTGGAAACCATGGAGATCTACGCCCCCATCGCCCACCGTCTGGGCATGGCGGTGCTGAAGTACGAGCTGGAGGACCTGTCCATCCGGTATTTGGATCCGCTGGGCTACAAGGAGATCGAAACCCAGCTCAAGGCCCGGTTCAGCCGCCACAGGGAGTTCCTGGCCTCCACCCAGAAGCGCATTGAGGACCGCATGGCCCAGGGGGGCATCCACTGCACCATCACCAGCCGCACCAAGCACATCTATTCCATCTACTGGAAGATGTACCCCCAGCACAAGACGCTGGACGAAATTTTTGACCTGTACGCCCTGCGCATCATCGTGGACAACGTGGCGGACTGCTACAACGCGCTGGGCCTGATCCACGATATGTTCAACCCGGTGCCCGGCCGGTTCAAGGACTATATCTCTACCCCCAAGCCCAACGGCTACCAGTCCCTCCACACCACCGTCATCGGCCGGGAGGGCATTCCCTTTGAGGTCCAGATCCGCACCTGGCAGATGCATGAGACTGCGGAATACGGCATCGCCGCCCACTGGAAGTACAAAAAGGGCGGACGCAACGCCCAGGGGGAGGAGAGCACCTACGAGTGGGTGCGCAAGCTGCTGGAGAGCCAGCAGGACACCGACGCGGAGGAGTTCGTCAAGAGCCTGAAGGTGGACCTGTTCTCCGACGAGGTCTTTGTGTTCACCCCCAGAGGGGAGGTGAAGGGCCTGCCCGCCGGCTCCACCCCCATCGACTTCGCCTACTCTGTCCACTCCGCCATCGGCAACCAGATGATCGGCGCCAAGATCAACGGCCGTCTGGTGCCCTTCCAAACCCAGCTGCAAAACGGCGACATCGTGGAGATCCAGACCTCCAAGGCGGCAAAAGGCCCCAGCCGGGACTGGATGACCCTGTGCAAGAGCAACGAGGCCCGGAACAAAATCCGCCAGTGGTTCAAAAAGGAGCGCCGCAGCGAGAACATCGTCACCGGCCGCAGCTCCTTCGAGGCGGAGCTGAAGCGCAACGGCTACACCATCGACGAAATTTCCGCCCCGGACGTGCTGCCCCGGGTGCTGAAAAAGGCCCAGTACAACTCCCTGGACGACCTGTACGCCGCCATCGGCTACGGCGGCATGACCTCCATCAAGGCGGTGAACCGCATCCGGGGCGAGATGGCCGCCATTGCCAAGGAGCGCAGGGAGGCCGCCGCGGTGTCGGACCCGCTGGCGGAGGAGCCGGACGAGCTGCAGCAGGAGATGCAGCGGCACGTCAAGACCAGCCTGCCCCCCCAGCCCCCCCAGAAGGCGCGGACCATCTCCAAGTCCGGCGTCATCGTGGAGGGCATCGACAACTGCCTGGTGAAGTTCGCAAAATGCTGTTCCCCGGTGCCCGGAGACCCCATTGTGGGCTTTGTCACCAAGGGCTACGGCGTATCCATTCACCGGGCAGACTGCCCCAACGCCGACCCCCGGCACCGCAGTCCTGAGGAGGCCGGCCGCTGGGTGGAGGTCCGCTGGAACAACAAGAAGGAGCAGACGGAGTACTCCACCTCCCTGGAGGTGTACGCCAAGGACCGGCCCAACCTGTTCCTGGACGTGGCCACCGCCCTGTCCTCCGCCAAGGTGCGCACGGACACCATCAACGCCCGGGGCATGAACGACGGCTACGCCACCGTCCGGGTGGTGCTGTCCGTCCGGGACCGCTACGAGCTGGACACCGTGGTGCGCAAGCTCACCACCGTTTCCGGCGTGATGTCCGTCACCCGGGGCCGGGGCTGAGTTCCCCGTCACAAATGCGATAGAGCAAGGAGTATCATCTATGAAAGCAGTTGTCACCCGTGTGCGTTCCGCCTCTGTCACCATCGAGGGCCGCGTCAACGGCCGCATCGGGCAGGGATACCTGGTCCTGCTGGGCGTCGGCCCGGAGGACACGGAGCAGACTGCGGAAAAGCTGGCGGAAAAAATCTGCCACCTGCGGGTTTTTGAGGACGAAAAGGGCAAAATGAACCTGGACCTGGCCGCTGTGGGGGGTTCCCTGCTGGTGGTCAGCCAGTTCACCCTGTACGCCGACCTGAAGTCCCGCCGCCCGGGCTTTTCCCACGCCGCCAAACCGGAACAGGCCATTCCCCTGTACGAGCACTTTATGGCCTGCTGCCGCAGCCGGGGCTTTGGGGTGGAGCACGGCGAATTCGGCGCGGATATGCAGGTGGAGAGCGTCAATGACGGCCCGGTGACGCTGATTTATGAGATATAACCCCCGGAATTGAGGTATATTTATGGATATCAAGTATTTTGTCGTCGGCCCGGTGATGACCAACTGCTACCTGCTGGCCGATGAGAAAACCAAGCAGGCCGCCCTCATCGACCCCGGCGACCGGGGCGCACGGCTGGCGGCGCAGATTCGCTCCGCCGGCTATGAGGTGACCATGATCCTGCTGACCCACGGCCATTTTGACCACATCGGCGGCGTGCAGGAGCTGCTGGGTGCGCTGAAGCGGGAGCAGCCCGAGCGGGAGATCCCGGTGTACATCCACCCCTCGGACTACCCCGTCGCCCCGGCCAGCTTCGCCCGGGAGGCCACGCTGGAGGGCGTGGAGAACGTCCGCTTTTACAAGGACGGGGACACCCTGCAGCTCTCCGATCTGACCATTGAGGTCATCGAAACCCCCGGCCACACCAAAGGCGGCGTGACGCTGAAGGTGGGGGACGCGCTGTTCACCGGGGACACCCTGTTCGCCGGCTCCTGCGGCCGCACGGACTTCCCCACCAGCTCCGATGAGGAGATGATGGCCTCCCTGAAAAAGCTGGCTCAGCTGGAAGGCGACTTCCGGGTATTCCCCGGCCACGAGGGCTTCAGCACGCTGGAGCAGGAGCGGCGCAGCAATCCCTATGTGCGCTACGCACTGGCCCACTGAGCACACAGCCCCAATTTTCCCTCTGTTTTGTTCCCATAACTATCTATTATTTGTATGAAACTCTACCTGAATCATCCCTATCAATACGCCGTGGAGCAGATCACCATGGTGCTCTTTCCCGGCGAAAAGCCGGAGGCGCCGGGGGATGCCCCCGCCCCGTCTGAGACCTACTGCCGCTCGGAGCTGACCATCCGGGACGGCATCGCCACGGCGTTTACCGAACTGAATGTGAGCGGTCAGCTCAGCTCCGCCACAGAGCAAGGCCCTGCCCCCGCTGTAAGCGTCGGCAAGCTCCGGCGGGACCGCGTGCTGCAGCGGCTGCTGAAGCAGTCCTACTACCAGGCGGCGCTGCCCCTTCTGGGGGAGGCGCCCCCCTGGGGTGCGCTCACCGGCATCCGTCCGGCCAAGCTGGCCTCCAAAGCCCTGGAATCCGGGCTCACCGAGACCGACACCCGGGAGCTGTTTATGGACGAATATTACGTCTCCGCTGACCGCACCACGCTGGCCATTGCGGCGGCAAAGGCGGGCATCGCCGCAAAAAACAGCCTGAACCGGGACGAAATTTCCCTGTATATCGGCATTCCCTTCTGTCCCACCCGCTGCGCCTACTGCTCCTTCGTCTCCGCCGACGTCAAGCGGACACTGAAGCTGGTGGAGCCCTTTTTGGAGGCGCTGCACCGGGAAATCGACTGCGCCGCCGCTCTGCTGGACCGGGCGGGGGTCAGGCTGCGCACCATTTATATGGGCGGCGGCACCCCCACCACCCTGTCCGCGGAGCAGATGGACGGGCTGCTGACCCACGTCCGCAGCGCCTTTGACCTGTCCCGGCTGACGGAATTCACCGTGGAGGCCGGCCGGCCGGACACCATCACCGCGGAAAAAATGGCGGTGCTGAAGGAACAGGGGGTCCACCGGGTGTCGGTGAATCCCCAGTCCATGGAGGACGAGGTGCTCCGGGCCATGGGGCGTGCCCACACCGCAGCGGACATCCTCAGCGCCTACCAGATTGTCCGGGACGCGGGCATCCCGGCGGTGAACATGGACCTGATCGCCGGACTGCCCAAGGACACCGTCTCCGGCTTCCGGTACACCCTGGACACGGTGCTGGACCTGGACCCGGAGAACATCACCGTCCACACCCTGGCGCTGAAAAAAGGCTCCCGGCTCATTCTGGAGCGGCAGGGCCTGCCCACCGGCGAGGAGACCGCCGCCATGCTGGATTACGCCTGGCCCACCCTGTGGCAGGCGGGACAGATCCCCTACTACCTGTACCGTCAGAAGTACATGACCGGCGCGCTGGAAAACATCGGCTGGTGCAAGCCGGGCTTCGAGGGGCTGTACAACATCTGCATCATGGAGGAGCTGCACACCATTCTGGCGCTGGGCGCTGGCGGCTCCACCAAGCTCACCGACCCCTCCACCGGAAAAATCGTCCGGATCACCAACCCCAAATACCCCAAGGAATATATCGAACGCATCGGGCAACTCTGTCAGGAGAAGGAGCCGCTGGTGGAGTTCCAGCGCAGCCTGCTTCTCCGCTGAACCTGTGCTCAGCCCACCGAAAGCGAGGTAGTTTTATGGCATTTCAACTGGAAGAGATCAACATGATGGCCCAACATCCCAGGGAGTTCATGGAGCTGTCCGACCACAAATTCGACCTGCGGGTGGAAAAAGCCGCCGACCAGATCATTGCCAACCGCTCGCGCAGCCCCATCGTGCTGCTGGCAGGCCCCTCCGGTTCCGGCAAGACCACTTCCTCCCTGAAGCTGCGGGAGGCGCTGCTGAAAAAGGGCATCCACACCCACACCGTTTCCATGGACGACTACTTCGCCAGCCGGGACAAGGACCACTCGCCCCGGACCAAAACCGGGGAGTACGACCTGGAATCCCCGCTGTGCATGGACATGGAGCTGCTCCACGAGCACTTTTTGGCGCTGAGCCGGGGGGAGACCGTCCTGGTGCCCAAGTTCGACTTTGTGCACCAGATGCGGGACACCAGCCGCTGTACGCCGCTGCACATCGGCCCCGATGAGGTGGCCATTTACGAGGGCATCCACGCGCTGAACGACGAGATCGGCGGCCGTCACCCGGAGGCCTTCAAAATCTACCTCTCCGCCCGCTCCAACGTGGTGCACCACGGAGAAGTGGTCTTTAAGGCCACCTGGATGCGCCTCACCCGCCGCAGCGTCCGGGACATGAACTTCCGGGGCACCGAGGTGCTCAACACCTTTGCCATGTGGGACAACGTGCGCCGGGGGGAGAAGCTGTATATCTCCCCCTTCAGGAGCCGGGCGAACCTGGTTTTTGACTCCGCCCTGCCCTATGAGGTCAACGTGATGACCCACTACGCCAAGCCCCTCTTCGACGCCCTCCCCCAGGAAAACATCCGCCGGAAGGATATGCTGAACATGATCGAAGCCTTCCATCTCTTCCAGCCCATTGACCCGGAGCTGGTGCCCAAGGGAAGCCTGCTGCGGGAATTCATCGGCGGCGGAAGCTACGACGCCCACTGATCCCCCGCCAGACCCCGGCGTAGGCCCACAGGTGAGCGGGCAAGTTTTCCCCTTGCCAATGGGCCGCGCCTGTTGTATGATATTGTCTGAATTACGAAAAAGGAGACATCGAAAACTATGGCTGAAGAATGCACCCATGATTGTTCCACCTGCGGGGCAAATTGCTCCTCCCGCAGCCAGGGATCTGCCATCCAGAAGGAGCCCGTCAACCAGTATTCCAAGGTGAAGCACGTCATCGCCGTCATGAGCGGCAAGGGCGGCGTGGGCAAGAGCTTTGTCACCGCCTCTCTGGCTGTGGCCACCGCCAAGCTGGGCTACAAGGTGGGCGTGCTGGACGCGGACATCACCGGCCCCTCCATCCCCAAAAGCTTCGGCATCCATCGCCTTGCCACCGGCCGTTCAGAAGGCATCCTCCCCGCCGTCAGCAAGAGCGGCGTGAAGATCATGTCCCTGAACCTGCTGACGGAGGAAGAGACCGCCCCCGTGGTGTGGCGCGGCCCGGTCATCGCCGGCGTAGTCAAGCAGTTCTGGACCGATGTGTACTGGGACGAGATCGACTATCTGTTTGTGGATATGCCTCCCGGAACCGGCGACGTGCCGCTGACCGTGTTCCAGTCCCTGCCGGTGGACGGCATTGTGGTGGTCACCTCTCCCCAGGATCTGGTGTCCATGATTGTGGCCAAGGCGCTGAACATGGCTTCTCTGATGAACATCCCCGTGCTGGGCCTCATCGAGAACTACAGCTACTTCCAGTGCCCGGACTGCGGTATGCGCCACCGCATTTTCGGCGAGAGCCACATCGCAGAGGTGGCTCAGGAGTTCCACACCCCGGTGCTGGCCCAGCTGCCCATTGACCCGGCCATCGCCGGCGCGGTGGACGCAGGCCGTGTGGAGGACATCGAGCCCAACTACCTGTCCGACACCGCCGA
>CAMNOL010000021.1 GCA_946546815.1 uncultured Oscillospiraceae bacterium
GAAGCAAAGGAAGCCATTCTGAAAATGTGCCAGAGGAGGGACTGATTATGCTGAAAGATATCACACTGGGTCAGTTTTTCCCTGGCGATTCCCTGGTTCACAAGCTGGATCCGCGAACCAAGCTCATCTGCGTGGTTCTGTATATCATTGCGCTGTTTTCGGCCAACGGATTTCTGACCTACGGCATCGTCTTTTTCGTGCTGGCCCTTTCCGTTGCAGTTTCCCGTATCAGCGTGAAATCGCTGGTCCGGGGCATGAAGCCGGTGGTAGTGATTCTGGTGTTCACCGGCCTGTTGAACCTGCTGTATACCACCGGTGGAACCGAACTGGTGGCAATCGGCTTTGTCCATATCACCACCGGAGGCCTGAAAAAGGCGTTTCTGATGATTGCCCGTATCTTGATGCTGATCTCCGGAACTTTTCTGCTGACCTATACCACGTCGCCCATTGCGCTGACGGACGGTATGGAGCAGCTGATGAATCCGCTGAAGGTCATCAAGGTCCCGGTGCACGATCTGGCCATGATGATGAGCATTGCGCTGCGCTTTATCCCCACGCTGATCGAGGAGACGGACAAGATCATGTCTGCCCAGAAAGCCAGGGGAGCCGACTTTGAGACCGGCTCTGTCATCGAGAAAGCCAAGGCCATGGTGCCGCTGATGGTGCCGCTGTTTGTGTCGGCCTTCCGCCGGGCGGATGAGCTTGCCACAGCCATGGAGTGCCGCTGCTATCACGGCGGAGAGGGGCGCACACGGCTGCACCAGCTGCACTACACCAGCCGGGATTATGCTGTGCTGGCTCTGTTTGCGGTACTGGTCCTCCTGATAATCGTGGCGGGACGGCGTTTCGACCTGTAAACCAAATTAACCTTACATAATGATAATGTGATGAATATTGCCTTAAAACTCATGTATGTCGGCACAAACTACCACGGATGGCAGATCCAGAAGAATGCGATCACCGTCCAGGAGGTGCTGCAGAAAACCCTGTCCAGGCTGCTGAAGCAGCCCATCCGCTGCGTCGGAGCAGGCCGCACCGATGCCGGTGTCCACGCGGAGACCTACATTTCCAACTTCAAGGCCGAGTGCAATATCCCGCTGGACCGATTGCCGCTGGCGGTGAACGCCCTGCTTCCCCCGGATATTGTGGTGGTATCCGCCCGGCAGGTGTCGGAGAGCTTCAACGCCATTGGCTCCTGCATCAAGAAGGAGTACACCTATCGGGTGTACAACTCCCGTATCCGCAACGCGTTTTATGTGAACAGAGCGTACTTTTACCCCAAGCACCTGGATGAGACAGTCATGGCCCGGGCGGCAGAGCGGCTGGGGGGGACTCACGATTTCAAAGCCATGCGGGATGTGGGAACGCCGACAAAGACCACCGTCCGCACCTGCCACTATTTCACGGTGCAGCGCACCGGCGACCTCATCGAGCTGAAGGTCTGCGCAGACGGTTTTCTGTACAATCAGGTTCGCGTGATGACCGGAACCGTGCTTTACGCTGCCGAAGGCAAATTTGCGCCGGAGGACATCGACGGGATTCTGGAGCGGGGCATCCGCACGGAGGCCGGGCCCACGGTGCCCCCCGGCGGACTGTACATGACAAAACTGTGGTATCGGGAGCCCGTTGGACTGGATACGGATCCGGAGGAATGAATATGGAGAGAAAACCGAAAAAACAGCCTGCGTCCCTGGGCAGACTGCTGGCAAACGCAACCAAAGAGATCGTGATCTTTCTGATCACCATCGGTATGATTGTGCTGGCGGCCCTGGCCATCATCAACCGGGACCGATTGAACCTGGACGGAGTGAAACGCTGGGTGACCTACGGCTCCCTCAATAAGGACGAGAGCGGTCAGACGGAAGAATTCAATGTGCCGGGGGACAGCAAATGCAGCTTTTCCACGCTGGACGGCGGTGTCGTGGTGTGCTCCAACCGCACGCTGCAGCTCTTTTCCAGCAGTGGAAAGGAGGTTGTCAACCAGCAGATCACCATGAACAACCCGGTCATCCATGTGGAGGGAGGATATGCTGTTGTCTATGACGTGGGCGGCAAATCCCTTTATGTGATTCACAACTCTGACGTTTCCTTTGAGTACACGGCTCAGGACACCTGCCAGATCCTCTCTGCCCGGGTGAACGAATCCGGTTACCTGGCGCTGGTGGAGCAGACCGCCGGCCACAAGGCCACCGTCACCGTCTACGATGACCAGCACAACCCCCGCATCGGCATCAACGAGTCGACGAATTTTGTGACGGATGCGGTGGTTTCCCCGGACAACCGCTCCGTGGCGCTGGTGGAGATTTACCAGAGCGACTCCTCCTTCGAAACGGATCTGGTGATGTACAACGTCAGTGATGCGACGAAAAAGGACACCAGCCGCCTGGGAGAGAGCCTGGTGATCGACCTGCGCTGGAGGGGCGCCCGGATCTGGACTCAGCGGGAATCCGGCGTGACCGTGCTGGACAGAGACGGAAACATCATCAACAGCTGGTCCGAAAGCAACAAATATCTGGTGCGGTGTTCTCTGGACGGCAGCGGTTTTGCCGTAGAGTATCTGAGCAAGTACAAGTCTGGCAGCGCCGGAGAGCTTCGTATCATCGGTGAGGACGGAGAACAGAGCGTATCCCGCAGCATCAGCGAGGAGGTTCTCTCCGTGTCTGCTGCAGGCAAGTATGTGGCGGTGCTCACCACCAATTCTCTGGTCATCTACAAGGATGATCTGCAGGAATACGCTTCCATTGCAAACACCGACACCCGTCGGGCCATTATGCGGGACGACGGCTCAGTGCTGCTGATTGGAACCGAAAAGGCGAGACTGTTCATCCCCGGCTGAGAGACAGAAAGAGAGGGGCGATGATGGAAAAACTGACATTGATTGACTACTTGATTCTGGCATTTCTGGTGGTTTCTGTGATCGTGGGAGGCCGGCGAGGATTTGCACGGACTGCCGCAGGGGTAGTCGGTGTGCTTCTGTCTGTCATCGGTGCGACGATCTGTTCCGGGACGCTGACACAGGCGCTGACGGAGGCCCTTGAGCCGCTGATGGCGACGACGCTGCAGGAGCAGTTGGCGCAATATCTTCCTGTTGGCTCGGATGCGCTGAGCAGCGGGGCAGCACCGGTGCTTTTGGGCACCATTCAGGCAGTCATCCTCAAGCCGGCGGTGTTTGTGATTGCGTTTCTGCTGATTCAGGTGATCTGGCTATACGCCTGCAGCTATCTGAGCTTGCTGGATCGCTTTCCGCCCATCAAAAAGTTCAATCAGCTGATGGGAGCATTGCTTGGGCTGCTGAAAGGCGTGGTCATTCTGGCTGTCGTGCTGTCCATCCTCACCCGGTTCGGTGTGATCACTGCTGATCAGCTGCACAGCAGCTTCCTGTTGGGACAGGCAACGAAAGTACTGGGCATCTCCCTGTAGCCTGGATTCATGCGCCCGCCGGAATCGGCGGGCGCACCGGCTTTTGCGGGCGTTTTCAAAAAAACCGAAAATCTATTTCGGTATCTAGATTTGTTCACAATTTTATGCTATTCTTTTGAAGTGCGCAGGCGCATACATATGCAGAAGCAGTCCTGAGCAGACTTTTTATGTAATTTCGACAGAACAGACAACAGATTTCTGTTTTTCCTGTATAGTACAGAAGGAGACGTATATGCAGCCAACTCTGTGTTCAAAGTGCCACAAAAATGTGGCGGTGGTGTTTATCACCAGATTGGAAAACAATGAGAGCAAAAATGAGGGCCTGTGCCTGAAGTGTGCCAGTGAGCTGGGCATCAAGCCGGTGGACGACATCATCCAGCGCATGGGCATTTCCAAGGACGACCTGGACAGCATTACCAACGAAATGATGTCTGCCTTTGGGGGGCCGGAAGCGCTGGAGAACATGGAAGAGATGTTCCAGCAGGACGGTGCCGGCGAGGACAGCGACAACGATGATGGGCAGACGGCCACCTTCCCCTTTTTGAACCGGCTGTTCAGCAACAATCCCGGCTCCCGCCAGCCTGAGGAGCAGAACAATCCCAGGCAATCCGGCGAGAAGGGCAGCAATGGCGGGGGGACTAAGGGCGGCACCCGTCCTCAGAAGCTGAAATACCTGGATAACTACTGCGTGAATCTGACCGGAAAGGCCAGAGAAGGCAAGCTGGACAGCGTCATCGGCCGGGAGGAGGAAATCGCCCGGGTGGTTCAGATTCTGAACCGCCGCCAGAAGAATAACCCCTGCCTGATCGGCGAGCCCGGAGTGGGCAAGACCGCTATTGCGGAGGGGCTGGCTCAGCGCATTGCCAACGGAACGGTTCCTTATAAGCTTCGGGACAAGGAAGTCTATCTGATGGACCTGACCGCCCTGGTGGCAGGCACCCAGTTCCGCGGACAGTTCGAAAGCCGCATGAAGGGCCTGATTGAAGAGGTCAAAAAGGTGGGCAACGTCATTCTGATGATCGACGAGATCCACAACATTGTCGGCGCCGGCGATGCCGAGGGCGGCGCCATGAACGCGGCCAATATCCTCAAGCCCGCCCTGTCCCGGGGCGAGATCCAGGTCATCGGCACCACCACCTTTAACGAGTACCGCAAGTTCATTGAAAAGGACACTGCGCTGGAGCGCCGGTTCCAGCCGGTGACGGTTGTGGAGCCTTCCATTGAGGATTCGGTCAAGGTCATTCGGGGCATTGCCCATTACTACGAGCAGTTCCACCAGGTGACCATTCCCGACGGGGTGGCCCGGGAGGCAGTGCTGCTTTCCGAGCGCTATATCACGGACCGGTATCTGCCCGACAAGGCCATTGACCTTCTGGACGAAGCCTGCTCTGATGTGAACCTGCACAACCAGGCGCTGATCCAAAAGGCGGCGCTGGAGAAGGACAAAGCGGATCTGGAGAAGGAGCTGGAGCTGATTTCCAGCCAGTCTGACGACTTCTCCAACAAAAAGACCCAGGAGCTCACTGCCAACGAAAAGAAAAAATCCCGCTGCCGTCAGGAGCTGGCGACGCTGAACCAGTCCCGTCAGACCATTCGCAACAATTATTCCCTGTCCGAGGAGGAGCGGGACCAGCGTCTGGCTCAGAACGGGGAGCAGATGGAGAAGGTCCGCAAGCAGATTCAGCAGCTGGATCAGCAGCGGCAGGAGATCCAGGCCAAGTCCGACACGGAATCTTTTGAGCGGCGGGCGATGGTTCAGAGCAAAATCATGCGGGTGGACCAGCAGCTGAAAGAGCTGGACGCCGTTGCCTATCCGGAGCTTACTGTGGAGCATCTGGCCCACGTCATTGAGCTGTGGACAGGCATTCCCGCCAGCCGGATTGAAGAGGCCGAGTTCTCCCGGCTGTCCCAGCTGGATACCCGGCTGAAGCAGCATATCATCGGCCAGGACAAGGCTGTGGATGCGGTGACCCGAGCCATTCGCCGCAGCCGTGTGGGCATTTCCCCCAAGCACAAGCCGGTGTCCTTCATCTTCGTGGGTCCCACCGGTGTGGGTAAAACCGAGCTGGTGAAGCAGCTCTCTGCCGACCTGTTCGACACTCCGGACGCTCTGATTCGCCTGGATATGTCCGAGTACATGGAGAAATTTGCGGTCTCCCGTATCCTCGGTTCTCCTCCCGGCTATGTGGGCTATGATGAGGGCGGTCAGCTGACGGAAAAGGTGCGTCGCAAGCCCTACTGCGTGATTCTGTTTGACGAGATCGAAAAAGCCCATCCCGACGTGCTGAATGTGCTGCTGCAGATTCTGGACGACGGACGCATCACCGATGCCCAAGGGCGCACCGTGAATTTTGAACACAGCGTCATCGTCATGACCTCTAATGCGGGCAGCAGCATCAAAGAAGCCATTGTGGGCTTCGGCAAGAGCCTGAACGAGCAGGACGAGGAGCGCACCATGAAGGCGCTGCAGTCCTTCCTTCGGCCGGAGTTCCTGAACCGTGTGGATGAAATCATTCACTTCAACAGCCTGACCGAGGACGACTTCAAGGGGATCACCGCCATCATGCTCAACGAGCTGAAGGACGCGCTGGCGGAGAAGGATGTGGCCTTCAGCTGGGATGACAGTCTGGTGGACTATCTGACCCACAAGTCCTATTCCACCACCTTTGGTGCCAGAAATCTGCGCCGCCTGATCCAGAAAGAGCTGGAGGATGTGATCGCGTTCCGCATCATCGACAGCTATCAGACTCCCATCACACAAATTCAGGCCAGCGCCGATGAAAACGGCGTACAGCTGGTCACCCTGTAACACTCATTGTTTCAGCCGTTCCGGTGCTTTGCCGGAACGGCTGTTTTCTTTTACCGTTGACGGATAAGCCTTTATATGATAGAATCATTTAGAAAAAAGCTGACGGAGCGATCACTCCATCCGAAAGCAGCTGCAATCGAATTGCACTCTGACAGTAAGGCGCTGGTGCCGAACCGGAATAGTGTTGAGCCAATGAGGAAACAGACCGTTTCATGGGATTTTTTGCTCTTTCACTGTCAGAAGTGAAGGAGTTTTTTATTTTGAGGAGAAAGAAATGCTGAAAATTGCGATTTACGGCAAGGGCGGCATCGGCAAGTCCACCATCACCGGAAACCTGGCGGCGGCATTTGCCTCCCTGGGCAAGCGGGTCATCCAGATCGGCTGTGACCCCAAAGCGGATTCCACCATCAATCTGCTGGGCGGGGAGCCGCTGAAGCCGGTCATGAACTATATGCGGGAGATGGACGAGGACCCGGAGACGCTGGAGGAGATCTCCAAGGTTGGATTTGGCGGTGTGCTGTGCATTGAGACAGGCGGCCCCACCCCCGGGCTGGGCTGCGCCGGCCGGGGCATCATTGCCACCTTCCACCTGCTGGAGGATCTGGAGCTTTTTGAGACCTGGAAGCCCGATGTTGTACTTTACGACGTGTTGGGGGATGTGGTGTGCGGCGGCTTTGCCGCTCCCATTCGTGAGGGCTATGCGGAAAAGGTGCTGATCGTCACCTCCGGCGAGAAAATGGCGCTGTACGCCGCCAACAACATCAACAGCGCGGTAAAAAATTTTGAGGATCGAAGCTACGCCAAGGTGTTTGGAATTGTGCTGAACCACCGCAACGTGGAAAACGAGCGGGAGAAGGTCCAGGCATTTGCGGACAACGCCGGACTGAAGATCGTCGGAGAGATTCCACGCAGCAATGACATCATCCGCTTTGAGGATCAGGGCAAGACCGTCATTGAGGGGGATCCATCCCTGCCCATCAGCCAGCGGTTTTTTGACCTGGCCAGACTGCTGCTGGCCTCGGAGGGACAGGCATGAGAGACGCAATCTGTTACACCGCCAGAGAGCTGGCAGAGCGGGGAAGGGACGGCATCCCGGAGGAGCTGATTTCCTCCACCCACCTGATCTACAGCTCTCCGGCGACGCTGGCCTTCAATTCCCCCGGAGCGGAGGGATTCGGCGTCAAGCGGGCGGGGCTGGCCATTCCCGATTCCGTCATGCTCATTGTGGCCCCGGGATGCTGCGGGCGCAACACCTCCCTGATCTCCAATCTGCCGGAGTACGACCACCGGTTTTTCTACCTGATGATGGATGAAACGGATGTCGTCACCGGCCGTCACCTGAAAAAAATTCCACAGGCTGTGGAAGAGGTCTGCTCCAGCCTGGACACTCGCCCCTCTGTGGTGATGATCTGTATTACCTGTGTAGACGCGCTGCTGGGAACGGATATGGAGCGGGTGTGCCGTCGGGCAGAGGAGCGTGTGAACCTCCCTGTGCGCCCCTGCTACATGTACGCCCTGACCCGGGAGGGCCGCAAGCCTCCCATGGTCCATGTGCGGCAGTCTCTGTACTCGCTGCTGGAGCCGAGAAAGAAAAAGGGAAACGTGGTGAACCTGCTGGGGCATTTTGCTCCGCTGGTGGATGACTGCGAGCTGTACGACCTGCTGCACCAGATCGGGGTCAAAACCATCCACGAGATCTCCCGGTGCAGGGATTATGAGGAGTACCTCACCATGGCGGAGGCCAATTTCAACCTGGTGCTTCACCCGGAGGCGCGGTACGCCGCCCAGGATTTTGAAAAGCGGCTGAAAATTCCCTCCATTGAGCTGACCCGCCTGTATCAGATAGACCGCATTCACAGACAGTATCAGGCCCTTGCAGCGGCACTGGGCGTGAACTTTGACGACAGTGCATTTTTGGCACAGGCGGAGGAAACGGTTCATGAATTCCAGCAGAAACATCCCGGACTGACCTTTGCGGTGGGCGAGTGCATGAACGCTGACCCCTTCGAGCTTTCCCTTGCGCTGGTGCGGTATGGGTTCCGGGTTTCCGAAGTGTATGGCACGCTGAGCGGGGAGAACTTTGTGTACCTGAACCGGCTTGCCCAGCTCAGCCCGGACACCAGAGTGTTTTCCAATCTGGAGCCAACCATGCTTTACTACGACTGCAGCGAGGCCCATGCCGACGTGACCATCGGAAAAGACGCCGGCTACTATCATCCGAACTGTCCCAACCTGCAGTGGAATCAGGATCGTCAGCCCTTTGGCTATGCCGGGGTGCGCCGCCTGTTTGCTGCGTTGGATGAGACTCTGACGAAGGAGGACTTACAGTGAAGGGCCTGAGAAAATACCTGACTCCCTTTGCTCCGGACCAGTCCGGAGCGGTGTCGGTGCTCTATGAGCTGGGCGGCATCATCGTCATCTGTGATGCCGGCGGCTGCGCGGGAAACGTCTGCGGCTTTGACGAACCCCGCTGGTTTTCCCATAAAAGCGCGGTGTTCAGCGCGGGACTGCGGGATATGGACGCAATTCTGGGCCGGGACGACAAACTGGTGGAAAAGCTGACCAGCGCCGCAGGGAAGCTGGAGGCAGCATTTGCAGCAATCATCGGAACACCTGTGCCCTCGGTCATCGCCACCGATTACCGGGCGCTGAAACGAATGGCGGAGAAGAAAACAGATCTTCCCGTTCTCACGGTGGACAGCACCGGTATGTCTCTGTGTGACGAGGGCGCGGAAAAGGCGTATCTGGAGCTGTTCCAGACCTTTGCCCGAGAAGACCAGCCGGTTATCCCCGGCAAAATCGGCGTGCTGGGGGTCAACCCTCTGGATCTGAGCGACCTGCACGCCGGAGAAAAGCTGGAACGGCTGCTGAAAGGGGAGGGCTTTGAGCAGGTTTGCTGCTACGGCATGGGCGCCGGATTGGAAGCGGTGAAGGCTGCTGCGTCTGCGGAGAAAAACCTGGTGGTTGCCCCCTCGGGATTGAAAACGGCTCAACTTCTGGAGAAACGATTCGGAACGCCTTATGAGGTGCGCAATCCGCTGGCGGAAGCGATGCTGCCGGAGATCGACTACAGCGGAAAGAAGATTCTGGTGGTACAGCAGCAGGTGAGCGCCAACTCTCTCCGCCACGCCTTGCAAAAACGAGGTGCCGGGGAAATCACTGCGGCCACCTGGTTCATGAAAAAAGGGGAGCTGGCACAGCCCGGCGACCTCCGCCTGACAGAGGAGGACCAGTTTGAAGCGCTGGTGAAAAACGGGGGATTTGACGTCATTATCGGAGATCCGACGCTTTGGCCCATGACCAATGGGTTCACCGGTGTCCGCATTGACGCGCCGGAATTCGCCGTGTCGGGAAGGCTGGCGGCACGATGAGCAATGAAATCGTGACCCGGCGCATCCGGGTGTATGGCATTGTGCAGGGAGTGGGGTTTCGCCCCACGGTGAGCCGCCACGCCATGACCTCCGGCATACGGGGAAGCGTGTGCAACAAAGGCCCCTATGTGGAGATTTTCGCCCAGGGAACGGAAGCACAGGTCCAGCAGTTTCTGACGCTGCTGGAGCATCAGCCCCCCAAGCGGGCAGCCATCCTGAAGCTGGACGTCAAGGCCGCGGAAAACCCGCCGGATTTTTCAGAATTTGCCATTATTGAGAGCGAAAAGACCAAGGGGGAAATCTTTATTTCCCCGGATATCGCCATCTGTGAGGAGTGCAAGGCAGAGCTGTACGATCCACACAACCGCCGCTATCTGCACCCCTTTATCAACTGCACCTGCTGCGGCCCGCGGCTGACCATTCTGGACGCGCTGCCCTACGACCGGGAGCGCACCAGTATGAAGGAGTTCCTCATGTGCCCGGAGTGCGCCTCAGAGTACTACGACCCGGCCACCCGGCGCTATGATGCCCAGCCGGTCTGCTGCAACGACTGCGGACCGGAGGTCTACCTCATCGGAAGAGAAGAGCGGGGCCGGGCGGCAATCACCTTTGCCCGGCAGACCATCCTCAGCGGCGGCATCGTGGCGGTAAAAGGCATCGGCGGCTTTCACCTGTGCTGTGACGCCACCAATGAGGCGGCGGTGGAGCTTCTGCGCCGGCGCAAACGCCGCCCCATGAAGCCCTTTGCGGTGATGATGCGGGACCTGGATACTGTGAAGCAGAACTGCATCATCGATGAAAAACGGGAGGAAATCCTCACCGGGCACCAGAAGCCCATTCTGCTGCTGGAGCGCAGGCCGGAGAGCACTCTCTGCCCCTCGATTGCGCCAGACAACCCCAAGGTGGGCGTGATGCTGCCCTATGCGCCGGTCCAGCTGCTGCTGTTTGACTATGACGACGACCTGACCATGCCGGATGCGCTGGTGATGACCAGCGGCAACATCTCCGGTGCGCCCATCTGCCGGGACGACGAGGGTGCAGTACAGGAGCTGTCTCACCTGTGCGACTGTATGCTCTCCCACAACCGGAAGATTCGGATCCGGGCGGATGACTCGGTGATGGATTTCTTTGAGGGAGCGCCCTATATGATTCGCCGTTCCCGGGGGTATGCGCCGCTGCCGGTGCTGACCTCCAACGGCAGAAAAAAGAAAGTCCTCGCCATCGGCGGCGAGCTGAAAAACACCTTCTGTGTGGCGGTGAATGATCTGTTTTATCTGTCCCCCTATGTGGGGGATCTGGCGGACCTTCGAACGGTGGAGGCCCTCAAAGAGACGGTTCATCGCTTTGAAACGCTGCTGGAGGTGGAACCGGAGGCAGTGGTCTGTGATCTGCATCCCCGGTACAACTCCACCCTTGTGGCGCAGGAACTGGAGTTGCCGGTGATACCCGTCCAGCATCACTACGCCCACGTTCTCTCCTGTATGGCGGAAAACGACTGTCAGCAGCCGGTGATCGGCGTTTCCTTCGATGGAACCGGCTACGGCAGCGACGGCACCATCTGGGGCGGAGAAGTGCTGCTGGCGGATTATAACGGCTTTGAACGCACAGCCAGCATCGCTCCCTTCCTGCAGATCGGCGGAGACGCCTCCGCCCGGGAGGGCTGGCGTATTGCGGTGTCGCTGATTTACAGTCTGACCGGAGACCGTGGGGCCGCTGCGGAGATCGTCCGGCAGCTGGGGCTGTGCGACGAGCAAACCTGCAGGGTGCAGCTGATGATGCATGACCGGAAGCTTAACGCGGTTCTCTCCACCAGCGCAGGCCGTCTGTTTGACGGCGTCAGCGCGCTGCTGGGGGTGCGAACTGCCTCCACATTTGAGGGAGAGGCCGCAACGGCGCTGCAATTTGCAGCGGAGCGGTCCGAGCAGAGCAAGCAGCCGTATGGCCTGCCAGAGATACAACCCCTTCGAGAGGAGTCCGGGCGGCTGATTCTGCCCACAGACGAGCTGGTCAGACAGCTCCTGGAGCTGCGCCTGAAGGGGGAGTCCCCGGAGAAGCTGGCATACCTCTTTCATTTGGGACTGACGGAGCAAGTCGTCTCTGCCTGCCGGCGCATCCGGGAGGAATCGGGTCGGAATCTTGTCGCCCTGTCCGGCGGATGCTATCAGAATCTGCTGCTGTTGCGCCTGACGGTGGAACGTCTGAGAAAACTGGAGTTCCGGGTGCTGACCCACAGCCTTGTCCCCCCCAACGACGGAGGCATTGCGCTGGGACAGGCGGCGTACGGAATGTATCACAATCAGGATTACTGAACAAAATCCTGCTTATACAAAGGAGAAAACGGAGATGTGTGTTGGATTATCTGCTAAGGTAGTAAAAATCAGCGACGGCACCGCACTGGTGGACGCGTCCGGGGCAAAACGCTCCGTGTCGGTTCAGCTGTTGGAGGATCTTGAGCCGGGGGATTATGTCATGGTCCACGCCGGCATCGCCATTGCAAAAATCACCGATGAAGACGAAACCGAAACCGATGCGCTGATGGAGGAGCTGCTGTGATGGCGACAAAGAGAACAGCGAAGGAAATCCTCACCGCCTACAACGGGCCGAAGCTGCGCATTATGGAGGTCTGCGGAACCCATACCCACGAGATCTTCCGGCAGGGTGTCCGCAAGCTGCTGCCGGAGAACATCGAGCTGATCTCCGGACCGGGCTGTCCGGTGTGCGTCACCCCGGTGGGCTTTATTGATGAGGCCATTTACCTGGCGCTGGAGAAGAACGTCACTGTGTGCACCTTCGGCGATCTGGTCCGGGTGCCCGGCACCCAGTCCAGTCTGGCCGGAGCGAGAGCGCAGGGGGCGAAGGTGCAGGTGGTCTATTCTCCGCTGGACGCGGTGACCTATGCCAAAGAGCATCCAGAACAGCAGGTGGTATTTCTCTCTGTGGGCTTTGAGACCACCACGCCTGCCAGCTGTCTGGCGGTGGAACAGGCAAAAGAGCAGGGGCTTGAGAACTTTTCCCTGCTGACCGCCAACAAGACCATGCCCAGCGCCTATCACGCACTGAAGGACAGTGTGGACGTGTATCTGTACCCCGGCCATGTGAACGCCATCACCGGCACAGCGCTGGTGGAGTCCCTTGTGGAAGAGGGAATCAGCGGTGTGGTGACCGGCTTCACCGCCAAAGAGCTGATGACCGCCCTCGCAGTGGCGGTGGTGAAGGCCCAGGAGGGAAAGCCCTTCTTTGTGAACTGCTATCCCAGAGTCGTCACTCACGAAGGCAGCCCCGAAGCCCAGAAGCTGGTCACGCGGTTCATGGAGCCCTGCGACACGGAATGGCGGGGACTGGGCGTGATTCCCCAGTCCGGTATGCGCCTGCGGGAGGAATTTTCCGCCTTTGACGCCCGGAAAAAGTTTGATATTCCCCCGATCACCGGCCGGGCAAACCCTGCCTGCCGCTGCGGCGAAGTGCTGCAGGGCAAGTGCAAATCCACAGACTGCCCGCTGTTTGGAACGGTCTGCACCCCGTTGCACCCGGTGGGCGCCTGCATGGTGTCCAATGAGGGCGCCTGCTCCGCATATTACCAGTACGGAATGTGAGCACCGCCATGGCAATGAATTATTGTATGGAATGCGGCACAAAGCTGCACAGAAAGCATCTGGACGGGGAGGGGGAAATCCCCTATTGCGACCGCTGCCAGCAGTTCCGCTTCCCCGTGTTCAACACAGCGGTGAGCATGATTGTCATGAACGAGCAGCGCAGCAAGATCATTCTGATCAAACAGTATGACAAGCCCTACTACATCCTTGTGGCGGGCTATGTCAACAAGGGCGAAGACGCTGAGGACGCCGTCATTCGAGAGGTCAAAGAAGAAATGGGGCTGGAGGTCACCGATACCCGTTTTAACCACAGCCACTACTTTGCCCCCTCCAACACGCTGATGCTGAATTTTACGGTTACGGTTGCCGGCGAGGAACCACATCCAAACCGGGAAATCGACTCCTGGAGCTGGTTCGACATTGAAGCCGCCCGGAAAAACATCCGCCGGCCCAGCCTTGCCCAGCAATTTCTGGATGGGTATCTGGATGGCCGCTATGAGTTTTGACAGAGCTAAAACGTACTGAAAAACTGATTCAATCCATAAACCGAAAAGAGGAACGACCTATGAACAATACAGTGACCCTTGCCCACGGCGCAGGCGGAAAGCAGACCTCAGAGCTGATTGACCGGGTGTTTAAGGCCCATTTTGACAATCCGTATCTGACGGCAGACGACGCGGCGGTGCTGGATGCCCCGAAAGGAAAAATTGCCATGACCACCGACGGCTTCATTGTGTCTCCGGCGTTTTTTCCCGGGGGCAACATCGGAAAACTGTCCATCTGCGGCACGGTGAACGATCTGGCCTGCATGGGCGCGCAGCCTTTGTATCTGTCCTGTGCCTTTGTCATTGAAGAAGGGTTCCCCATGGACAAGCTGGAGGAGATTGCTGCAGCTATGGCCAAAACCGCCGCTGAGGCAGGCGTCCGCATTGTCTCCGGCGACACCAAAGTCGCCGGAAAGGGGCAGGTGGATGGTGTGTTCATCACCACCACCGGCGTGGGACAGATTCTGGACGGAGTTCAGACCTCCGGTGCTGACGCCAGACCCGGCGACGCCATTATCGTCACCGGCGACGTGGGACGCCACGGCTGCACCATTCTGCTGGCCCGGGACGAGTTCGGCATTGAGGCCGATGTGACCAGTGACTGCGCGCCCCTGTGGGGCACAGTGAACGCTGTGCTGAATACGACAAAGCAGGTCCACGTGATTCGGGACGCAACCCGGGGCGGTGTGGGCACTGTGCTCTATGAAATCGCCGGGCAAAGCAATGTGGGTGTGAAGCTGGATTCCGCCGCCATTCCCGTTGCCCCTGAGGTAAAGGGCGTTTGCGGAATGCTGGGCCTGGAGCCGCTGTATCTGGCCTGCGAGGGCCGTCTGGTCATCGTTGCCCCCCGGGAAGAGGCGGAGAAGATCGTAAAAACCCTTCGTCAGTGCCCCTATTCCGGCAACGCCGCCATCATCGGCGAGATCACCGACGAGCAGCCCGGCCGGGTGGTCATGACCACGGAAATCGGTGCCCAAACCCTGCTGCCCCAGCCGGGGGGAGAGCTGCTGCCCCGCATTTGCTGAGGTGGACAGGCCATGGAAAGCGAATTGTTATTAAGGAGAAGGACATGGATACAAGGGTTGCTGTCATTTCCATCATCGTGGAAAAAGAGACCTCCACTGCGGAGCTGAACCGGCTGCTCAGTCAGGCGGGAGAGTACATCATCGGCCGGATGGGGATTCCCTACCGGGCCAAGGGGATCAGCATCATCAGCGTTGCCATTGACGCCCCTCAGGATGTGATCAGCACCCTGTCCGGGCGCATTGGCCGACTGAGCGGAGTAAGTGCGAAAACTGCCTATTCCAATGTCATTACCAAGGTGGAGGACCCCTCATGATTAAAATTGCGGTGTATGGAAAGGGCGGCATCGGCAAGTCTACAACGGTGTCCAATATCGCCGCCGCCCTGGCGGAGCAGGGGCTGACCGTTATGCAGATCGGCTGTGATCCCAAGGCGGATTCAACCATGTATCTCCGGGGGGGAGTGCCAATGCCGACGGTTCTGGACCTGATCCGGCAGAAAAAGAACGACTTTACGCTGGAGGACATGGTCCGGAAGGGATACAGGGGCGTGCTGTGCGTAGAGGCCGGCGGTCCCACCCCCGGCATGGGCTGCGCTGGCAGAGGCATCATCGCCGCGCTGGAAAAGCTGGAGGAAAAGGGCGCCTATGAGGTCTATCAGCCGGATGTGGTGCTCTACGATGTGCTGGGAGACGTGGTCTGCGGCGGCTTCTCCATGCCCATGCGAAGCGGCTATGCCGATCAGGTGTTTGTGCTCACCAGCGGAGAAAACATGGCGATTTACGCCGCCGCCAACATTGCCATGGCGGTGGAGAACTTCAAGGGGCGGGGCTATGCCGCTCTGGGCGGCTTTATTCTAAACCGCCGGAACGTGAAAAATGAAGAGGAAAAAGCGGCGGAGCTGGCGGCAAACTTCCAAAGCTCCATCATCGGAACACTGAACCGCTCCGAACTGGTGGCGGAAGCCGAGGAACAGGGAAAGACACTGCTGGAAGCCTTCCCAGACAGTCCTATGGCGGAGGAGTACCGGGCGCTGGCCAGGACGATGCTGGGAATCTGCAAAGGGGAAGTGAAAGTATGCTGAAACGGATTCAGACGCCGGTCACAACGGAAGGTGCGGTCATTCCCGTCTCTCAGGCGTCCTATCCCGCTCCCTTTGCCTCAGAGCTGGAATTCAACGCCCCGGTTCACGGCACCTGGAACATTGTCCACATCGGTATGCTGGTGCCGGAGGCCCAGCAGATTTATGTCTGTGCGGCAAACTGTATGCGGGGCGTCATTCTGACCGCGGCGGAGATGAACGCTTCTGACCGTTTTTCCTATGTGATCCTGGAGGAGCAGGATTTGGTGGAGGGCACTGTGGAGGAGATCACCATAGAGGGGGTTGCAGATGTCATTGAAAAGCTGCCCCGGCACCCCCGGGCGGTCATGCTGTTCACCGTCTGCCTGCATCACTTTCTTGGCTGTGACATTCCTCACATCTATGAGCAGTTAAGGGGGCGCTTTCCCGACATTGACTTCTGCGAGTGCTATATGGACCCCATTATGCAAAAGGGTGGGCTGACACCGGACCAAAAGCTGCGCAGGAGTATGTACCAGCTGCTGCGGCCCCGGCCGGCAAAGGAAAAAACCGTGACCCTGCTGGGCAGCGACTTTGCTATCGATCAAACCGGGGATCTGGCGGTGCTGCTGCGAGAGAATGGCTACGAGCTTCGGCAGATCACGGAGTGTGACACCTATGAAGACTTTCTCGCCCTCGCCGAGGCGGAGCTATTCCTTTCCGTCTATCCCGCGGCCCGGTATGGAGCGGCTGAAAACGCCAAACGGCTGGGAAGGGCACACCTGTACCTGCCCCAGTGCTTTGGATATGAAGAGATTTCTGCTCATCTGAACCTGCTTTCCGATGCGCTGCATCTGCCAGCATTTGACGCGGAAGCAGGCGTTGCCGCCGCAGAAGCTGCGCTGGCGGAAACAAAAACGCTGGTGGGTGATGCGCCGATTGCCATTGATGGGACGGTTCACCCCCGCCCGCTGGGGCTGGCACGACTGCTTCTGGAGCATGGGTTCCGTGTAAAAGCAGTCTACCTGGATGCCATCAGCGGAGAGGAAAAGGACGACTTTCATTGGCTGCAGCACAATGCGCCGGAGCTGCTGCTCAGGGCCACCATTCAGGTGAAGGCCCGGGTGCTGCCCCGGGGCGGCGGAGAAAAGGTGCTGGCTGTGGGGCAGAAAGCCGCCTGGTTTGAAAACACGCCTTATTTTGTCAACATGGTTCAGGGCGCCGGACTGTGGGGCTTTGACGGCATCTGCCGTCTGTGCGCGCTGATGCGGCAGGCGTTTCTGGAGGAAAAGAACACGGAAGATCTGGTGCCCAGAAAGGGCTTGGGGTGTGAGAGCTGCGTATGAAACGGTCATTTCGAATCATTTCCATTTACACGGCGGATGTGTCCGGCGTGTGCTCCGCGCTGTACGAGCTGGGAGGCATGGTGGTCATTCACGACCCCTCCGGCTGTAACTCCACCTACAACACCCACGATGAAACCCGCTGGTACGATCAGGACAGCCTGATTTTTATCTCCGGTCTGTCCCAGATTGACGCCATTATGGGCAACGACGACAAGTTGATCCACGATGTTGTGACGGCAGCCCGGGAGCTGCGTCCCCGGTTCATTGCGCTGGTGCGTTCCCCCATTCCCTATATGAACGGCACCGATTTTGAGGGCATCGCCAGATTGATTGAAACGGAAACCGGGATTCCCACATTTTTCATTCCCACCAACGGAATGCACGACTATGTGATTGGAGCGGGTGAGGCGCTGGCGGAAATTGCCCGTCGGTTTGTACTACCCTCTTCGGAAAAAATGGTCCGCAGCGTCAACCTGCTTGGCGTAACTCCTCTTGATTTTGCGGGAAAGGGCTCTGTGGATTCCCTGCACCGTATTCTGGAAGAGGGGGGATGGACCGTCCGCTCCTGCTGGGCCATGGGGGACGATCTGGATGCCCTTGCACAGGCGGGGACAGCTCAGGTCAACCTTGTGGTGTCCTCGGTGGGCCTAGCTGCGGCAAAGGTGCTGCGGGAACGATTTGGCACCCCTTATGTGGTGGGAACGCCCATCGGTGCATTCACCGATGTACTGATGTCCGCTCTGGAACGGGCAGCAGGAACCGGAGAAAACGAGGTGTCTTGTATTGACCGTCCTCAGTTTCCGGACGGGAAAACGGTGACCCTCATCGGGGAGCCGGTGACCATGGGTTCCCTTGCCTCGGCGATTGCACAGGAATACCGCTGCAATGCCAAGGTGCTCTGCCCGCTGGAGCTTCACGACGGGCTGCTGGCTCCCGGCGACCTTGTGATTGAAGGGGAGGAGGGGGCAGAAGCTGCGCTGCAAAGGGCAGAAATTGTCGTCGCTGATCCGATTTACCGCTTGATCTGCCCGGAAGGCGTGGAGTTCCACGACCTGCCCCATGAGGCGTTTTCCGGGCGGTGCTACCAGAAAACGATGAAGAACCTGATGGAGCTGTTCCATTGAGGATCGATGAAAAGGGAGGAATCAACCATGAGCCTGAACGCAACCCCCTCTGGGGAACGGATGCACATCGGCTTTTTCGGCCGCAGAAATGCGGGAAAGTCTAGCGTTGTCAACGCGGTCACCGGTCAGGAGCTGGCTGTGGTGTCCGATACCCGGGGCACCACCACAGACCCGGTGAGCAAAGCCATGGAGCTGCTTCCCATCGGCCCAGTGCTCATCATCGACACACCGGGCTTTGACGACGAGGGCGCACTGGGAGAACTGCGGGTGCGCAGGACCCGGCAGGTACTCAACCGCACTGATGTGGCGGTGCTGGTGGTGGATGCCTCTGAGGGCATGAAGGACTGCGACCGGGAACTGATTGCACTGTTTCAGGAAAAGCAGATCCCCTATCTGGTGGCGTGGAACAAATGCGACCTGCTGGACACGGTTCCGGAGGAAACAGAGCACGGGGTTCACATCAGCGCCAAAGAGGGAACGCACATCTGGGAGCTGAAGGAGAGAATTGCAAAACTGGGCAAAGTACAGGCTCAGGAACACCATCTGGCCGCCGATCTGGTTCAGCCCGGGGATCTGGTGGTGCTGGTCATTCCCATTGATGAGTCCGCCCCCAAGGGCAGGCTGATCCTGCCCCAGCAGCAGATGATCCGAGACCTGCTGGAGGCTGGAGCAGCGGCGATCTGCGTGAAGGATACCGAGCTGAGCGGACTGCTGGAGCGGCTTGCCCCGGTTCGTCCTGCGCTGGTCATTACAGATTCCCAGGCCTTTCGACAGGTCTCCGCCCAGGTCCCCGAGGACATTCCGCTGACCTCTTTTTCCATCCTCATGGCACGGTACAAGGGCCTGCTGGACGAAGCGGTAAAGGGAGTCGCTGCCATCGCGGGTTTGAAGGACGGCGACCGGGTGCTCATCTCCGAAGGGTGTACCCACCACCGCCAGTGCAACGACATCGGCAGCGTGAAAATCCCGCGCTGGCTGAGGAATTACACTGGCAAGCAGCTGGACATTGAGCTGTCTTCCGGCCGTGACTTCCCGGAGGATCTGTCCTCTTACGCGCTGGTGATCCACTGCGGCGGCTGTATGCTCAACGAGCGGGAGGTTCGCTATCGCATGAAATGCGCCGTGGACCAGGGCGTTCCGATTACCAACTACGGAATCACCATCGCCTTTATGACTGGTATTCTCCGGCGCAGTGTGGAGCTGTTTCCGCAGCTCGCGTCACAGCTGAGAGAGGATGCATGACATGGAGCTGACAAAGGAAACGCTGGGCGGCTGGCTGCCGGCCGTAGAAGAGATCGCACAGGAGCCCTGGTGCCGTGAGCTGTTCAGCAGGGTAGAGGAGGCCTACGAAAAAAATGACCCGCCTGTTTACCCTCCGAAAGAGGATTTGTTCACGGCGCTCAGACTGACGCCGCCGGAGCAGGTCAAGTGCGTCATTGTGGGACAGGACCCCTATCATCAGCCGGGGCAGGCCCATGGGCTGGCCTTCTCTGTGCAGCCCGGCACCAGAATCCCGCCCTCTTTGCGGAATATCGGCAAGGAGCTGGAAAGCGACCTGGGACTGTCTCTTCCGGATCACGGCACTCTGACCCCCTGGGCAGAGGAGGGGGTACTGTTGCTGAACAACGTGCTCACCGTCTACGACAGCAAGCCAAACAGTCACAAAAAATGGGGCTGGGGGCAATTCACTACGAAACTCCTTCAAACGTTGGAGGAACAGCCACAGCCCATCGTCTTTGTGCTGTGGGGGCGGGAGGCGCAGAGCAAAGGTGGTCTGGTCAATCCGGAACGTTCCCGGTATCCAAGGCTGGTGCTGCAGTCCAACCATCCCAGCCCGCTTTCTGCCAGCAGGGGCTTCTTTGGCAGCAGACCGTTCAGTCAGGTGAATCAGTTTCTGGAGCAGCACGGTGTTGCGCCCATTCCATGGGGATGACTCAAAAAACAGTGAAAAAAGAGAAAACAACCCTTGACAATTTCTGAATCTGTGCTAAAATAATATCCGTTGCTGGTTAAGAGCACAATGAAGCCTCTGCAGAAGTGGCTGAGTGGTCGAAGGCGCACGATTGGAAATCGTGTAGGCGTTGATAGCGTCTCAAGGGTTCAAATCCCTTCTTCTGCGCCAAATCCTCAACTGTCCGGAGGGCAGTTGAGGATTTTTTGCTTT
>CAMNOL010000022.1 GCA_946546815.1 uncultured Oscillospiraceae bacterium
CCAGCACCACGTTGCGGCCCTTGGGGCCCATGGTGATCTTGACGGTGTTGGCCAGCTGGTCCACGCCGGACTGGAGTGCGCGGCGGGCTTCCTCGCCGTAGTTGATGAGTTTAGACATAATGCGTTACCTCCAATAGAAACAAACGCTGCTGTTTAGCAGATTGATTTTAAGAATGCCAGAGCTTATTCGACGATGGCCAGAATGTCGCCCACCCGGACGATGGTCAGCTCCTCGCCCTCCAGCTTCACCTGAGTGCCGGAGTACTTGCTGGTGATGACCTTGTCGCCCACCTTGACGTTCATGACGACTTCGTTGCCGTCCACCATGCCGCCGGGGCCTACCGCCAGCACTTCCGCCACTTCGGGCTTCTCTTTGGCGGAGCCGGTGAGGATGATGCCGCCGGCAGTGGTCTCCTCGGCCTCTACCATTTTCAGAACCACGCGGTCAGACAGGGGTTTCAGTTTCATGGAAATTGCCTCCTTATGGAAAAAAATCAATTGTAAACAAAAGAATCAGTGTTAGCACTCTTTTCTCCTAAGTGCTAATCCGGGTATTATAATAGCGCAGAGTGGAAGAATTTGCAAGCCCTAATTTTTGAATTTTTTATGAAAGGACAAAAAATCAGCCGGAACGGGGTCAATAGACCTCTTTTGCGGGCCGAATGGCCAGAGAGGGCAGGAAGCTGGCGCCTCTGGGGTAGAAAAAGCGGATCTTTTTCTCCGACAGCCGGAAGGTGAAGGAGGTGTCGAGGATGGCTTCCCCGTCGATCTGGGCGGCGGTGGGCTTTTCACAGGTGACGGTTATGGATCTCCCCCGGAACAGGTTGATGAGCTGGGGATAATCCTTTCCTTCGCCTTTGGCGTAATGCTGCACCATGGAGGCCACCTGGAACCGGCTGACCTTTTTTGCAATGACAAAGTCCAGCAGGCCGTCGTTGGGCATGGCGTCGGGCACCGGGCAGAAGCCGCCGCCGTACCATCTGCCGTTGCAGACGGAGATGAGGGTGAAGCAGTCGTCCATTTCCCTGCCGTCCACCTCCACGTGGTAAGGCTCGGAAACACCTTTGATGGTGTTGCTCAGGGTGCTCAGCAGGTAAGCCGCCCGGCCGCTGACCAGGGGCAGCCCCTTGTAGCGGGAGACGCCCAGGCCCACCCGGGCGTCCAGCCCGATGGAGCCGATGTTGATGCCCAGCCGCCCGTTGCAGTCGATCAGGTCCAGATAGGAGTCCGGTCCCTCCAGCAGCTGCTCCAGATTCTGAAATCGGGGGGCGTCTCCGCCGAAGATCTTGACAAAGTCGTTGCCGGAGCCGCAGGGAACCACGGTGATGGCGGCGTGGTCATAGCCTGCCGCGCCGTTGACCACCTCGTTCAGGGTGCCGTCTCCGCCGTAGATGTAAATCCGCAGCGGCTCGATGTACTGCTGGCAGTACTGCCGGGCCAGCGTTTCAGCGTGCCCCGGGGCGTCAGTCACCTCAATATGATATGGATCCCCCAGCGGATCTATGACCGCGTGAATGGAAGCGATGTGCTGATCCAGAGACTTCTGATTCTTTCCGGCGGCGGGATTCAGGATAAACAGACGGCGCATAGGGGACCCTTCTTTCTATATGGAATTGGGCGGACAGAGGGCGCTCAGAGAAACAGCCTTTGTTTGATGAGATAGGTGACCAGGCAGCACATTCCAACCGCCAGAGCGGTGACCAGCAGCAGGTACGCCACCGGCATCAGCTGGATGTGGGGCACCATCAGCAGACTCAGGGAGGAGGCCAGCTCCAGCGTTGGTATGGGCGTATAGTGCAGCACCATGATGCCCAGGGAGTTGCGCCCCAGCGCCCGCAAAAGCAGCATGGGCAGCAGCCGGCAAAGTCCTTTGCACAGCAGCACGGAGCCAAGGGAACCGGTCAGGCCGGTAAACAGGAACAGACCCGGGTTTTTGATCAGGCACAGGTGCAGATTGAGTGTGTTGCCCAGGTTGATCTGGGCGAAAACCGCTGCGGCGATGCCTGCGCAGCCCAGCAGCAGGTACACAATGGAGGGAATTCTGCGCTGGTACAGCACCTTGGCCGCCAGATACCCGCAGAGCAGGAAAAACAGCGTGGGAACCACCCGGCCCAGGGAGATCTCCAGATAGGGGACGATGTGTTCCGCCGGGTTGTAAACTTCTTCCACAGGTTCCACAGTGGGAGCGATCTCCTGTACCGCCTGGGCCAGCTCCTTTGCCGCCTGATTGGCATTCCACATCATTTGACAGATGGGAATGGTCAGCGCGCCGGTGACCAGCGCTGCCAGGCCGTGAATCTGCCAGCGTCCCCGGGCGGCGCAGAGCAGCGGCAGAAAGACCAGTTCCGCCAGGTACAGATCCGCTAAAAACCACAGGGGAGCGACGCCCCGGAAGGTCAGAGTGATGGTCAGCCAGGTGAGCGGATCGGCGGGATCGGTCATCATGCGGACCAGAAAATAGATCAGCGTCCACAGAAGGTAGCAGGGCAGCAGGCGCCGGGAGAGCTTGCCGATCTCGGACAACAGCGCTGTTCCATCCATGGCGGCGCGCTGCTCCGAGAGAAAGCGGCAGTAGCCGGTGATGAAAAAGAACAGGGGCATATGGAAGGAATAAATGACATTTCCAACTATTTTGTCCACTTCCGGTGAGATCATATCACCGTCTGCGTGAAGGAGGTGCCCCATCACCACCAGCACAATGGCCAGACCCTTGGCGGCGTCGATGTATCCCATCCGCTGCTGAGCGATAGAGGAAGTGCGTTGATTGCTTTTTTTCATTCTGATAAAGGTCCCTTCGAAAAAGGATAATAGGCTGTCTGTGAAATTACAGCATTTATTATTATAGGGGAAGGATATGAAAAAATCAACACAACATCTGCAGACAGCCGCCCCTTTCGTTATTCAGACTTGAAATAATTGTGGGAACACAGTAGAATAAGGGTAAGTTTTTGTTTTTCAGAAGGAGAATCACCATGACGGAACAACAAGCGACACAATGGCTCCGGGAGCGGGACCGGTTCCTCATCCTGACCCACAACCGCCCGGACGGGGACACCCTGGGCTGCGCTGTCGGGCTGTGCCTGACGCTGCAGAAGCTGGGGAAAACCGCATATATCCTGCCAAACCCCGACGTGACCCGCACCTACGACGGCTATCTGGACTTTTCCTGGGCGCCGGAGGACTTTGTGCCGGAGCATGTGGTTGCGGTGGACGTTCCCACGGAGACCATGTTCCCGGAGGGAAAGCAGCAGGCGTATCTGGGCAAAGTGGACCTGTGCATTGACCACCACCCCAGCAACACCCGCTACGCCCGGCACCTGTGCCTGGACACCGGCGCCGCTGCCGCCGGGGAGGTGGTTTACCGCATCTGCCGGGCATTGACGGAGCCCGACGAGCCCATCGCCCGGGCGCTGTATATCGCCATTTCCACGGACTGCGGCTGCTTTGTGTACAGCAACACCACCCCGGAGACCCACCGCATCGCTGCGGACCTGCTGGAGCGCATCGACGGGAAGCCCATCAACAAGCACTTCTTCCAGACCAAGAGCTTCAAGGAGCTGAGCCTGGAGGCCCGGCTCATGGCCTCGGAGGAGTTTTTTGAGGACGGAAAGGTGTGCATCGGCGCCATCACGGTGGCGGACAAGGAAAGCGTGGGTGCCGACGAGGGAGACTGCGAGGAGCTGTCCTCCTTTGCCGCCGTCATTGAGGGGGTGCAGTGCGCCGCCACCATCCGGGAGCTGGAGCCCGGCGTGTGCAAGGTCTCCCTCCGCTCTGACCCGGACTATATCAATTCCAACCACGTCTGCGGACTGATGGGAGGCGGCGGCCATCCGGCGGCCTCCGGAGCCACGCTGTCCGGTTCCACAACCGTGGAGCAGGCCCGCAGCATGGTTTACCACAGCATTATGAAAATTCTCAAGGGGTAAGGGACGCCGAACCCTGTACAGAAGCCAGTGAGGAAATCCTATGACAGAAAAGAAGAACAACAATCCCTTTTCCTTTCTGGGAGAGGACAACCCCCAGGAGGGGGACCGGGTCAACGACCGCATCCAGTCCGAGCTGGAGCCGCTGCTGAAGCAGCTGGGGCTGAACCTGGAGGGAAACAAACTGACCATCAGAGAGCAGAAGAACGGGGAAAAAGACGGAAATGCCCAACGGAATCATCATCATTGACAAGCCCATGGACTGGACCAGCATGGATGTGTGCGCCAAACTGCGCCGGCTGCTGGGAGAGCGCCGGGTGGGACACGCCGGCACGCTGGACCCCATGGCCACGGGAGTGCTCACCGTGTTCGTGGGCCGGGCCACCCGGGGGGTGGAATTTGCCGAAAGCGGCGCCAAGGAGTACCGGGCCACCCTGCGGCTGGGGGCGGAGACGGACACCCAGGACACCACCGGCACCGTTCTGAACACATCGGAACAACGCCCCTCCCGGCAGGACATTCTGGCGGTGCTGCCCGGGTTCCGGGGGGACATTCAGCAGATCCCGCCCATGTACTCCGCGCTGAAGCGCAACGGAAAAAAGCTCTATGAGCTGGCCCGGAAGGGCAAAACCGTGGAGCGGCAGCCCCGGCCCGTGACCATTTTCGCCCTGGAGCTGGGAGAGCAGCTCTCGCCTACGGACTGGGCGCTGACCGTCCGGTGCTCCAAGGGAACTTACATCCGCACCCTGTGCCACGACATCGGGCAGGCGCTGGGCTGCGGCGGCGTGATGGCCTCCCTGCGCCGCACAGAGGCGGCGGGCTTTACGCTGGAGGACGCGGTGACGCTGGAGGACGTGGCCCGGGCGGCGGAGCAGGGGACGGCGGAGGCGCTGCTGCGGCCGGTGGACACGCTGTTCCGGCAGTATCCGCCGCTGACCATCTACGGGCGGAAAGAACAGCTGTGCCGCAACGGAAACCCCTTCCGGCTCACCGGAGAGGACGGCACCTTCCGGGTCTACGGAGCGGACGGTTCCTTCCTGATGCTGGGCAGGCGGAAGGACGGGGAAATGCGGACCGTCAAGAGCTTTTTCTGACACAGACGGAGGTGGCTTTATGTTTCTGGCTGACACCCATATGCACTCCACCGTGTCCTTTGACGGGCACAGCTCCCGGGGGGAGATGGCCTGCGCCTCCCGCATGGACGCAAAGCTGGACTGCATCTGCTTTACGGACCATTACGACATCATCAACGAAAAAGGGGAGCACTGCCCCCATTACGACTGGACCCCTGCCCGACAGCAGCAAGCGGCGGCCCGGCAGCTTGTGGAACCCTGTGAGGGCTTTGAACTGCTGTACGGCATTGAGCTGGGCAACGCCCCGGCGGATTTTGACGCTGCGGAGCGGGCGCTGGCAGAACCGGGACTGGATTTTGTCATCGGTTCCATCCACAACGCCAGCGGGAAACTGGGGGGCATCGACTACTATTACATCGACTACAAACAGCAGCCCCAGCTGGCGGCTCCCCATCTGAAGGACTATCTGGACTCCCTGCTGGAGCTGGCGCAGTGGGGCAATTATGACGCCCTGGGGCATATTCCCTATCCCCTGCGCTACATCCGCCAACGGGGGGGCCTGCCCATGGGACTGGAGGACTACCGGGAGCTGGTGGATGAAATCCTCCGCACCGCCGTGAGCAAGGGCAAGGCCATTGAGATCAACACCTACCGGGGCCGCGGCACGCTGGAGGACTATGTTCCCCTGGTGAAGCGGTTCCGAGAGCTGGGGGGCCAGCTGGTCACCTGCGGCGCAGACGCCCACCGGGCGGAGGACGTGGGCAAGGGATTGAAAAACGCCTATGCCCTGTTGGAGGAATGCGGCTTCCGCTATGTGACGGTGTTCCGGCAGAGGAAACCGGAGCTGTATCCCCTGTGAACCAAAGAGACGTGAGAAAAGGACTGTGAAACCATGAGAGAAATCCAGTATTCCGAGATTGTTTCCGCGGTGCGGGACCTGTGCATTGAGGCCAACTGCAATCTGACCCAGGACGTGCGGGAGAAGATCTGCGCCGCCTGCCGGACAGAGGAATCCCCGGTGGGACAGGGCATCCTGAAGGACCTGGTGGAGAATTTCACCTACGCCGGGGAGAAACGCCTGCCCATCTGCCAGGACACCGGCATGGCCGTTGTGTTCATTGACCTGGGGCAGGAGGTCCACATCACCGGCGGACTGCTGACCGACGCGGTGAACGAGGGCGTGGCCCAGGGCTACACCCAGGGATTCCTCCGCAAGAGCGTGGTGGGGGATCCGCTGCGCCGGGTGAACACCGACGACAACACCCCTGCGGTGCTGCACCTGCGCCTGGTGGAAGGGGATCGTGTGGACATCACCGTGGCGCCCAAGGGGGCGGGCAGCGAGAACATGACCTCTCTGCAGATGCTCAAGCCCTCCTGCACCCAGGAGCAGGTGGAGGACGCCATTGTGCAGGCGGTCTCCGACGCAGGCTCCAACCCCTGCCCGCCGGTGGTGGTGGGCGTCGGCCTGGGGGGCAACGCCGAGCAGGCCGCCATTATGGCCAAGCGGGCGCTGCTGCGGCCGCTGGATCAGCACAACAGCGACCCGCTGTACGCGGAGATGGAACAGCGGGTGCTGGAAAAGGTGAACCGGCTGGGCATCGGTCCCCAGGGACTGGGGGGCAGCACCACCGCCCTGGCGGTGTCCATTCTTCCCATGCCCACCCACATCGCCCAAATGCCCTGCTGCGTCAACCTGTGCTGCCATGTGTGCCGCCACGCCCACACAACCCTGTAAACAAGGCGTCAAAGACAAAAAAACACGGCCGGAGAAAGGCTCTCCGGCTGTGTTGGCGTTTCAATTCGGATGTTTTGCCGTTTTGGGGGAAGGTTTACAGCAGTTCCCGCACGATGCTGCAGATGGTCTCGTCCATGGTGTGGTTCAGGCCGGCGTTGTCCTCCGGCGTGATGCGGGTCATGGCGCTGCCGTCGCTGGCGTTGCCCACAACGGTCAGCAGGCCCACGCCCTGGCGCTCCATCAGCACCATGCAGCGGTTGAAGGCGCTGGACTCCATATCCAGCACGTCGGCGCCGGTGGCCTCCACCTGCTCCCGGTGGAGCAGCGCACCCAGCAGGGTGTCGGTGGAGTAAATGGTCCGGGTGTTCAGCTTGGCCTCCGCCCGGAAGGCGGCCTTGGACAGCCACAGAATGCCCTTGGGGGGCGTGCGGCGCTCCTCCAGGAAGGCGTTGTTCTCCACCATGTCGTCCAGCAGGTAGCGGGTGGCGCCGGTGCCGGAGATGGCCTTGTTGGCAACCACCAGGTCACCGATCTGCAGGTCGCTCTTCAGCGCGGTGCAGCCGCCCAGGAACAGAATCTTATTGCAGCTGGTGCCGTTCAGCGCCAGGCACACGTCCACCACGTTGCCGGCGGCGGCGCCGGTGCGGATCCACGCGATGGTCTTGCCCTCCATACGGACCAGGTAGCTGGCGGCGATGTTGCGGCGCTTCAGGCACTCGATGGAGATGTCCTCGCCCTTCATCACGTCCTCCGGGTTCCAGATGGGAGAGACGACAATCATATCATAAGCCCCGTCAGAGGGCAGGTCATAAGTCTTTTTCAGTACATCCTCTGTGCCGTAATACTTCTTCAGCACGGCATTCAGCTTCAGATTAAAATCATTCATCATAATCAGCCTCCTTGACTTGAAAAGAAACGGAAACAGTTGAAAACGGAAGGGATTCCGCAAAGGGGTTTCTCTGTCTGCAAAGGGGTTCACCCACATCCGGGGCGGCGGACAGAAACCATCAGCTTCTCCTGACTTTTGACAAGTAAAGTCTCTTTTTTATAACTGAAAAGTTCCTGAATTGCGCCCTTTCGGATGACATGGGGGATTATAGCAAGGGTTTCCAGGTTTGTCAACACTTTATTTTCGTCAACTTGCACAAATGATACGGATGCAGGGTGAAATGTTCTGATTTTCTCAAAATAAACTGAATAATTCTCTGATTCTTACAGAAAAGTGAAGGGAAGGATTTGTAAAAAATTTACTCCACCAGCATCAGACAGCCGTCCTCGTCAAATTTCAGCTTCTGAATGTCGTAACGCTGGGTCTTTTCGATCTGGTCCATTTTCACCTCGTCGGTGATGACCGCGCAGAAGGTGTAGCTGACGCCGTGCTTCTTCGCCCGGCCGGTGCGGCCGATGCGGTGGATGTAGTACTCCTGCTCGTCGGGCACGTCGTAGTTGAACACCACGTCCACATCGTCAATGTCCAGGCCCCGGGCGGCGACGTCGGTGGCCACCAGCACCCGGAGGTTGCCGCTGCGGAATTTCTGCAGGGTCTTTTCCCGGCTCTTCTGCTGAATGGAGCCGTGGATGGCGGCGCAGGAGATGCCCTCCATTTTCAGCATGGCAGCCAGACGGTCCGTCATGTTTTTGGTGTTGCAGAAGGCGATGGCCCGCTCGTACCCGCCGCCCTCCAGCAGCGCCACCATGGTGCTGAGCTTCTGCTCCCGATTGTCCAGGGTGATGCGGTACTGCTGGATGTCCGGCCGGTCCTCTGCGATGGGGCGCACGGTGATCTCCACCGGGTCCCGCTGGTACACCCAGGAGATGTCCATGACCTCCCGGCTGATGGTGGCGGAGAACAGGCCCAGGTTGTCCCGCTGCTCCATCATGTCCAGAATTTTCGTCACGTCGTCGATGAAGCCCATGTCCAGCATCCGGTCGGCCTCGTCCAGAATGACGGTTTTCACCTTGTTCAGCCGGATGGCCTTGCGCCGCTTGCAGTCCATCAGCCGTCCCGGCGTGGCGACGACGATCTGGGGCTTCTGCTTCAGCTGTTTGATCTGCTTGTCGATGGGCTGTCCGCCGTACAGGCACACCACACGGATGCCCTGTTTGGCCACGCACAGATCGGAGAGCTCGTCCCGGATCTGCAGCGCCAGCTCCCGGGTGGGCGCCAGGATCAGGCTGGTCACGTCGGTGGACTCCGGGTCTGTGTGCTCCACAATGGGAATGCCGAAGGCAAAGGTCTTGCCGGTTCCGGTGGGGGCTTTGGCCACCACGTCTTTGTTTTCCATTAAATACGGGATGCAGCCGCCCTGAATGGGGGTGGCGATCTCATAGCCCTTTTTGTTCAGGGCAGCCAGCAGCTCCGGGGACAGGTTCAGACTGTCGTAGCGCACCTGCTCGTTGGTTTCAATACCGTTTATTTCCATATTGATTCTTTGTCCTTTCTCGTCCTGCATTGAAGTTTATCACAGAAAGACAGGATGCGCAACCGTCAGAAGGATGTGATATTGTATGAATCTTTTTGGAAAACTCCCGTTGTTCTCCATTCATTTACGCATTTTTAACATTGATTTAAGAAATCACCCCTTGCGGAGCACGGCGTTTGCTGTATAATGGAGTACAGCAGAATCATCATGTCCCGGTGCAGCTTCACCGGGCCGTATTTTCAAAGGAGTTTTCCATGAGCAGCAACAACAACCAGCGTCCCCATTCTGACATCAGCTGGCCCCTGGTGATCATCGCCTTTGCGGTGTTCTGGCCGGTGGGGGCGTTCCTGCTCTTCTCCAAGCTCAAAGAGGAGAGCGCAAACCAGGATTGGCAGAACGCACTGGACGAAGTGAAACGGGAGGCCAGGCACGTCCGGCAGGAGTTCCAGAAGGACTTCAGTGATCTGGAGCAGCAGGCCCGCCGCTACGCGGAGCCCGGCCACAGCCATTATTATCAGTCCACCACCAAGACCACCACCACCCGGACGACGACGACCACCACCGCTCACCGCTACAGCCAGCATTCCACCACCCAACGGATGGGAGAGACGCCGAATTACACCGCCGCACCGAAGAAAAAGAGCAAGATCAAGGGCGGAAAGGCCCTGATGATCGCGGGGGCCTGCATTGCGGCGCTGTTCGGCATCGGTGCGCTGGACGAGATGATGTTCTGGCTGCCCAACTACCCCCTGGAGGCGCTGCAGAACGCGCTGGTGCCCTTTGTCTTTTCCGGCATCGGTGCGGGCACGTTCATCTGGGGCGTGTTCAAAAACCGCCGGGCCCGCCGCTTCCGCAAGCTGCTGAACATGATCGGAGACAGCAAACGGCTGGACATCCAGGCGCTGGCCGAGGCGGTGCCCTGTTCCTACAATCAGGCCTGCGACAACCTGCAGAGCATGATCGACAAGGGACTGCTGGGGCCAAAGGCCTATATTGACATGGCCACCGGATACCTGGTCATGGACGGCAAGGGCGTGGGAGAGCGCAAGGCCAGGAAGAAGGAGGCCCCTGCAAAGCAGACCGGCAAGAGCCAGGAAGAGCAGATCCTGGCGGAGATCCGCCAGGTCAACGAGGACATCCCCGATCCGGAGCTGAGCCGGAAGATCGACCGCATCGAGGAGATCACCCGGCACATTCTGGAGCACCAGAAGAAGCACCCGGAAAAGGCGGGAGAGCTGCACAAGTTCCTGAACTACTACCTGCCCACCACGCTGAAGATCCTCAATTCCTATGCGGAGCTGGACCGGCAGGGCATTGACGGCAGCAACATCAGCACCACCAAGGAGCGCATCTCCGGCATGATGGACCAGATCGTGGAGGGCTTTGAGACCCAGCTGGACAAGCTCTTTGAGGGAGATATGATGGATATCTCTTCGGATATCTCCGTCATGGAAAAAATGCTGAGCCACGACGGGTTGGCCGGGGGCATGAGAATGCCCAAAGCGGAGGAGGAACCCGCCCAAAGCGCGGACGGAGCCATTCACCTGACGCTGGACCCGGAAGGAACTGTCCGGCCCGCCCCTGCGGCGGAGCCTGCCCCGGCCGCTGACAGCTGGACCGAACCGGTGATGCAGCCCATGCCCGCCGCTGACGGGGGCATCCAGCTGACGCTGACCCCGGAAGGGGACCCGCAGGGGGAGACCCAAAGCGCACCCAGCTGGGAGGACGGCTTCTACCGCCGTACAAAAGAGGACCTGGAACAGCAGAACTGACAACAAACCCAAAAGCCGTACCCCGTTGAAGGAGGTACGGCTTTTTTTGCCTTCGCTGAACGATTGATTTTCTCAGAGAGGAAAAAATTCAGGGGGACTTTGAAAGCCCCCCTGAAACGGGTCCGGGCGTTGCCCGGATCCCACAGATTATTTTTCAACTTCTTCCATCATGAAGCACTCGAAGATGTCGCCCACCTTGATGTCGGAGAACTTCTCCAGGGTGATGCCGCACTCGTAACCGGCGGCCACCTCCCGGACGGAATCCTTGAAGCGCTGCAGGGTGGCGATCTCGCCCTCGTGGATGACGATGCCGTCCCGGACCAGGCGCAGCTGGGCGTTCCGGGTGACCTTGCCCTCCAGCACATAGGAGCCGGCGACAACGCCCACGTTGCTGATCTTGTAGACGTGGCGGACCTCTACGCGGCCCAGCTCCACTTCCTTGAAGGTGGGAGCCAGCATACCCTTCATAGCGGCTTCGATCTCCTCCAGGCACTCGTAGATGACCCGGTACATCCGCATATCCACCTTGTCCCGGGCGGCCATGGCCTTGGCCTGCTGGTCCGGACGGACGTTGAAGCCCACGATGATGGCGTTGGAGGTGGAGGCCAGCATGACGTCACTCTCGTTGACAGCGCCCACGCCGCCGTGGATGACGCGGACCTGAACCTCTTCGTTGCTGAGCTTCTCCAGGTTCTGCTTGACGGCCTCCACGCTGCCCTGGACGTCTGCCTTGACGATGATGTTCAGGGTCTTCAGCTCGCCCTGCTGCATCTGGGAGAACAGGTCGTCCAGGCTGACCTTCTTGGCCATGGGAGCGGCGGCGGCAGCCTTCTGCTCCTCTTTGCGCTGCTCCGCCAGGGTGCGGGCCATGCGCTCGTCGGCGACGGCGTAGAAGTCGTCACCTGCGCCGGGCACCTCGCCCATACCGGTGATCTCCACAGGCACGGAGGGACCGGCGGCCTTCAGACGGCGGCCCCGGTAATCGGTCATGGCGCGGACACGGCCCACAGCGGTGCCGGCGATGATGATGTCGCCCTGCTTCAGCGTGCCGTTCTGCACCAGCAGGGTGGCCACCGGGCCGCGGCCCTTGTCCAGACGGGCCTCGATGACGGCGCCCTTGGCGGCCCGGTTGGGGTTGGCCTTCAGCTCCCGCATTTCCGCCACCAGCAGCACGTTCTCCAGCAGCTCCTCAATGCCCTGGCCGGTCTTGGCGGAGATGGGCACCACGATGGTGTCGCCGCCCCAGTCCTCGGCCAGCAGGTCGTACTTGGTCAGCTCCTGCTTGACCCGCTCGGCGTCGGCGCCGGGCAGGTCCATCTTGTTCACCGCCACCACGATGGGAATTTCGGCGGCTTTGGCGTGGTTGATGGCCTCCACGGTCTGGGGCATGATGCCGTCGTTGCCGGCGACCACCAGAATGGCGATATCCGTGACCATGGCGCCGCGGGCGCGCATGGCGGTAAAGGCCTCGTGGCCGGGGGTGTCCAGGAAGGTGACGGTCTTGTCGTTGACCTTGACCTGGTAAGCGCCGATGGCCTGGGTGATGCCGCCGGCCTCGCCGGCAGCCACGCTGGACTTGCGGATATAGTCCAGCAGGGAGGTCTTGCCGTGGTCCACGTGGCCCATGACCACGATGACGGGAGCGCGGGGCTCCAGATCCTCTTCCTTGTCCTCCGCGGTGTCGATGAGCTTCTCCTCGATGGTGACGACGACCTCACGCTCCACCTTGCAGCCCATTTCCTCGGCGATGAAGGAGGCGGTGTCGAAGTCGATGGTCTCGTTGACAGCGGCCATGACGCCGTTCATCATCAGAGCCTTGACGACCTCGGCGGCGGTTTTCTTCATGCGGCTGGCCAGCTCGCCCACGGTGATCTCGTCGGGGATCTCCACCTTGACGGGGGCCTTCCGGGCGGCCTCCATCTGCAGGCGGCGCATTCTCTGCTGCTGCTCCTCCTGACGGCGCTTGGCAGACTGCTTGCCCTGCTTCTGCTGCTGGGTGCGGCGGGAAGTGATCTTCTGCTTGCCCCGCTCCATCTTGTCGGCGCGGTCGCCGGCCAGATCGTCCAGATGAGAATCGTAGCGGTCCAGGTTCACGTCTGCGCTCTTGCGGGTGTTGACCACCTTGCGCTGAGGCACACGGCTGATGGGCTGCCGGTTCTGCTGGGCGGGCTTCTTTTCCTCTGCCTTCTTCTGGGGCTGGGCCTTGGGCTGGCTCTGCTGGGCAGGCTTCTTCTCCTCTGCCTTCTTCTGGGGCTGAGCCTTGGGCTGATTCTGCTGGGCCTTGGGCTGGCTCTGCTGCCGGCTGCCGCCCTTCTGAGCCGGACGGTCCGCCTGTTTGGGCTGGTTCTGCTGAGCAGGCTTCTGAGCCGGCTTTGCGGCGGGCTTTGCGCTCTCCGGCTTTTTCTCGTGATAGGTCTCCTTAAAGACCTCCTCCAGACTTTCGATCTGGTTGTTCTGGGTCAGATAGTCAAAAATAAGGGAAAGCTCCTGATCTGTCAGCGCCGCGCTGGTGCTGCTGGGGGCGTGGGCATACTTGGTCAGCACCTCGATCACTTTCTTGTTGCCCACAGGCTTTCCGTTGAGCGCGAAGTCCTTGGCGACTTCACGCACCCGATATTTCTGATCACTACTCATCTATCGGACACCTCCTGTTAATAAAGGTTCGTTTATGGGATGACCTGAACCGGGGCTGGGTCAGACCTCGTTCAGGATTGTTTTTTGCGGGGTTTTTCCTTTTTGCGGCGGGCGGCTTTGGCCTGTTTCCGGGCCAGCGCTTCGGCGGCGGGGGCGAAATCGGACTGTTCAGCGGCGATGAGGGCTGCCAGCTTAGCGGCAAAGCCCAGATCCGTCACCGCACACACCGCACAGGTGTCCCGGCCCAGCGCCGCGCCCAGCTGGGATTTATCCTCGCTGAGCTGCGCCAAAGGCAGCCGGTCACCGGCCAGGTTGCGGGCCTTGCGGACCGTGCCGGGTCCGGCGTCCGCCGAAAGCAGCAGCAGGCGGGCCTTGTGGCCGCTCACTGCCTCCTGGGTCATGTCTTCCCCCTGTGCCAGCCGTCCGGCCCGGCGGGACAGGCCCAGCAGCCGGAGAATCTCAGAGCTCATACACATGGACCTCGCTTTCCGTCACCATCTGCGCCTCCAGAGCCTCGTACACCTGGTCGGGGATCTTCATGCTGAACGCACGCCCCAGGGCGTTGCTCTTCCGGGCCTTCTTCAGACACTCCGGCCGGGGGCACACATAAGCGCCGCGCCCGGGCTTTTTGCCGCGAAAGTCCAGAGAAATCTCACCTTCCGGGCTTTTCACCACCCGGATCAGCTCCCGCTTGGGCTTCATCTCCCGGCAGCCCACACACTGGCGCATGGGAATTTTCTTCGGCATATTGTACCTCCCTCTGGGGATTGGTCAATTCAGCGGCGGCTTATTCAGAGACCTCGCCGTCTGTCTCCGGGGCGGAGGGCTCTTCCGGCTCAGCGGCGGCGGCGGACAGGCTCTTGATGTCGATCTTGTAGCCGGTGAGTCTGGCGGCCAGCCGGGCGTTCTGACCCACCTTGCCGATGGCCAGAGACAGCTGATCGTCGGGCACCACCACCCGGCAGGTCTTTTCCTCCGGGTCGGCGTCCACGCTGCACACATCAGCGGGGGACAGGGCGGCGGCGATGTAGGTCGCCGGGTCGTCGGAGTACTTGATGATGTCCACCTTTTCGCCGTGGAGCTCGTTGACGATGGCGTTGACGCGGCTGCCGGCGGGGCCGACGCAGGCGCCGATGGGGTCAATCTCCGGATCCGGGGACCAGACCGCGATCTTGGTGCGGCTGCCGGCCTCCCGGGCGGTGGATTTGATCTCCACGATGCCGTCGCTGACCTCAGGCACTTCCTTCTCGAACAGGCGGCGCACCAGGCCGAAGTGGGTCCGGGAGGCGATCACCTGGGTGCCGTGCTTGGTTCCCTGGCGGATATCCACGATATAGACCTGCAGGGGCTGGCCCACGGTGTAGGACTCGCCCTCCACCTGGTCGTTGGGGGACAGCTGTGCGTCAGCGCTGATTCCGTTGGACTGCAGCCGGACATAGACGGTGCCGCTGCGGTTGTCGATCCGGGTGATGGTGCCGATGACCAGCTCCTGGGCCTTGCCCTTGAACTCGTCGTAGACCATGTTGCGTTCCGCCTCACGGACTCCCTGAATGACCACCTGGCGGGCGGTCTGAGCGGCGATGCGGCCGAAGTTCTTGGGCTTGATCTCCTTGCTGACGATGTCGCCCAGCTGGGCGTTGTGCAGGATGGGGCGAACGTCCTCCAGCGCGATCTCGCACTCGGGATCGTCCACCGTCTCCACCACCTCCCGCTTGAGCAGCATCCGGATGGATTTTTCCTGCTCGTTCATCAGCACCACAAGACCCAGTCCCCGGGCCTTTTTGGAGGCGCTGCTCTCAGCGGGGGGCGTCTGCTGGCCCTCGCCGGCTTCCCCGTCCTCGGGGAAATCGCTGCGGACCTTCCTGGCGTTGAAGTTTTTCTCATAAGCGGAGGCCAGGGCCTGCCGGATCTTTTCCATCATATATTCTTTTTTGATACCGCGCTTCTTTTCCAGCTCGTCAAGGGCATTGAAAAAATCACGGGCATCCAGCCATGCCTGTTCCTCGGGGGTAAGGCCGCTGTTCTTGCTTGCTCGTTTCGCCATGTCGCTGTTTCAACTCCTTTATAGTAATGGTAAATTCAGTGATATGCGGGGGAGTCCGGCGGGCAAGGTTCGGGGACTCCGGCGGCCCGCCGGGGCTGCATCAGAACTCCACGTACAGCCGTACCCGGGCCACATCCTTCTTGATGAAGGTGCGGCGCTCGCCCTCCGGGAGCTGAATGGTCACGTCGCCGGATTCGTAGCCGGTGAGGGTTCCGTGGAACTCCTTGCTGCCCTCCACCGCCCGGTACAGGCGCACCTCAACCTGCTGGCCCATGCACGCTGCGAAGTGCTCGGGCTTTTTCAGCGCCCGGTCCGCGCCGGCGGAGCCCACTTCCAGCACATAGCTGCCCTCAATGGGGTCCACTTCGTCCAGCAGGTCGCTGAGGGGGCGGCTGATCTCCTCGCACTGGTTGATGGACACGCCATTTTCGCTGTCCACCAGCACCCGCAGGTACCAGGTGCCGGCCTCCCGGACGTACTCCACGTCCCACAGGGTGCAGCCCGCCTGCTCCACCAGGGGAAGCGCCAGCTCTGCGGTCAGTTCACTCACTTTTTTCATGAAAATACCTCTGCCTGTCGGGGCAAATCGTCCCAAAAGCTCAAAGAAAAGAGCGGGGCGCAGGCCCCACTCTCAGGTTAACACTATCTACATTGCCATCCTACCACAGAGACCGGGGAAAATCAAGACATTTCTGACCAAATTAGAAATTTTTCGCAGATTCGGCAAAAAATCCCCCATTTTCCCCGGCGTTTTCTGACGGCTGGACGGTTCCGCCGGTCATTCGTCCTCCGTGTGAAGATCCTCCATCATCTTGATGAGCTTTGCGCCCCGGTCAATGGAGTCGTCGGCGAAGAACTGCAGCTCCGGCGTGTAGCGCAGGCTCATCCGGTGCCCCAGCTCCCGGCGCAGATAGCCCGCCGCGGACTTCAGGCCCTTGATGACGCTGCCCATGTCGTCCTTGTCCAGCGCAGAGACATAGACCCTGCAGTAGCGCAGGTCGGTGGTGGTGTCCACCCGGGTGATGGAGATCAGGCCGTGGACCCGAGGGTCCTTCAGGGTGGGGATCATGGACGCAAGCTCCCGCTTGATATCATCGTTGATGCGTCCGATACGATAACTGGGCATAAAATCGCTCCTTTCTGTTCACTGGCAGGGGTTGGTTTGCTGACAGAGGGTTTCCAGTTCGGTGATGAGCCGGTCAAAGACCTGCAGCGCGTCGTTCACCGGCTGGGCGGTGGACATATCCACGCCGGCGCCCTTCAGCAGGTCGATGGGGGGCTTGGAGCAGCCGCCCTTCAGGAAGCCCAGATAGTCCTCCACGGCGCCTGCCCCCTCCCTGAGGATGCGGCGGCTCAGGGCGATGGCGGCGGCGTAGCCCGTGGCGTACTGATACACATAGAAGTTGTAGTAGAAGTGGGGGATTCTCGCCCATTCCAGGGCAATTTCCTCATCCACCACAATGTCCGGGCCGAAGTAGTCCTCGTTCAGCCTGCGGTAGATGTCGCAGCAGACGTCGGCGGTGACGCCCTCTCCCCGCTGTACCAGCTGGCTGAGCTTCAGCTCGAACTCGGCAAACATGGTCTGGCGGTACAGAGTGGTGCGGAACTGCTCCAGGAAGTAGTTGATGAGGTAGGCCCGCTTGGCCTTGTCGGTGGTGACCTTCAGCAGGTACTCCATCAGCAGCGCCTCGTTGCAGGTGGAGGCCACCTCTGCCACAAAAATCACATAGTCGGAATAGACGGTGGGCTGGGTCTGGTTGGAGTAGTAGGAGTGCAGGCTGTGGCCCATCTCGTGGATGAGGGTAAAGGCGTCGTTGAGGGTGTCGTGGTAGTTCAGCAGCACAAAGGGGTGCACCTTGGGGCCGGCGGAGTAGGCGCCGGAGCGCTTGCCCACGTTCTCCCGCACGTCGATCCAGCGGTTCTGATAGCCCTGCTCCAGAATGGACAGGTACTCTTCCCCCAGGGGGGCCAGGGCCTTCCGGGTCAGCTCCTTGGCCTGGTCAAACTCCACGGTGAAATCCACATCCTTCACCATGGGGGCGTACAGGTCGTAGAAGTGCAGCTCCTCCACCCCCAGCAGCTTTTTCCGCAGCTTCACATAGCGGTGCATGGCGGGGAAGTTCTGGTGGACGGCGTCGATGAGGTTGTGGTACACGGACTCCGGAACCTCGGTGCCGTCCAGGGCGGCGGCCAGGGAGGAGGGGTACTTCCGGGCGTTGGCGAAGAACCACAGGGTCTTGAACTGCCCGCTCAGCGCGGCGGCGGAGACGTTGCGGAACTGGCGGTACACGCCGTAGAGGTTCTCAAAGGCGGACTTCCGCAGCGCCCGGTCGTGCCCCTGCATCAGGGGGATATAGGTGCCGTGGGTCAGGGCGTGGGGCTCCCCCTTACTGTCCACCGCGTCGGGGAAGGTCAGGTCTGCGTCATTGAGCATGGAGAACACGTTCTCGGAGACGTCGCTGAGCTGACCGGCCTGGGCCAGCAGACGCTCCTCGGCGGGGGAGAGGACGTGGTCCTTTTTCCGGCGGATGGTGTCCAGATGGCGGCGGTACAGCGCCAGCGCAGGCTGCTGTGCGTAAAACTGCTCCAGGGTCTCGTCGGGGATGGCCAGAATCTCGTTGGTCTCAAAGGCGCCGGCGGTGGTAATCTGGGTGATGAGGTGCATGGCCTGGGCGGTCATGTTCTGGTATTTGGCCACCCGGGTGTCCTCGTCCCCCCGGCGGAACACGTAATTGATGAGGGCGTCAAAGGCCAGGCTGATCTCGTCCCCCAGCCGGAGGTACTCCAGCAGGGTCTCCGGGCTGCTGCCCAGCCGGCCGGCATAGGCGGTGATCTTCTCCGGGTAGGCTTTGGCGGCCTCCAGCGCGGCAGTCCAGGCCTCGTCGGAGGGGAACAGGTCCTCCAGCGCCCAGGTCTCTTCCGGCTTCAGGTCTTTGCGTTCGGGAATTGGCATGATGACATTCACTCCTGATGATGAAAATAGTGGTGGAACCGGCGCTGCTCCGGGGGTTCTTTCCAACCGGTCAGAAGGGAGCCTCCGGCTCCAGCTGACGGGTCAGGCTCACCGCCACTCCGATGATGCGGAGCTTTCCGGTGTCAAATTCTGTGGCGTAGAGCAGGCGGGGGACGGCGTTGGGGGCCTCCGGCTGCAGAATCACCCAGTCCCCCTGCTGGTGGAAGCGGCGCAGCACCCCGTCCTCTCCGTTGTCGGAGCAGAGCACGATCTGACCGCTGCGGGCGATGGACTGCTGACGGATGAGCACCAGGTCGCCGGAGCGGATGCCGGCCCCTGCCATCCGGTCGTCCGGCGCAGTCAGGTAAAAAAAGCCCTCCGCGCCCGTCACATCCGCCGGGAAATAGCCCAGGGGCTCCTGCTGGGACAGGGGAACCCCGGCGCAGAAGCGGCGCAGCACCGGAACCATACAGCCGCCGGCGGCGGCAGCGGGGGCGCTTTTGGGCACGTCGTAGCCCTGGAGCCACATGGGGTCCACTTCCAGCTTCATGGCCATCTCCGTGGCCACCCGGGCCTTGGGCTCCCGCTGGCCCAGCACATACCGGTTCAGGGTCTGGGGCTTCATGTCCAGCAGCCGCCCCAGACGGTCATAGTTCAGGCTGCGCTCCTCCATGAGCTGCGACAGCCGCCGTCCCAGGGTTTCTACCTTTTCCATATGCTTCGCCTCCTCTTTACAGTATGACGTTCTCATTTGATTTTATCAGACCTTATCACCGATTGCAAGAAAAAATCACAAATATCCCTTGACAAATTTTCCAAATGGTGATATCATCCCAAATAGAAACAAACGTTCGATTTCTGCGGCAAAAAAGAACAGACGCAAACGCGCCTGTTCCTGGTGGGAGATTGTGGATTCGAACCACAGTAGGCTTGCGCCAACAGATTTACAGTCTGCCCCCTTTAGCCACTTGGGTAATCTCCCGTATTCAGTTAAAAGTCAGTTGGAAGGACAGACGCAGGTGCGTCTGTCCTTGGTGGGAGATTGTGGATTCGAACCACAGTAGGCTTGCGCCAACAGATTTACAGTCTGCCCCCTTTAGCCACTTGGGTAATCTCCCATATTCAACTGAAGCTGGTTGACGGACTCGAACCCCCGACCTGCTGATTACAAATCAGCTGCTCTACCAACTGAGCTAAACCAGCAAATTGTCACCGGACGCAGCCGTCACAATTAAGCTTGTTTATGGTATCAAAACTTTGGAAAAATGTCAAGACAGAATTTGAAATTTTTCAAGAAATTTCGCCAATGGGGCCTGTATGGGCCCCCTGAACACAGAGGAACAAGGAGGAATGTGTGTGAACAGACCGGGAAAACCCTGCTATCGGAGAGGAATCCTTTGGCAAAAGCAGATCATCCACTGCCTGCGGCTGATGAATCAGCACCGGGCGGGGGAGCCCCTGGAGCCGGAGCAGCGGCAGCTGGCCCAGAGGCTGGAAGTGCAGCTGACGCCGCTGCAGGTGACCTATCTGCGGATGTATTACGCCAATGTGCTGACCATTGAGCAGATCGCGCGGCTGCTGGGGCGGAACATCTCCAGCGTCTCCCGGGGGCTGACCCGGGCAGAGACAAATGTGGAAAAGGTGATCGGCGCCGCCGGGTGCTGAGAGC
>CAMNOL010000023.1 GCA_946546815.1 uncultured Oscillospiraceae bacterium
GGCCTACGGCGCTGAACTGGTGCTCACCGAGGGGGCCAAGGGCATGAAAGGCGCCATCGCCAAAGCCGATGAGCTGGCAAAGGAGATTCCCAACGCCTTTATCCCGGGCCAGTTTGTGAACCCGGCCAACCCCGCCGCCCACAAAGCCACCACCGGCCCGGAGATCTGGGAGGATACCCAGGGCAAAGTCGACATTTTTGTGGCCGGCATCGGCACCGGCGGCACCATTACCGGAACCGGCGCCTACCTGAAGGAGCAGAATCCCAACGTAAAAGTCGTGGCTGTGGAGCCCGCTTCCTCTCCTGTGCTGTCCACCGGCAAGGGCGGCAGCCACAAAATTCAGGGCATCGGTGCAGGCTTTGTCCCCGAAACCCTGGACACAAAGGTTTATGATGAGATCATCACCGTCACCAATGAGGACGCCTTCCACACCGGCAACGCCATCGCCAAAACAGAGGGAATCCTGGTAGGCATTTCTTCCGGAGCGGCACTTTGGGCAGCCACTGAGCTGGCAAGGCGCCCTGAAAACAAGGGCAAGGTCATTGTGGCACTGCTGCCGGACACCGGCGACCGCTACCTGTCCACCCCCCTGTTCCAGGATTGAGGCCGCTATAACCATTCGCTTCTATCATCTTCTGCGGAGCAATTTCCGATTTGGGCGAATGTAACGGAGGTTTTCCGGGCAGCCGACACCGGCTGCCTTCCTCCTTCAATATATTCCTATTTCATCAGTATGAATATATGAAATAGAGAACCGCCCACCATTCACCGAAAAGAGGTTTTTTATTATGGCAAAGATTCTCGACACTTCCAAGTGGTCCTTTGAAACCAAACAGCTTCACATCGGCCAGGAGGATTATGACCACACCTCCGATGCTCGCGCAGTGCCGATTTACCAGACTACCTCCTATGTGTTCAAAAACTCCGCGCACGCAGCCGCCCGCTTTAACCTGCAGGACCCCGGCAACATCTACGGCCGTTTGAACAACTCCACCCAGAGCATTTTTGAGCAGCGCATCACCGCTCTGGAGGGCGGGACCGCTGGTCTGGCTGTGGCATCTGGCGCCGCCGCCATCAGCTACGCCTTACAGGCCCTGGCCAGTGCAGGGGATCACATTGTGGCCTCTAAGACGATTTACGGTGGAACCCACAATCTGCTTGCCAACACTCTGCCCCTCTACGGCATCACCGCCACCTTTGTGGACATTCACGACCCTGAGGCAGTCAAATCCGCCATCCAGCCCAACACCAAGGCTGTTTTTGCCGAAACGCTGGGAAATCCTCACGGCGATGTGACCAATCTGGAGGCCATCGCTGAGATTGCCCACGCCAACCGGATTCCCTTCGTAGTAGATGACACCTTCACTACGCCCTACCTGCTCCGTCCTTTGGAACACGGCGCAGACATCGTGGTGATGAGCGCCACAAAGTTTATCGGCGGCCACGGCACCACTTTGGGCGGCGTCATCGTGGAGGGCGGAACATTTGACTGGAGGGCCTCCGGAAAATTCTCCCATTTGGTGGATCCCAACCCCAGCTATCACGGTCTGTCTTTTGCGGACGCTCTGGGTTCCGCCGCTTTTGTGACCTACATCCGCGCCATTCTGCTGCGGGACACCGGCGCAGCCATCGCCCCGCTGAGCGCCTTTTTGCTGCTGCAGGGCACTGAGACCCTGTCCCTGCGGGTGGAACGCCATGTGGAAAACGCCCTGAAGGTCATCGACTACCTGGTCAGCAGCCCCTATGTGGTGCACGTCAACCATCCGTCCCTGCCAGACCACCCGGACCACGACCTGTATGAGAAATACTTCCCCAACGGCGCAGGCTCTATCTTCACCTTTGAAATCAAGGGCGGCGCTCAGGAGGCGCAGGACTTTATCGACCGGTTACAGATTTTCTCCCTGCTGGCCAATGTAGCGGATGTGAAAAGCCTGGTGATCCACCCTGCCACCACCACACACTCCCAGCTCTCACAAGAGGAACTGCTGGACGAGGGCATCAAGCCCAACACCATTCGCCTGTCAATCGGTACTGAGAACATCAGAGACATCATCGCAGACTTGGATCAGGCATTCAAAGGCTGATGATGCCCAAAAAGGACGAATCTGTCATCCTCCCCCTGTACTGCAAAAAAAGCAAATCAGCCTGTGCCCCTCTGACCGCCGGAGCCCTTCCCCGCTCCGGCGGTTTTTTCTGTTGCGAAATTCCTTTCATCCGGGTACAATAGAGAAAACCCATCACTTCTCTACAAGGGGAACCGCCTATGCACTCGCTGACAAGACACCGCATTTTTACCATCATCCAGATTGGCAACGCCGAGGACTGGCCCAGCCGCCTGTTTGACTTTTCACTGCTGATCTGTATTCTCACAAACCTGTTTATCGCAATTTTTGAAACCTTCGACTGCTCTGCGCCTTATCAGCCCGTCCTGAACGTTGTGGAACTGATCACGGTGCTGGGCTTTACCGTGGAGTACATTCTCCGCCTGTGCACAGCGGACTTTCTTTACCCGGATGTGCCGGTCCGTCGGGCGGTGCTGCGGTACGTGACCTCCTTTGAGGGCATCATTGACCTGCTCTCCTTTTTTCCCTATTACCTGCCCGTGTTCTTCCCCGCAGGTCTGGTGGCCTTCCGGATGTTCCGCATTGTCCGCATCTTCCGGCTGTTTCGCATCAACGCCTACTACGATGCCCTGAACGTCATCACCGATGTAATCAGAAGCAAAAAAGACCAGCTGCTCTCCTCCATCTTCATCATTCTGGTGCTGATGATGGCCTCCTCCCTGTGTATGTACAGTCTGGAGCACAATGTTCAGCCGGATGTGTTCAAAAATGCCTTTTCCGGCTTCTGGTGGGCGGTTTCCACCCTGCTGACCGTGGGCTACGGCGACATCTACCCCATCACCCCCGTGGGGCGGCTCTTCGGCATCTGCATCACCTTCCTGGGCGTGGGCATGGTGGCCATCCCCACCGGTATTCTGTCCGCCGGCTTCGTGGAACAGTACACAAGGCTGAAGAGCTTCAACGATTACTCTATGGAGGCGGACATCCGCTTTGTGCGGCTGGCTGTAGACAAGGAGGACCACCCCTGGCTGGGCAAGCAGGTGAAGGACCTGCCCCTTCCTCCCGGCCTGATCCTGGCGGTGATTCAGCGGCGGGGAGACATGGTGATCCCCCGGGGCGATACCCAGATTTTCCTGAACGACAACGTTGTGCTGGGCGCAGAGTCCTTTTTTGACGATTCCGGCATTACCTTGAAAGAAATGGTGCTCCGCCCCCGTCACCCCTGGGTGGGACAGCAGATCAAGGGGCTGGACATTTCCCGGCAGACCCTCATTGTCATGGTGCGCCGGCAAGGAAAAATCCTCATTCCCGACGGCTCTCTGCGGCTGCAATCCGACGATATCCTGCTGCTGTACACCAAACGCCCCATTGCCGGCGCTCAGGAGCTTATCATTACGTAAGCGCTGCCTCAACGGGCAAATGCTCTGAACGCACAACCTTCCAATCACAAAAAAACGGCGGCCTGCTTACGCAGACCGCCGAAATTGATTCAGAAGTTATTCACTTTTCAGCAAATCTCAGCACTTCTCGAAGATGGTTGCAACACCCTGGCCGCCGCCGATGCACAGAGTGGCCAGGCCCTTCTTGGCGTCCTCGCGCTTCATCATCTCGTGCAGCAGGGTGACGATGATACGAGCGCCGGAAGCGCCGACGGGATGGCCCAGAGCCAGAGCGCCGCCGTTGACATTGACCTTGCTCATGTCAAAGTGCAGCTCACGGGCCACAGCGATGGACTGAGCGGCGAAAGCCTCGTTGGCCTCGATCAGATCCATGTCGTCGATGGTCAGGCCGGCCTTGGACAGGGCGTCACGGGAAGCGGGGATGGGGCCGGTGCCCATGATCTTGGGATCAACACCGCCCTGGCCATAGGAGACCAGCTTTGCCATGGGCTTCAGGCCGTACTTCTCAACAGCCTCACCGGAAGCCAGGATGATGGCGGCAGCGCCGTCGTTGATGCCGGAAGCGTTGCCGGCGGTGACACGGCCCTGGCCCACGTTCTCGGGCATATCCTTCATCTCGGTGGAATCGAAGGTCATCTCGATCTTGTCCAGCGCACCGTCAGCGGTGGTGGGGAAGCAGGGCTTCAGCTTGCTCAGGGTCTCCACGGTGGTGCCGGCGCGGGGGAACTCGTCCACCTTGAACTCCACGATCTGGCGCTTGACCTTCACGGGCACGGGAACGATCTCATCGTCGAACTTGCCGGCCTTCTGAGCGGCCTCGCACTTCTGCTGAGAGGAAGCGGCGAACTCGTCCAGATCCTGACGGGTGATGCCCCAGATGTCGCAGATGTTCTCAGCGGTGGAGCCCATGTGATAGTTGTAGAAGGCATCCCACAGACCGTCCTTGACCATGGTGTCCACGATCTTATTGTCGAACATACGGGCGCCCCAGCGGGCAGCAGGGATGGCGTAGGGAGCAGCGGACATGACCTCGGTGCCGCCGGCCACGATGATGTCGGCGTCGCCAGCCTTGATGGAGCGGGCGCCCTCGATGACGGACTTCATGCCGGAGCCGCAGACCATGCCCACGGTGTAGGCGGGAACGGACAGGGGCAGGCCGGCCTTGACGCCCACCTGACGGGCGACGTTCTGGCCCTGAGCAGCGGTCAGGATGCAGCCGAACATCAGCTCGTCCACGGTCTCGGGAGCCACGTTGGCGCGCTTCAGAGCTTCCTTGACGACGATGGCGCCCAGATCAGCGGGGCTGGTGTCCTTCAGGGAGCCGCCAAACTTGCCCAGAGCGGTACGGCAGCAGTTGACAACATAAACTTCTTTCATGATTGGTTCCTCCTGTGTAAAATATAGCGTATTGACAGCGGTCACGAAATGTTTGTGTTTTTTTTAACAATCTGATTATACTGCCCTTTCGCTGGAAAGTCAACCGCTATCATGGGCGAGATTCTGGATTTATTCGCAAAGTTTTACGCAGTTCCTGCCTCAGCTGAGAAACAGCTGAATGTCTGCCAGAGAGATCCCCTGCTGCAGCGCCATGGTGACGCCGTAGCCGATGATCTTTGCCAGCTCCGCCGCAGTGGAGTCAATGTCCTTGGGTGTGACAAACAGATCTCCCAGGGAGCGCTGCTGCTCTTCGCTGCCCTCCAGCGCTGCACACAGCACCGCCGCGCGCACCACCGTGGGCACGCCGACAGCGATGACCGGAACGCCCAGCTCCTCCTTTGTCAGCGCGTAGCGGGCATTTCCCACCCCGGAGCCGGGAATGATCCCCGTGTTCGCCAGCTGAATGGTGGTGCACAGCCGGTGGGCGCTGTGGGCCGCCAGCGCATCCACCGCAATCACCGCCGCCGGGCGCAGCTGTCCGCACAGGGCTTTGACCAGCTCGCCGCTCTCCACGCCGGTGGTGCCCATCACCCCTGTGGCCACCACGGAGACCCGCCGGAATTTACCAAAGGTATCCGGCAGCCGGTCCACCAAATGCCGGGTGGCAACGGTCTGCTCCGCCGCCCAGGGCCCCACCGCGTCGGGGGTGATGTTCCGGTTCCCCAGTCCCACCACCAGCACGGAGTCCTCGTCCTTCAGTTCCAGCAGCTTCCCCAGCTCTGCAGACACTGCTTCCACGATTTTCGGAAAAAAATCCATATTTCTTCCCTGTCTCGCCCCGATTTCCAGGGTCAGATAGGTTCCGATGGGTTTTCCCACCGCCTCCGCGCCGGTTTCATCCAGCACCCGGACCTCCGTCACCGAAAACCCCGAGCGCCGGTATTCCTTCGTCGCCACCCCCGGCAGCTCCCCCGGGTCTCCGGGACGGTTGCGCCACAGCTCCGTCGCCTCCAGAATCAAATCCGTTTCAAAGTTCATCCTGCACAGCCTCCTTTTTTGCTAGGCTGTGCAGAATCGGCAAAATCATGCGGCAGCGCAGAGGAACAGCCCCGCAGTTCTTCCTGCGAGGCTGCCTGTTACGGTTGTTCAATGCCGAAAAACTGCAAACCGTTTCGAAAGCTCAGATTTTCCACCTCTTCCACAGAAATTCCTCTGAATTCTGCGATTTTGGCCGCCACGCGGCACACCTTGGCGGAGTCGTTGCGCCGCTCCTTTTTCGCCCGGGGATAGGGCAGCATATAGGGAGAATCCGTCTCGATCATAAACCGGTCCTCCGGGATCCACCTCAGGATTTCCGGCGCCTTTTTGGCGTTCTTATAGGTAATGGACCCGGTAAAGGACAGATTCCAGCCCAGTTTGATGAGGGTCTTTGCGTCCTCCAGGCTGCCGGAATAGCAGTGATACACCCCTTTTAAGCCGGGAAACTCCTTCACCGCCGCCAGGCAGTCCCCGTGGGCTTCCCGGTCGTGGAGGATCACCGGCAGCCCCAGCTCCCGGGCCAGCTCCATCTGCCGGCGCAGCACCCGGTTCTGGGTGGCCTTATCGGGATAGTCCTCCCAGTAGTAGTCCAGGCCGATTTCCCCGATGGCCCGGACCTTCGGGTTCTCTTTCACCAGCACACGGAGCTGCTCCACAGATTCCTCCGTGAAGTCCCCGGCATCCGAGGGGTGGAAGCCCACCGCCGCGTAAACATAGGGCCAGCGTCTGGCGTACTCCACCGCCTTTCGGGAGCTTTCCAGGTTGCAGCCGGGATTCAGGATCAGCCCCACGTTGTGCTCCGGCATGGAGTCCAGCAGCGCTTCCCGGTCCTCCTCAAACCAGCTGTCATCATAGTGGGCATGGGTATCAAACAGCATTCTTTTCACCTCACTGGTACCTGGCAAGGTTCTGTTCCAGCTCCTTGCGCATCTGATGGCGGACATGGTCCGGCTCCAGCACCTCTGCGCCGCCCTCCAGTCCGAAGAGCCAGCCGAAGAACTGGGGACTGACCACCACCTTCACCACCGCCCGGAAGGTGTCCTCCCCCTCCGGAATCATCATCACATCGTCACCAAACCGGTCGATGAGCACGTGAGCCAGCCAGCTCTTGCAGCGCAGCACCACCTGCTCCTCCTCTCCCCGGAACATACCGAAATGACGGTCTGCATACCGGGCGGGATCGGAGCGCTCAAAAGCCTCGCTCCCCTGTCTGGCTTCATCCAGCATTTCCAGGCGGTCCATTCTGTCCACCCGGTAGTGGCGCAGCTGCTCCGTCTGTGCATCGTAGGCCACAAGATAATAGTTGTCGTTGTCCCGGATCAGGGCGTAGGGGCTGACCTGGTAAAAGGCCCCGTTTCGCCGGAACACCATCCGCTTTTTCTGGTCATAGTCGAAGTAGCGAAAATGGATCTGCCGGTTGCTGGCAATGGCCTCATAAATGGCGTCAATGGAATAATAAACACGCTCATTGGCGCTGCGGGTCTTGCCCACAACGTAAACCTGCCGCTGTAGGGAGCTGGCCTGGTAGTCCGACGCCTGCCGGGACAGCTTTTCAATCAGCTGCTGGCTTTTCTGCACGGTAATGAACTTACTGGCCTGCACCGCGTCAACCAGCAGCTTCAGCTCTGCCAGCTGGAACTCCCGTTCCGCCAGATAATAGCCCTTTCCCCGCTGCAGCTCCACATCATAGCCGTACTCCTGCAGGGTGGCAATGCTCTCATAGACGCTCTTCCGCTCCATCTGCACTCCCCGGCTCTCCAGCTTTTTCAGCAGCATCGGAACGGTGAGCAGATGTTCCTCATCGGTCTCCCGGCGCAGAATATCCAGCAGTACCAGCAGCTTTCCCCGCTGGGTCATATTTTTCGACATAGCCAGCCTCCCTGTTTTTCCTGATCCGCTCTGCGTAAAGCAGGCTCCCGGCGGGCCGGGAGCCTGTACCAGATCCTGTGGTAGTTATTTGGTCTTGACTTTCACCGCTTTGCTGTAAGCGGAGTAAACCGTTTTTCCGCCGCTGTCCTTGCCGTAGCTGCGGACACGGACATAGTAGTGCTTCTTCGACGCCAGCTTGTTCAGCGTCCGGGACAGCTTCTTTGCCCCGGGGACCGTCACACGCTTTGCGTCGGAAAAATTCGATTTCCTGCCGTACTGCACCTGATATCCGGCGGCGCCGGCGGACCTGCTCCACTTCACCGTGACGGTCTTGGCCGCAGGCGTGCTGAGCTTTACCGCGGCGACCCGCTTCGGGGTGACGGTGAACTTCTGTTCCGCCAGCGTATAGGTGCTGCCGTTCACAACGGCGGTGATGCGATAGGTATAGCTCCCCACCGGGGTCTTGCTGAACAGCACGTCCTCATCCAGCTGATACACATCAAAGGTCTTGGCGTTGGGCTTTGCCGTGGCTCCGGTAACGCATGTTCCTGCGCCGTCGTAGATCCCTGCGGACACGGAGGTGAGCCTAGCTGCGCTGGTGATGGTGCCGCTCAGGGTGAAGTAGCTGCCGTATTCCATGGACTTCTCGGGCATGGCGGCCTTGGTCAGCACCGGCGCGCTGTCGGCGGAGGTGATTTTAAACGGTTTCTTCACCTGGCCGGCGTAGTTTCCGATACCGGTAATGATGCAGGTGCCCGTGCCGGGGTTGGTGTTGTTCTGATAGGTCAGCTTGTAGTCCGTTCCGCTTTTCAGCACCGTCTTGCCGTAGACCACCTTAGGCGCCGGCTTCAGCGCCTTCCCGGTCCAGGGGACGCTGCCGCTGAGGGTGACAGCTGCGTCAGACAGGCTTCGGGGGGCAACGGTGAACCCCTGCTCCAGCAGGGTGTAGCGCTTGCCGCCGGACACCGCTGTGATCCGGTAGGTGTATGTTCCCGCCGGGGTCTGGCTGAACAGCACATCTTTGTCCAGCTCGTACACATCGAAGGTGTTGGCATTGGGCGCGGCAGTTTTCCCGGTGACACAGGTTCCGTCCGCCTTGTAGACGCCTGCGGTGACCTCAGTCAGGGGTTTACTGCACCGTATTGTGCCCTTCAGGGTAAAGTAGCTGCCGTATTCCGTGATTTGCTCCGGCAGGGACGCCCCGGTCAGCACCGGCTCAGGGGAGTTGGACTGCAGCGCCGCGCTTCCGCCGTAGGCATTCCAGTAGGTGTTCTTTGCCAGATTGCCCCGCTCCTTGGAGCGCCGTTCCCGGCTGGCGGGAATTTCATAATAATAGCACCAGTAATAGGCCGCATCATAGGAGCCGGAAGCGCTGTCCTTCACATTGTAAAGGTAATTCAGCACCTTTTTGTAGGAGGCGTTCAGCTCATAGTCCAGGTAGCGCATCTGTCCGGAAACCGTTTGATAATCACAGCCGTTGCTGGCGCACCATTTTTTCAGGCTGGTGAACCGGGAGCCGTTCCACTGGCACAGGCCATAGCTGATCTTTCCGTTGGTGTCCAGGTATTTGCACTTGGGATTCATCGCCGATTCCGCACACATATTGGCCATCACACCGCAGGCCGCCGCGGAGTTCAGCTGCATATTCTCTGTCAGATAGGCAAAGACAGCGTCAGCGTTGTTCTGAGATACCGAACGGGTGCCGGAGGCAAAGGAGGAGATTCCGCTCAGCTCTGACGGCTCCGCCACATATACCGCGATATAGGGGGCGTCCCGCTCCACGTCAATGCCCTCGGCAACGGGATAGTCCCTCTGGTCCCAGGAGGGGCTGAACTGGAAATAGAAGTCGTTGGAGCCCTCATAGCCTCCGGGGCAGTACCAGGACACCGGCAGCTGCACCAGCTCCTCGGATCCGTCCAGATGCACCGGCAGCGTCCTGGGCATCTTGGCCAGCAGGACCTTCAGGTCATATCGCTCCGCCATGGCGATCTCTTTGACCTTCAGGTCTCCAAATCCGGTGACCGTTCCCGCTGCAGGCAGCTTGCCGCGCAGCAGCGCCTCTTCCTCGACAGACGCTTCTGCCTCCTCTGTCCCGTCCGGAACCTCCACAGACACCTCGGGCTCCGCCGAAGCCTCTGCTTCCAGTCCGGCTGACTGGATCTCTGTCTCCGGCAGCTCCTCCGCCAGCGCCGCCGGTGCGGGCAGCAGCGCTGCAGTCATAGCAAGCGCCAGAGTCCATGCCAGCAATCGATTCAGCAGCTTCATAACATCCTCCCTCTTTCGTTTTCTCTCTCTATCTCTCTGTCAGGGTCATTCCTGCATCCTTAAAAGTAGAGTATACCGGAAAACCGTACTGATTGCAAGACTTTTCCAAAAGATAGCGTTTATTGTACATTTCACAGCAAAATAAAATGACAAAGGAGCCGCCACCCGGCAGCCCCTTTCTGCGCCCGTTATTTCGGCATTCCCTCGCCGGGAACGAATCCTCGCTCCAGCAGCCGTTTCCAAACCAGCGCGATTATTTCTGTCAGCTCTTCCCTGTTTTCCTCAACCCAGGGGTATTTTTTCCCGTATTTCAGCTCAAAAAAGAACAACACCTTATCCGGCCCTTCAAATGTGCTCCGGGACACCAGCTTCAGCAGGCCGTCGTAAACGTTCATGCCCTCCGCTTCCCGCTGCTTTGCAAAGGCCAGCGCATCGTTGCCCAGCTCCGACTGGTAGCTGGCATCCTCTGCGGCGTAGTCCCTGGGAGGCTGAACCGTTTGCCGGATAAAGTCCGACAGCAGTTGGAACTCCGGCGTAATGGCCTCCTTCTGCTGGGGCGTCAGCTGCTTCCATATGGAATTCAGCGCCTGCCACTGCTTGGTCTGTTTCAGCTGGTCACGGTTCAGCATGGAAATTCCTCGCTTTCGAAGATGGACTATTGTTCGGTGAGGCGTCACAGTTCCCACCGGGACGCCCCTATCTTACCATTGGATCGTCCTCTGTGCAAGAAAAAACCACGGCGGCAAGCCCCGCCTGCCGCCGCAGATGAACTGTGTTTCAGAAACTGCCGTCCCTCCGGACGATGGTGGGCAGCCCTCAGCGGCCGTTACAGCAGGGGGATTCCGGCCTTGCGGCAGGTTTCCCGGGTTTCCTCGTCCCACACGGTGACCTGAACCTCGCCGATGTGGGCGCTGCCCATGAGCAGCATGCACAGGCGGCTCTGGCCGATGCCGCCGCCGATGGACAGGGGCAGCACGTTGTTCAGCACGCCCTGATGGAAGGGCAGCTTCCGGCGGTCCTCACAGCCCGCCTCCGTCAGCTGCTTGGCCATGGTCTCCGCATCCACCCGGATGCCCATGGAGGACAGCTCATAAGCCTGGTTCAGGGTGTCATTCCAGAACAGTAAATCGCCGTTCAGTGACCAGTCGTCATAGTCCGGGGCGCGGCCGTCATGTCTGTTTCCGCTTTTCAGCTTTCCGCCGATCTGCATCAGGAAGGTGGTGCGGTGTTCTCTGACAAATTCATTCTCCCGCTCCTTGGGCGTCAGGTCGGGATACAGATCCTCCAGCTCCTGGGTGGTGATGAAGGTGATTTCCGGGTCTGTTGCCGGATGGGTGTTCAGCGCCGGGAACATATTCCGGATGACCTTCTCCGTGATGATCACCGCAGCTACGATGTGCCGCACCGTCTCCTTCAGATAGTCCAGAGTGCGCTGTTCCCGGGTAATGACCTTTTCCCAGTCCCACTGGTCCACATAAATGGAGTGCAGGTTGTCCAGATCCTCGTCCCGGCGGATGGCGTTCATGTCGGTGTACAGGCCGTTTCCCACCCGGAAGTCGTAGTCATACAGCGCCTGCCGCTTCCACTTGGCCAGAGACTGGACCACCTGGGCGTCGGTGCCGGTGGCTTTGATGTCGAATCCCACCGGACGCTCCACACCGTTCAGGTCATCGTTCAGACCGGTAAAGGACTCCACAAACAGCGGTGCAGAAACCCGGCGCAGATTCAGCTGTCCGGCAAGGGTGTCCGCAAAAATACGCTTGGTCATGGAAATGGCCTGCTGGGTTTCATAGGAGTTCAACGCGGGACTGTAGCCCTCGGGAATGATAACAGAATTCATCGGTCAACGCCTCACTTTTGGGTTTCTTCACCGCACAGTATAACAAAAATGCAAGAGCAATTCAATACAATTTCATCATTTCATTCGATGCTCTTAAAAACAGCGGAAAACCCCCTTGTTTTCCAATTTCATTTTCCATATTTTCAAAAGAATTGACGGGATGAGTCTCAATTTCTGCATTTCACGCCCTCCTTCTCACTTCTTTTTCACGCATGTCAGGTACACGGAACCCGACGAGCGGGCAAACCTTCGCGCCCCTGCCAGCGCCTGCCGCAGCGTGTTGCCGCTGGTCCCCACCTCCACCAGCAGGGAACCGGGTGTTAAATGCTCGTTGAACCGCTGGCTGCGCAGGTCAATGGGCCGGGGCAGCGTCGCGTCCTCAGCCAGCATGGCCCCCTGGATCTTCAGCGCAAGGGTGTAATTGTTCCTCCAGTTGGGATGGGTCAGGCCGCCGTCGTCTGTGCCCACCACCAGCATCACCTGGGCGGTTTCCTCTCCGTCTATGGTGGTGGTTTTGCTGTACACCGTCCCCTTGCTGTCGATGAGCGCGTCCCGGTGGACATCCAGCACCACCTGAATGGTGGGGTATTTCTCCAAATACTTCTGCACCCCTTTCATGGAGCGGGCATAAGACCCGTTGTAGCCCGGATAATCATAGGTGGTTTTGTCGTGGACCACAGACAGCCCCATCTCCTCAAACACTGATTTCATCTCCTCCCCCACCCGGATGACGTTGTAGTGCTCGTCGGTGGTGCGGCTTTGGTCGCTCTCCTCGTAGTCGTCTCCGTCCGCCATGGTGTAAGCCTCTGTGGTGTGGGTGTGGGTAATGAGAATCTGGGGCCCGTCCTTTGCCGGGGCCAGGGTCAGCGCCGGCGCTTTCTTCCAGTATTTTTTCACCTGCGGCTTCTGCCGCTCCGTGTGATTTTCCACCTGGATGCTTCCGGGGCCAATCTTGCTCAGATCCGCAGCCTGAATCGGGGATATCTGCTTTTCTCCGGTTTTCTGCTCCGTTTTTTCAGACCCCTCCGGTTTTCCCGCCCCAGAGTCAGCAGCGGGTTCCGACCGGTCCGCAGGGTCTGTCTCAGCGGTTCCGGCATCTATGGGGTCTGCTTTTGGAGTCGGCTCCGGCTCCTCCGCAGAATCGGCAGCCTCCTCAATCAGCTCCCGCTGCCAGACAGATACCGCCTCCTTTTCTCCGGCCAGCACCGGCGACTGGTCCACCACCAGCTCCGCCCATGGGTTCAGCCCCTCCTCCGGGGCGTTCTTTCCCATCTCCAGCTCCAGCAGACCGGACACCACCTTTCCGCTTCCCAGCAGTGCGCGGCGGGCAGCGGGCAGGTCAGCGGTCTTCCCCACGGTCCAGAGGGTTGCTGCCGCCGCAGCAAGGGCAATCCCCCGCCGAGGCAGCAGCGGCGGCCCGCGCCGTTTCATTCGCCTCTTCATTGGTATCACCGGCCTTCCTGTTTGCTCTGGACAATCTATGCGGAGTGCAGGCACTTTATGAACAGAGATTCCGCCTCCTCCGAAGGGATTTCGTTTATCCTGTTATTTCTGTGTAAATTTCATTTCCGAAGGGAATTCGTCTCTTGACACGAAACTGGATAGGCATTACAATAATCGTGGATTGTTATGAGGAGCCTTTTGAGCGGATTCGGGGAATGCCCATCTGGCTCTCGCTTGCTTCGCATTGTGCGGGCTGTCCCGCCGTGCGTTTTTTATTGCATGAACATCTGGGGAAATCCCTTGTGATAGACAGAAAGTCCTCACCGCGCACCTGTGCAGAGCGTCCCGTCCGGTTCCATCTCCTGGCGAAATGGGACAGGCGCTTTGCGCTGCTGCAGGCCGCATCGGGGCGGTTCTGTCCACAGAATTTCCCAACTTCGTTTCAAAATTGACTTACAGGAGGTGTAAAAATCTTATGCTGCAAACAGTCATTGCCGCAATTATCTCATTTATTGTCGGTGCAGTGGTGTTCTTTATCGCAGGCTTCCAGTACCGGAAGGCCGAAGCGGAAAAGGAAATCGGCTCCGCTGAGCAGGAGGCCACCCGCATCGTGAATGAGGCGATCCATGACGCCGAGAGCAAAAAGCGCGAAGCTCTTGTGGAAGCCAAAGAGGAAATCCACAAAGAGCGCAGTGTTTATGAGCAGGAGGTAAAGGAACGCCGCGCAGAGCTGTCCAAGCAGGAGCGCCGTCTCCAGAACAAGGAAGAAAATCTGGACAGGAAGACCGACGCCATGGAGCGCAAGGAAGAAAAGCTCCAGAACCGTCTGAACGCCGCAGAGCGCACCCGCGAGGAGACCGAACGCATCAAACAGCAGCAACAGGAAGAGCTGGAGCGGATCTCCGGCCTGACCGCTGATGACGCCAAGGCCTATCTGATCCACCAGGTAGAGACCGAGGTAACCCACGAAGAAGCAGTTAAGATCAAAGAGATCAAGGCCCGATTCAAGGACGAGGCCGAGGCCTACGCCCGGGAGCTGGTCTCCATGGCCATTCAGCGCTGTGCCGCCGACCAGGTGTCGGAAGTCGCAGTATCGGTTGTGCCGCTGCCCAACGACGAAATGAAGGGCCGCATCATTGGCCGGGAAGGCCGCAACATCCGCACGTTGGAATCCATGACCGGCGCGGAGCTGATCATTGACGACACCCCGGAGGCCATCACCGTCTCCTGCTTCGACCCGGTCCGCCGCGAGATTACCCGTATCGCGCTGGAACGGCTCATCACCGACGGCCGCATCCACCCTGCCCGCATCGAGGAAATGGTGGAGAAGGCCAAGCGCGAAGTCGAATCCGTCATCAAGGCAGAGGGCGAGCGCGCCATCTTCGAAACCAATGTCCACGGCATCCATCCTGAGCTGGTCAAGCTGCTGGGCCGGATGCATTACCGCACCAGCTATGGCCAGAACGTGCTGCAGCACAGCATCGAGGTCTCCCACATCGCCGGATTGCTGGCCGCCGAGATCGGTGCAGACGTGGCCACCGCCAAGCGCGCCGGTCTGCTCCACGACATCGGCAAGAGCGTTGACCACGAGATCGAGGGCAGCCATGTCCAGATCGGTGTAGACCTAGCCCGCCGGTACAAGGAAAACGAGTACGTTGTCCACGCCATCGCCGCCCATCACAACGATGTGGAGCCCCAGACCATCGTCGCCTGCCTGGTGCAGGCAGCAGATGCCATCTCCGCAGCCCGTCCCGGCGCACGCCGCGAGAATGTGGAGAACTATATCAAGCGTCTGGAGAAGCTGGAGTCCATTTCCACTTCCTTCAAGGGGGTCAGCAAGGCCTACGCCATTCAGGCCGGCCGGGAGATCCGTGTCATGATCAAGCCGGAGGAGGTCAGCGAGGACGAAATGACCATTCTGGCCCGGGACATCGCCAAGAAGATCGAGGAAGAGCTGGAGTATCCCGGTCAGATCAAGGTCCATCTGGTCCGCGAGGTCGCCGTTGTCGACTACGCAAAGTAATCTTAGCTCAGCATCATACAAAAAGTTTACGGAGCACCGGGTTCGGTGCTCCGTTTTTTCTGTCTCAGCGGGACTTTTTCTTCCCGGTCCCTTTTGTCTCTTTCCGCTTCCGCTCGATGAGGTACACCAGCGCTTCGGCATTCCCCGCCCGAAAGCTGTGGCGCTTCCCCTTGCCGGTGGTAAACTGAACCCGGCTCTGGCGATTTTCCACCTGCGTCACATCCTTGTACGCAAAGGACTGGTTTCCCACCGTGAAATAGGTGTCGTACAGCAGTACCTGCTGGTTCCGGGTCATGAGCAGATGGGCAATCCCACCGATGCAGCAGCCCAGCGTCGCCACCGTCAGCAGGATTTGCAGCACATCCAGCACGCCCCTCTGGAAAAACAACACCGACGTAATCACCACCGCCGCTGTCAGCAGGAGGTACGCAGCCAGCAGCCCTCCAATGCTTGCAGGCACAGACTGCCCCATCAGCGGCTCCTGCCTGTTGTGCTCTGCCGCCATATCACTCCGCCTCCTTCAGCACCAGCTCCACCGGGCAGTGGTCGCTGCCCAGAATTTCCGGGTGAATTTTGGAGTCTTCCACCCGCTCCATCAGCCGCTCGGAGACGATAAAGTAGTCAATCCGCCAGCCCGCGTTGTTCTTCCGGGCGTTGAACCGGTAGCTCCACCAGCTGTAGGCGCCGGTGACCTCCGGATACAGCCGCCGGAAGGTGTCTGCAAAGCCGGAGCTCAGCAGCTGGGTCATTTTGCCCCGCTCCTCATCGGAGAAGCCCGCATTGCCCCGGTTGGTTTTGGGATTTTTCAGGTCGATCTCATTGTGGGCCACGTTCAGGTCCCCGGTGTACACCACGGGCTTGTGCTGGTCCAGTTGCATCAGGTACCCGCGCAGGTCATCCTCCCACTGCATCCGGTAGTCAATGCGCTTCAGCTCGTTCTGTGCGTTGGGGGTGTAGCAGCACACAAAGTAAAAGTCCTCAAATTCCAGGGTGATCAGCCGTCCCTCCCTGTCGTGCTCAGGAATCCCCATGCCGCAGGTCACGCTGAGGGGCTCTGTTTTCGTGAACACAGCGGTGCCGGAATAGCCTTTCTTCTCCGCATAGTTCCAGTACTGATGATAGCCGGGCAGCTCCAGCTCCACCTGTCCGGCCTGCAGCTTGGTTTCCTGCAGGCAGAAGATGTCCGCGTCCAGCTGCTGAAAGTACTCCTCAAATCCTTTTTTCAGGCAAGCGCGCAGACCGTTGACGTTCCATGAGACAAATTTCATACCGATTGGTCCTTTCTATCCATCCTTTTCTCTCAAATAATAGCATTTGCCCCGGGAAATTGCAACAAGGTTCTCCACAAAGGAACGCTTTTGTGGTATACTGGTTGCTGCATTGATGCAATCAGCTAATGGGCGGGACTGCTCCCCCGGCAGCCCCTGTTCCCCATAGAATCTGAGGAGTAAAGAGGACATCCGCATGACACAGCGTATTTTTGACACCGACGCATACTGCCGGGAATTTACCGCGGAAGTGGTTTCCTGCCAGCCGGGAAAGAAAAAAACCTTCCAGGTCATTCTGAACCGAACCGCCTTTTACCCGGAAGGGGGCGGCCAGCCCGGAGACCGCGGCACGCTGGGAGGCGCCCAGGTCCTGGACACCCAGGAGCGGGACGGAGAGGTTCTTCACATCACCGACCGGCCGCTGGCTGCGGGACAGACTGTCACCGGCGTGCTGGACTGGCAGCGCCGCTTCGACATGATGCAGAACCACTCCGGAGAGCACATCGTCACCGGCGTGATCCATCGGAAATACGGCTGCAACAACGTGGGCTTCCACATGGGCAGCGAAACCATCACCCTGGATCTGGATGTGGAATTTCCCCCTGAGGAGCTGGCGCAGTTTGAGCTGGAGGCCAACCGGGTGGTCTGGGCCAATGTGGAGACAGAAATCGCCGTTTACGACCATGAAGCGGCGAAAAACGTGGAATACCGCAGCAAAAAGGAGCTGCCCGGGGATGTGCGGGTGGTTTCCTTCCCCGGTGCGGACGCCTGCGCCTGCTGCGGCACCCATGTGGCCCGAACCGGGGAGATTGGCCTGATCAAGCTGCTGTCGGTGCAGAAATTCAAAGGCGGCGTCCGCATTGAGATGCTGTCCGGACGGCGGGCGCTGGAGTACGTCAACGGAATCCTGGCACAGAACCACCAAATCTCTGTGGCGCTGTCGGCTAAGCCGATGAAAACCGCCGCCTCGGTGCTGCGGCTGCAAAACGAGAACAAGCAGAACCTCTACCGGCTGGTGGGGCTGGAAAACGAAGCCTTTGCCCGCCGGGGGGCGGAACTGGCCGGAGCCGGAGATGTACTGCTCTTTGAGAGTGCCATGAGCCCGGAGAGCCTGCGCAAGCTGGCGGTGGCGGTGATGGAACAGTGCGGCGGCCGCTGCGCGGTGTTCGCCGGGGACGACGAGCAGGGCTACAAGTACGTCATCGGTCAGCAGGGCGGCAATCTGCGGCAGCTGGTCAAAGAGCTGAACCGGGGGCTGAACGGACGGGGCGGCGGAAAGCCGGAGTTCGTGCAGGGCAGCGTACAGGCCAGCCGCTCTGAACTTGAGGTCTTTTTCTCTGATTGGGACAATTCCTGTCAGAAAGACTGAGCAACCTGATAAAAGGAACGAAATTCATGAATTATATCGCTGGACAATTTGATATTGCCGTCATCGGCGCGGGACACGCCGGCATCGAGGCCGCTCTGGCCTGCGCCCGCATGGGTTGCTCCACCATCTGCTTCACCGTCAATCTGGACGCAGTGGGCAATATGCCCTGCAACCCCGCCATCGGCGGCACCGGCAAGGGGCATTTGGTCCGGGAGCTGGACGCGCTGGGCGGCGAAATGGCCAAGGCCGCCGACAAGGCCTGCATTCAGTACCGGCTGCTGAACCGGGGCAAGGGTCCCGCCGTCCACTCCCTCCGGGCCCAGGCGGACCGCCGCCGCTATCAGGAGGTCATGAAGCACACCCTGGAGACCACAGACAATCTGTCCGTCCGTCAGGCGGAGGTGGTGGAGGTGCAGGTGGACGAGACCGGAAAGGTCTGCGCTGTGGTCACCGCCACTGGTGCGGTGTTCCAGGTGAAGGCCGCCGTCATCGCCACCGGCACCTACCTGGGCGGCCGCACCATTGTGGGGGACCTGTCCCTCCAGTCCGGCCCCGACGGGATGCAGGCGGCGCTGCCGCTGACGGACTCCCTACTGAAGCTGGGTCTGTCCCTGCGCCGCTTCAAAACCGGCACTCCCCCCAGAGTGAACCGCCGCAGCGTGGATTTCTCTAAAATGGAGCTTCAGGTGGGGGACGAGGAGCCGGTTCCCTTCTCCTTTTCCACAGAGAAGGCACCGGAAAATGTGGCGGTGTGCTACCTGACCTACACCAACGCCAGAACCCATGAAATCATCCGGGCCAATCTGGACCGCTCTCCCCTGTACAACGGCATGATCGAGTCCACCGGCCCCCGGTACTGCCCGTCCATTGAGACAAAAATTGTCCGCTTCCCGGACAAGGAGCGGCACCAGCTGTTCGTAGAGCCCATGGGCCTGAACACCGAGGAGCTGTACATTCAGGGCTTTTCCTCCTCTCTGCCGGAGGATGTGCAGGTGGCAATGCTCCACACCATCCCAGGTCTGGAGCACGCGGAGATGACCCGCACCGCCTACGCCATCGAGTACGACTGCGTGGACCCCACGGAGCTGCTGCCCACGCTGGAGTGCAAGAAAATCCCCGGATTGTACGGTGCGGGACAGTTCAACGGCTCCTCCGGCTACGAGGAGGCGGCGGCCCAGGGCTTTGTGGCCGGCGTCAACGCGGCGCTGAAGGTGCTGGGCCGGGAACCGCTGATCCTGCGGAGGGATCAGGGCTACATCGGGGTGCTCATCGACGATCTGGTGACCAAGGGCACCGAAGAGCCCTACCGCATGATGACCAGCCGCACCGAATACCGCCTGATTCAGCGGCAGGACAACGCTGACCAGCGGCTGACGCCGGTGGGGTACGCGCTGGGACTGGTGTCCGAAGCGGAATACCGCCGGGTACAGGAAAAATACGCCGCCGTTTCCCGGGAAATGGAGCGTCTGGAGCACTGCGGCGCAGCGCCCTCGGCGGAGCTGTCCGCCCTGCTGGAGCGCCGGGGCGAACCGGCAGCCAAACACGCAGGAAAGCTGGCAGACCTGCTGCGCCGGCCCCGGATCTCCTATGATGATCTGGCCCCCTTCGATCCGGAGCGCCCGGAGCTGGACCGGCTGGTGAAGGAGCAGGTGGAGATCCAGCTCAAGTACCAGGGCTACATCGACCGCCAGCTGCGGCAGGTGGCGGAGGCCCGGCGGATGGAATCCCACGCTCTGCCGGAGGATCTGGATTACGACAGCCTTCACGGCCTGCGGCTGGAGGCCCGGGAAAAGCTGAAACAGATCCGCCCCATGAACCTGGGACAGGCCAGCCGCATTTCCGGCGTCAGCCCGGCGGATGTGGCGGCGCTGATGATCTATCTGGAGCGATAACACAGCTTTCAGGGAAGCGCTGATTAAATCTCTCGGATGGCTGGACGAGGATATTTTTCGTTCAGATAGTGGCCAAATTCCGCAGGAATCCCGACGGATTTCAAGGAAG
>CAMNOL010000024.1 GCA_946546815.1 uncultured Oscillospiraceae bacterium
TGAGAGACGTGCCGAAGGCGTGGCTGGGATTTTTCCCGCTGCCCAGCTATAAGGGCGGCAAGTCCAGCGCCGGAGCGGCGGAGCTGGGACGGAAGGCTCCCAACAGCCACAAGGGCGGGGGCAGTGAGAAGCGGTATGGCACCTTCCAGTTTGGCCTGCCCATTCCCTTCTACCGGGGCGGCAAGTCCCGGGCGGGGGAGGCCCATGTGCCGGGAGATCACACGCCGGACAGCCACAAGCGGCGGCTGAGAGACGTGCCGAAGGCGTGGCTGGGATTTTTCCCGCTGCCCAGCTATAAGGGGGGCAAGTCCAGCGCCGGAGCGGCTGACCTGGGACGAAACGCCCCCAGCAGCCACAAACGGAGATTGAGAGACCTGCCGAAGGCGTGGCTGGGATTTTTCCCGCTGCCCAGCTACAAGGGGGGCAAGTCCAGCGCCGGAGCAGCGGACCTGAGTTCCAGCTCACCAGGCGGCTATAAGGGCGGACGCACCCCGGGCCGACAGCCTCTTGATCTGCCGGCGCCCAGCTACAAGGGCGGTTTTGCGGCGGCCAGGAGCGCGGTGTTCAGCCGCCGGGCGCCCCAGTCTTACCGGCGCCGGTTCGCCGGTCAGTCCCTCACCAGCCGTCCCTGGGTGATTCCGGTGGACAGCTATAAGGGCGGCTACGGCGTGGCCGGTGTGGGCAAGCCTGTGCAGGAGCTGCCGCTGAGCTATCGGGAGCCCTGGGGCAGCAGGCGCCGCTACGGCCCCCTGCCCGCCATTCCCATGGACGGCTCCCCCAGGCCGGAATTCCGTCCGGTGGTTGCGCTGCCCATGAGCTATAAGGAACAGTGGGGCAGAAGCCGCCGCTACGGGCTGATTTCTCTGCCCCGGATGGACGGCTCTCCCACGCCCACGCTGCGGGGGCTCCTTGAACCGCCGCTGAGCTACAAGGAGCCCTGGGGCAGCAGGCGCCGTTACGGGCTGGTTTCCCGGCCCCGGATGGACGGCTCCCCCACACCCACCCTGCGGGGCCTTGTGGAGCTGCCCATGAGCTATAAGGAGCCCTGGGGCAGTCCCAAGCGGTACGGAACCTTCCGGTTCCCGGACCTCCCCGGAGGCTACCGGGGCGGCAGCAGCATCAACCCCAGAGGCATCGGCCTGTGGCAGAACCCCGACACCGGCGAGGTCTATGTGGAGCATATGAGCGATAAAAAGCGCTTCGGCACCAGCCGCTACGGCGGCAAGCTGTACGGTATGCGCAGCCAGACCTATTTCAAATACCATAAGCCGGAATCGGAACCGGACTCGGAGCTGATCCTCCCCCGGGAGCCTGAGGCCCAATAAAAAGAGAACGCCCCCTGACGAAAACCGTCAGGGGGCTGCTGTCTGTTCACAGGTTTTATGACCCGGTGGTTGTCATGGGGAAACTGCTTCAGGACTTGTCTCCGGGTTTAAACACCAGAGCCGCCATCCAGCCGAAGAAAATTGCCGCGGTGATGCCGCCGGCCGCCGCTTTGGCTCCGCCGGTGAGCGCGCCCAGCCAGCGGTTGGATTCCACCGCGTCCTTGACGCCCTTTGCCAGGTTGTACCCAAAGCCGGTGAGGGGAACCGTGGCTCCGGAGCCGCCCCACTCCGCAATGGGCTGGTACAGCCCCACCGCGCCCAGGATGACCCCGGCCACCACATAGGCGGTGAGGATTTTTGCCGGGGTCAGCCCGGTCTTGTCGATGAGGATCTGCCCGATGAGGCAGATGACGCCGCCCACAAGGAAGGCCCGGATAAATTGAAAAAATGTGTCCATGCTCTCTCTCCTTTACATCTCAATGGCGACAGCGTGACAGATGCCCGGAATGGTGTCTCCCTGGCCCAGGGAAGTGGGGGAGTGCAGCGCGCCTGTGGCGCAGAACAGGATTCGCTTCCATGTTCCGCTTTTCATGCCGTTGAGCAGATAGCCGGTGAGCACGCTGGCGGAGCAGCCGCAGCCGGAGGCGCCGCAGTGCACATCCTGGTTTTCCCGGTCATAGAGCAGGCAGCCGCAGTCGTCGTAGTTCTGGCTCAGGTCAAAGCCATCCTGCTGGAACAGCTCCAGCAGCAGGTCATGGCCCAGTTTGCCCAGATCCCCGGTGACGATGAGGTCGTAGTAGGCGCTGCTGCGCCCGGTGTCCTTCAGGTGACAGGAAATGGTGTCGTAGGCCGCCCAGGTCATGGCTGCGCCCATGTTGCTGGGGTCCTTGACCCCCTTGTCCTGAATCCGCCCAATAGTCACGTTGGTCACACGGGGGCCGTTGCCCTCCTTGGCCAGGATGACGCAGCCTGCGGCGGTGGCGGTCCACTGGGCGGTGGGCGTCCGCTGACCCCCGTATTCCAGCGGCGTGCGGTACTGCCGCTCCGCGGTGCAGAAGTGGGAGGAGGCGACCGCTGCGGTGCAGCTGCCGAAGCCCCCGTCCAGCGCCATCGCCGCCAGGGACAGGGATTCCGACATGGTGGAGCAGGCGCCGTACAGCCCGAAGTAGGGGATGCCCACGTCCCGGGCGGCGTAGCCGGAGCTGATGCACTGGTTCAGCAGGTCTCCGGCGAAGAGCAGGTCCACGTCTGCGCTGGTTATCTGCGCTTTGGACAGGGCCTTGTTCAGCGCCAGCTTCTGCATGGTGCGCTCCGCCTTCTCCCAGGTGGATTCCCCGAAGGTGGTGTCCGGGTTGATGAGGTCAAAGGAGTCGCTGAGGGGGCCTTCCCCCTCCTTCTTTCCCACCACATTGGCGTGACCGATGATGATGGGGGGCGAGGCCAGCGCAAAGGTCTGGCGTCCGATTTTTTTTGTCTGACACATAGGATGGTACCTCTGGTTCTGTTGATTCTGAGATGGGGGCGGCGCCGGCCATGACAGTGAAAACGTGATTCAGCCACAGTATGTGCTCTGATTGAAAAAATATCCCAAAAACAGAGGATTTTATCAGCGAAAGTCTGTCAGCATTGGAAATTGCAATTTCAAAAACCTGTTGGTATACTGGTACAAACTTCAACAAAGAGTCAATCTGAGAAGGAGGAGCGCCTATGTCCGCTGAACAGCCCCGTACCATCGGCTTTATCTGCCCGAAGTGCCGCCAGAGCGTGATCGTAGAGCGCTCCTTTTTCTCCCTGACCGCTGCGCCCACCCGCATTGTCTGCCCCTGCGGCGGCTCCTATTTCCAGACGGAGTACCAGGGGGACCGGTTTGTGGTGGAGGCACCCTGCGTGTCCTGCGGCGGACGGCACATTGCCCACTGTCCCAGCGACGCTTTCCTGCATCAGAAAGCCCTGAGCTTCACCTGCGGCAAGACCGGACTGGACTGCTGCTGCGTGGGGGAGCGGGAGGACGTCTACCGCGCCATGAGGCGCCTGGAGCAGGCTGTGGACCAGATGGACGCCGACAAGGACCCGGAGCAGGAGGGAACCTTCCTGAACGGCCTTGTCATGGAGGAAATGCTGGGAGAGATCCGGGACATCGCCGCCCGGGGCGGCGTGCGCTGCACCTGCGGCAGCAAACAGTGGACCCTGCAGGTCCGTTATTCCTCCATCCAGCTGGACTGCGCCCGCTGCGGGGGGATGCTGCGCCTGAGCGCCGCCACCATGGACGACCTGAACGACCTGTGCTGCAAGGACGAGTTGGTCATCCGGGGCGCCGCTGACGGAACACGTTGAAAATACACCGGAGAGTCACGCTGGCTGTCCGGTGTTTGCTCAAATTCACTGATTCTACTACGACAAAGGAGAGATGCTGAAATGGTTAATAAGAATCCCGCCGAAAAGTTCCTCAAGGAGGGCCTGACCTTTGACGATGTGCTGCTGATCCCCGCCGCCAGCGACGTTCTGCCTGCGGACATCGACCTGCACACTCAGCTGACCAGCAAAATCCGTCTGAATATCCCCGTGATGAGCGCCGCTATGGACACCGTCACCGAGTACCGCATGGCTATCGCCATTGCACGGGAGGGCGGCATCGGCATCATCCACAAGAATATGTCCATTGAGCAGCAGGCCGAGCAGGTGGACCGGGTAAAGCGGTCCGAAAACGGCGTTATCACCAACCCCTTCTGGCTGGCCCCGGGCCACACCCTGGGCGAGGCTGAGGAGCTGATGAGCAAGTACAAGATCTCCGGCGTGCCCATCTGCGAGAAGAGCGGCAAGCTGGTGGGCATCATCACCAACCGTGACATGAAGTTCGAGACCAACATGGAGAAGCTCATCGACGACGTGATGACCAAGGACAACCTGGTCACCGCCAAAGAGGGCGTCACCCTGGAGGAGGCCAAGGAGATCCTGTCCAAAAACAAGGTGGAGAAGCTGCCCCTTTTGGACGACGAGGGCCGCCTGAAGGGCCTCATCACCATCAAGGACATTGAGAAGGCCGTCGCCTATCCCAACGCCGCCCGTGACGAGCGGGGCCGTCTGCTCTGCGGCGCCGCCATCGGCGTCACTGCCGATGTGCTGGACCGCGTCGCCGCCCTGGTGGAGGCCGGTGTGGATGTGCTGAACCTGGACTCCGCCCACGGCCACAGCCGCAACATCATGCGCACCGTGGAGCGCATCAAGGCTCTGTATCCCGACGTTCAGCTGATTGCCGGCAACGTGGCCACTGCCGAGGGCTGCGAGGCCCTCATCAAGGCGGGCGTGGACTGCGTCAAGGTGGGCATCGGCCCCGGCTCCATCTGCACCACCCGCATTGTGGCGGGCATCGGCGTGCCTCAGATCACCGCTGTCTATGACGCCGCCTGCAAGGCCGCAGAGTACGGCATCCCCGTTATCGCTGACGGCGGCATCCAGTACTCCGGCGACATCGTCAAGGCCCTGTCTGCCGGCGCCAATGTGGTCATGCTGGGCAGCCTGCTGGCCGGCTGCGAGGAAGCCCCCGGCGAGATGGAAATCTATCAGGGCCGTTCCTTCAAGACCTACCGGGGCATGGGCTCCATCGCCGCCATGAACAACGGCTCCAAGGACCGCTACTTCCAGGCGGGCAAGCAAAAGCTGGTCCCCGAAGGCGTGGAGGGCCGTGTGCCTTACAAGGGAATGCTGGCTGACACCATCTTCCAGATGATGGGCGGCATCCGCTCCGGCATGGGCTACTGCGGCGCTGCAGACATCCCTGCGCTGCAGCAGAACGCCCAGTTCATCCGCATCACCTCTGCCGGTCTGAAGGAGTCCCATCCTCACGACATCAGCATCACCAAGGAAGCACCCAACTACTCTGTGCGCTGATTGCAGCATCTGCGGGCGTGGAGCCACTCCACGCCCGTTTTTTTGCGGAGAAACGGCGACGAAAAGGAGCATCAACCCCCATCCTGCGGACGGTGGGAGGCAGCTCCCTCTGGGGCAGTGCTGCTGACACACTCCGCCGGCAGCGGAACTCCCTGTTGCCGGCAAGGGGCTGATGTGGTATGCTGGAGCGGAACCATCAGGATGAGTGCGTCAACGAACAGGAGGACGGTATGTTTTCTTCTCTTTGGAACAAGCTGCAGCAATTAGCGGGACAGGCCCTGGACGCCGGCGTCCAACCCCAGGGACCCGGGGAGCCGGTGGCTCCGGCGGGGGACGGCAACACCATCCGGATGCGCCTCGTGTTCCACGGCCGGGTGCAGGGCGTCGGCTTCCGGTTTATGGCGGTGACCCACGCCCGGCCCCGGGGCCTGACTGGCTGGGTGAAAAACGAGCTGGACGGCTCCGTCTCCATGGAGGTGCAGGGCACCCCCGATGCCATCAACGGCTTGGTGGACGACCTGCGCAGGGAGCGGTTCATCCGCATTGCTGACATTGAGTCGGAGAAGATCCCGGTGAGCGCCCACGAGACCACCTTCCGGGAGCGGCAGTGAGGAACGGCATGTTTTTTCCCCTTTGCCCGAAAAAGAAGCCGGGTTTTGGAATTTTTTGAGGGGAATTGTCACTTGACAATTCTGTCAGCCCGTGGTATCGTATTTCATACAATTGAATCGACAGAAGAAGCGCACAGGAGACAGCGTCTGCTGACCGAAGAAATAACACTTTCAGGTGCCCTTGCGAAGGGCCGGGACTGTGCGTGGATGTCACTCTGGAGAAGCCTGTTTTCACAACAGGGGCCGAAGGGGCAATGCGCTGCGCAGCCGCACCGCAAATCTCTCAGGCAAAAGGACAGAGCACCGCACTTTTTCCCGCTGTTGACGGGTGGAAAGCTGCGTTTCCCTTTTTTCCCAGGTGGCCGAACATCGTTCAGCCGCTTTTTTTCTTGCTGAAAAGCGGCAATGAAAGAGAAGGAGAGAATCGTTATGCTATCATCCATCGAAGCGGTGCTGCTGCCCATCGTCGTCAACATCAACACCTATCTGTCCAACTACATCCTGGTCTTTCTGCTCATCGGTGTGGGCCTGTGGTATTCCATCCGCACCCGGTTCGTGCAGGTGCGCTGCTTCGGTGAGGGCATGAAAAAGGTCTTCGGCAACCTGAGCCTCAACGGCATCAAGCACGACAGCGGCATGACCTCCTTCCAGGCCCTGGCCACCGCCATCGCCGCTCAGGTGGGCACCGGCAACATCGTCGGCGCCTCCGGCGCCATCCTCACCGGCGGCCCCGGCGCCATCTTCTGGATGTGGGTCATCGCCTTCTTCGGCATGGCCACCATCTACGCGGAGGCCACCCTGGCCCAGAAAACCCGCATCCATGACGAGGACGGCACCGTCCACGGCGGCCCGGTTTACTACATCACCACCGCTTTCCAGGGCAGCTTTGGAAAGTTCCTGGCCGGATTCTTCGCCGTCGCCATCATTCTGGCGCTGGGCTTTATGGGCTGCATGGTGCAGTCCAACTCCATCGGCTCCACCTTCCACACCGCCTTCGGCGTGCCCAAGTGGGTGGTAGGCGTTGTGCTGGTGGCCATCTGCGGTGTGATCTTCCTGGGCGGCGTGCAGCGTCTTGCGGCGGTTACGGAGAAAATCGTGCCCATTATGGCGCTGATCTTCCTGGTGGGCGGCGTTGTGGTGCTGCTGGCCCGGATCACTTATCTTCCCGCCACCTTGGGTATGATCTTCCGCTACGCCTTCCAGCCTCAGGCCATCATCGGTGGCGGCTTCGGCGCGGCGATCAAGACCGCCATCAGCCAGGGCGCCAAGCGGGGCCTGTTCTCCAACGAAGCCGGCATGGGCTCCACCCCTCACGCCCACGCCCAGGCCAACGTGGCCCATCCCCATGACCAGGGCGTCGTCGCCATGGTGGGCGTGTTCATCGACACCTTTGTGGTGCTGACGCTGAACGCGCTGGTCATCATCTCCACCCTGTACACCGCCAACGGCCCGCTGGCCGCAGGCTATGTGGGGGATGTCACGCAGACCATCGACAAGACCAACCTGTCCCAGCTGGCCTTCGGCGCCATCTTTGGGGAGCATCTGGGCGCCAGGTTCGTGGCGGTCTGCCTGTTCTTCTTCGCCTTTTCCACCGTGCTGAGCTGGAGCATGTTCGGCAAGATCAACGTCATGTACCTCTTCGGCAAGAACAGCGCCAAGGTGTATTCCGTCATCGCGCTGGTGTTTATCTTCCTGGGCACCCTGGCCTCCAACGACCTGGTCTGGGAGCTGACGGATATGTTTAATAACCTAATGGTGATTCCCAACGCCATCGCCCTGTTCGCCCTGACCAGCATGGTTGTCAGGTCCCTGGACAGCGCAGTCAAATAACAGAACCAATTTGCGCCTCTCCGCTTCGGCAGAGAGGCGCTTTTTTCATCCGATTCGTTCCAACTCCTTCCGCAGCCGCACGATGATGCGCTTTTCCAGCCGGGAGATGTAGGACTGGGAGATGCCCATCACGTCTGCGATCTCCTTCTGGGTGCGCTCCTCGCCTCCGTCCAGACCGAAGCGCATGGAGATAATGGTCCGCTCCCGGTCTGTCAGGCAGGTCATGGCCTGAAAGAGCAGCTGCCGGTCCGTGTCCTCCTGTATGGGCCGTTCCACCACGTCCTCCTCCGTGCCCAGAATATCGGAGATCAGCAGCTCGTTGCCGTCCCAGTCTGTGTTCAGCGGCTCGTCAAAGGACACCTCCACCCGCTGGTTGCCCACCTTCCGCAGGTGCATGAGGATCTCGTTTTCAATGCACCGGGAGGCGTAGGTGGCCAGCTTGATGTTTTTTTCCACGTTGAAGGTGCTGACCGCCTTCATCAGTCCGATGGTGCCGATGGAGATCAGGTCCTCCAGATTGATGCCGGTGTTCTCAAACCGCCGGGCCAGGTACACCACCAGCCGCACATTGTGCTCCACCAGTTCTCCCCGGGCTGCGGCGTCCCCCTCCCGCACAGCGTACAGCAGCTCCAGCTCCCGCTCCCGGCTCAGGGGGGCGGGCAGTACCTCGCCGCTTCCGATGTAATAAACGCCGCCGCTGTCCTTTGGGGGATGCAGCAGCGCCCTCGCCCGTTCCAGCAGCATTCTGACCCATGTACACACCTGATTCATGCGATTCCTCCTTCTTCCGTTCCGATGATGCCCTGATAGGCTCCGGAAAAGTTCTCAGCGGTCACTGCGGCCAGACGGTTGCGGTACACCGTGCCGCCCACCTCCAGCTGATCCACCCGCACCGCCAGCAGCAGCCCCTGTCCGGTGCCCACCGCCCGAAAGGGGACCAGCCGCAGCCGGGAGGGGGTCCAGCGGGATGCCAGATCGGCAAAGCACTGCTCCGGACGGCGCAGCGCCTCCCGGTCAGGGGCGCAGCCCGGGGGAAAGAGTCCCGCGCCGGCGTCGGCGGAGACCACCAGCACCGGTTTTCCGGTGAGCGGGTCCCGGAGCAGGTTTCCGGAGTCCACCAGCGCCCGGAGCAGCACCTTTCGCCCTTCGCAGCTCAGCAGCACCGGGGCCGTTTCCGCCCCCCTGCGCCGGGTGAGCCGGGCGGCGCCCGCTGCCAGCAGATATTCCCCGGCGGCGCAGAGCAGCAGCAGCTTCCCATCGGATACCGTCACCGGAAAGCCGGAACCGCTGCTCATGGCGCCGACACCGGCGGCCTCCATCAGCAGTACGCCCCCGGCCAGGGAGCAGGTCAGCAGCAGGAACAGCAGCAGCAGCGGCCCGGTCTTGTGCAGTCCTCCCGCTGCCAGCCGCGCCATCACCACCGCAATCCCCAGCCTGGTCAGCGGATGGGTCAGAGCGGGGGAGGGCAGGCAGAACACCGCCCCAGCGTAGGCCGCTCCCAGCACCGCCGCCAGCAGCGTCCTCAGCCCGCTGCCGCCGGAGCGGCTCAGCTTCCGCGCCGCCGAGAGCAGCATCCCGTCCAGGCCCAGATTCAGCAGGAACAGGCTGTCCAGATACACCACCGTCAACGCCTCACCTCCCTCTTCCGTGGGGACTAGGGTAGCACAGCCGGAGTGGAAAAGCCGTCTAAAGCGGCTTGTCTGAAAAATAGTGCTTGTTCGATGAATTCAGGGCGTGTCGGAACCGGCTCTGACACGCCCTGTGGGGAAAAATGGAGAAAAGGGGGCCGCACTGGTCAGAGGGACCAGTCACAGGCGGCTTCAATGATGCGGGCGCAGGCGGCAAGGCCCTCCCGGTCCGCTTCGGTGAAGCGGTTCAGCAGCGGGCTGTCGATGTCCAGCACGCCCACCACTGCGCCGCCGTGGCGGAGGGGCAGAACGATTTCCGAGTTTGAGGCGCTGTCACAGGGGATGTGTCCTGGGAAAACGTGGACATTGTCTACCAGCTGGATCTCGTCCCGCTCCGCAGCGGTGCCGCACACCCCCCGGCCAAGGGTGAGGCGAATACAGGCGGGTTTGCCCTGAAAAGGCCCCAGCACCAGCTGTCCGCCCTTCATCAGATAGAACCCCACCCAGTTGATGTGCTCCAGCGCCTCGTTGAGGAGGGCAGAGGCGTTGGACAGATTGGCGATGGTGTCGCTCTCCCCCGCCAGCAGGCCGGAGAGCTGTTGCTGCAGCAGAGAATACATGATTTGACGTCCTTTCCTGTGGATTTTCTCCATTATACCAGACCGGGTACCGGGCAACAAGCCGGAATTGTTTTTTCAGGACCTGCTGGACGTTCTGAGGGCGGGCTGGAGTTTTTTCTTGCCTTTCCCCCGGGAGCTGACTATAATGGTGCGTGCTGAACAGAAAAGAACGGAGAAACAATATGAATCACACTCTTTCCACGGAAAAGCGGGAGTTTTACAGAAGCCTGTGGAACCTGGCGCTCCCCATGGTCCTCCAGAACCTCATCAGCGCGGCGGTGAACTCCGCAGACGTGCTGATGCTGGGCGTTGTGGGAGAAACTGCACTTTCCGCAGTTTCCCTGGCCAATCAGCTGCAATTTCTGCTGAACGGCCTGTTTTTCGGTATCGCCTCTGCCATTTCCATGCTGGTGAGCCAGTACTGGGGGAAGGGGGACCGGCGCTCCATTCAGGCGGTGATGGGCATCGCGCTGAAGGTCACCTGTACGGTGACGCTGCTGGTGTCTGGAGCGGCGATGCTGCTGCCCGGCGTGGTGATGCGCCTGTTCACGCCGGACCCGGAGCTCATCGGCGTGGGCTGTTCCTACCTCCGGATCATCGGAATCTCCTACGTTCTGCAGGGCATTTCCCACGTCTACGAGACCACCATGCGCAGCATGGAGCGGGCGAGGCTGAGCACCACGCTGGTGAGCATCGCCCTGTTTCTCAACATCTTCCTCAACGCTGTGTTCATCTTCGGACTGTTCGGCGCGCCGAAGCTGGGCGTTGTGGGAGTGGGGGTGGCCACGGTCATTGCCCGGGCGGTGGAACTGGCGCTGTGCGTGGGGGACGCTGTGCGTTCCGGCACGCTGGACTATTCCCCCAAGGTGCTGCTGGGTCGGCATCGCCAGCTCACCGGAGATTTTGTCCGCTATGCAGTGCCGGCGCTGCTGAACGATATGATCTGGACTGCGGCGTTCACCACGTACTCTATCATTTACGGCCATCTGGGTTCGGACATGGTGGCGGCCAGCGCAGTTGCCACCACTGTGCGCAACCTGGCCTCCACCGTGGCCTTCGGTATGGCCGGCGCCGGAACGGTGCTGCTGGGCAAGCAGATCGGGGAGGGGCGGAAGCAGGCGGCCAGGGAAAACGCCTCCCGGCTGTGCCGCCTGACCCTTTGCGCCAGCGTGGTCACCGGACTGGTGATCCTGCTGCTGCGGCCGGTGGTGTTCCAGATCTACGCCCCCCGGCTGACAGCCACGGGCTGGGACTACCTGAGCTTTATGCTCTACGTCAGCACCTACTATGTCATCGGCCAGCAGATGAACACCCTGGTCATCGCCGGGATCTTCCGCGCCGGGGGAGACAGCCGCTTCGGCCTGGTCTGCGACTTTGTGTCCATGTGGCTGGTGGCGGTTCCGGTGAGCTTTTTCTCTGCGTTCGTGGTGAAATTACCGGTGAAGGCGGTGTATTTTGTGATCTGCCTGGACGAGTTTTACAAAATGCCGGCGGTGTACCGCCATTATAAAAAGTACGGCTGGCTGAAGGACATCACCAGAGACTACGAGGAATGACCGCTTTGGGGGGACGGCCCACCGCCGCCCCTCCGTTTTTCCCGGGAAAACTGGCAAAAAATGACAAATATTAAATTTTTGTTCTATTTTTAAGAGAAGTAGCCGGTTATTTCAGCCGGCTGTTACGATTTGTATCTTGTATTTCTCCGGGGCTTGTGCTAAAGTAGAACACGGTTCAGAAGAACAACGGAGTCCGCCTTCGGGCGGACAACGAACGCATAAGGAGGGATGAGCATGAGTCAGGGTGCAAGACGTGCTGCGGCTGTGGTGAAGCAGCCCAAGAAGAAGACCAGCCCTGTGGTGTATGTGCTGATTGTCGCGATGCTGCTGGCTTTTCTGGGATTTTTCTATTACCTGGCAGCGCAGTATTATTCCAACCGGTTCCCCAATCACACATCCATCAACAACATTGATGTCAGCAATATGACGGCGGACAACGCCAAGGCTGCCATGAACCACGAGATTCAGAACTACGTCATGTCCATCATTGAGCGGGACGGGGAATCTGAGTCCATCGCAGCCACCCAGATCGGCATGAGCTACGCCGACACCGGCGAGGTGGACCGCCTGCTGGATCAGTACAATCCGTGGCTGTGGATTACTTACTACTTTACCAAGGATGAGCTCACCGCGCCTCAGGACGCCGCCTATGACACGGAGAAGGCCCAGCAGGTGATCGCCAGTCTGAAGTGCTTTGACCCAGCCTATTACACCAAGGTGCAGGATGCCAGCCTGACCAAGACCGCCGACGGCTTTGCGGTCCAGCCGGAGGTGACTGGAAACCAGCTCAACGAGGCCAAGGCAAAAGAGACGCTGCAGAAGGCGCTGGAAAACGGAGAAATCGAGGTCGATCTGGAGGCAGAGGACTGCTATCTGGCGCCTAAGGTGCTCAAGGACGACGAGAAGCTCAACGCAGAGCTGGAGAAGATCAACAAGTGGCTTGGGGCGGAGATCACCTACGATTTTGAAGACAACCGCATCGTCAAGGTGAACAATTCCGTCATCAAGGAATGGATCACCCAGGGCAAGGACGGAACCTGGGACATCGACAGCGAGAAGGCGCTGGAGTTTGTCAAGACGGAGATGGCCTATAAGACCGACACCTTCGGACTGACCCATGTGGTCAAAACCCACGACGGCGGGGAAGTCACCCTGAAGGGCGGCGACTACGGCTGGTGCATCGCCCGGCAGGACACGGCCGACGCCCTGGTGAAGGCGGTGAAGAAGGGCGAAAAGACCACCCTGGAGCCCGCCTACCTGTACAAGGCCAAGAACCGCGGCAAAGACGACATCGGCGGCACCTATGTGGAGATCAGCATCGACAAGCAGACCATGTGGTGCTACAAGGACTACAAGTGCGTCGTGGAGACCCCGGTGGTCACCGGCAACACCAGCAGGGGCAACGGCACTCCCCGGGGCAGCGTCTGGGCCATGGACTGCCATAAGAGCCCCGCCACTCTGGGCACCATGGACACCATGGGCTACAGCTCTCAGGTGACCTACTGGATGTCCTTCACCGGCAACGTGGGCATCCACGACTCCAGCTGGCGCTCCAGCTACGGCGGCCAGATTTACAAGACCAACGGCTCTCACGGCTGCGTCAACACACCCTACGAAGCGGCAAAGGAGATTTTCGAAATCTGCAGCGTGGGCACCGCTGTGGTGGTGTACTGACCTGTCACAACGGTTTCAAACCGGCGCGCTTTCCCGGAAGGGGAGGCTCGCCGGTTCTTTTTTCCGGATTTCCCGGAAAAAAGCGGTGAAACACCGGCGGCATGGTGTATGATATTGGCGAATTGTACATTGACTTTTTTTCCCGAATCTTTTAAGATAAGAACAGTAATTCGGCAGTGCCGGAGGAGTTTCTCATTCCCGCGGCCTGCTTTCTTTCTTTTACAAGACCCACAGACAGAAAGGAAGGATTCCCGTGGCCCATGAACTCGTCATCGTGCTGGACTTCGGTGGTCAGTACAATCAGCTGATCGCCCGCCGTGTCCGTGAGTGCAATGTTTACTGTGAAGTGAAGTCCTATACCACCCCCATTGAAGAGCTGAAGGCGATGCATCCCATCGGCATCATCTTCACCGGCGGTCCCGACAGCGTTTACCTGCCCGATTCCCCCCAGTACAGCCCTGAGATCTTTGAGCTGGGCATTCCGGTGCTGGGCATCTGCTACGGCTGCCAACTGATCGCCCACACCCTGGGCGGTTTGGTCACCCCTGCTCAGGACGATTCCGCCCGGGAGTACGGAAAGACAGTGACTTATTTTGACACCGGCTGCAAGCTGTTCAAGGGCCTGCCCGAAAGGGGCATCTCCTGGATGAGTCACGGCGACTACATGGCGAAGGTGCCTGAGGGATTCGACCTGGTGGCACACTCCAACGCCTGCCCCAATGTGGCCATCGCTGACGAGCAGCGGAAGTTCTACGGCGTCCAGTTCCACCCGGAGGTGAACCACACCGAGAACGGCTTGAAAATGCTGCACAATTTCCTCTATGAGGTCTGCGGCGCCCACGGCGACTGGACCATGGAGGACTTCTGCCGCACCACCCTGGCCCAGTTGCGGGAGACCATTGGACCTGAGGGCCGGGTGCTGCTGGCTCTGTCCGGCGGCGTGGACTCCTCTGTGCTGGCCGCACTGCTGGCCGAGGCCATCGGGGAGCGCCTCACCTGCGTGTTTGTGGATCACGGCCTGATGCGCAAGAACGAGGGCGACGAGGTGGAAGCCGCTTTTGGCAAGTGGAAGGTGAACTTTGTCCGGGTCAACGCGGAACAGCGGTTCCTGAGCAAGCTGGCTGGAGTTGTGGACCCGGAGGAGAAGCGGAACATCATCGGCGCCGAGTTCGGCTATGTGTTCCTGGACGAGGCAAAGCGGTTCGGCATCACCAAGCAGGACTTCTTCGCCCAGGGAACCATCTATCCCGACGTGGTGGAGTCCGGCAAGGGCGGTGAGTCCGCTGTCATCAAGAGCCACCACAACAAGCTGCTGCCCAAAGAGGTCATTGAGCAGTTCAAGGCGGTGCTGGAGCCCATGAGCCTGCTGTTCAAGGACGAGGTCCGTCAGCTGGGCCGTGAGCTGGGACTGCCGGAGTATCTGGTCATGCGCCAGCCCTTCCCCGGCCCCGGACTGGGCATCCGCATCATCGGCGACGTGACCAAAGAGAAGGCGGACACCCTGCGGGAGGCCGACGCCATTTTCCGGGAGGAAGTGGCCAAGGCGGGCTGGGACCAGAAGATCAGCCAGTATTTCGCCGTGCTCACCAACAACCGCTCTGTGGGCGTCATGGGCGATGGCCGCACCTATGACTACACCCTGGCGCTGCGCGGCGTGACCACCACCGACTTCATGACCGCCGACTGGGCCCGGATTCCGTATGAAGTGCTGGACGCTGCCTCTGTGCGCATCGTCAACGAGGTCAAGGGCATCAACCGCATCGTGTACGATGTGACCAGCAAACCCCCAGCAACCATTGAGTGGGAATAAGCTGGCATCGGATCAAATTTACAATCAAAAACAAGCAGAAGGAGCTGGATAAAAATGGAACTGTACGACGGTCCTGTGGAAATGGATGATCTGGTTGCGGAAATCGTCAACCTCTACCCGGAAACCATTGAATATCTGCAGAGCATCGGTATGCACTGCCTGAGCTGTGCCTCTGCCCAGACGGAGACCCTGTGGGAAGCCTGCCAGGTGCACGGGCTGAGAGCCGCAAAGGTCGTGGACGAGCTGAACCGCATCATCAACGAATAAAACATCCGGGGACCGTTTCCGACCGGAAGCGGAGCAGTCCCCGGATCATCAGAAATAAGAATTGGTACCAGCATCGGAATTGCCGGTACCAATTTTCACTTATATGTTGCTAGAATGACGCTTCCGCAGTCAGTCCTTAGGCTCGCCCTTGGTGTTGAACACAGGCAGCGCGCCCAAAACAATGATGTCGTCCCGCTGTGCGGCCTTGCCCTCAGCCAGAATGGCCATGCGTCCGGCAACGATGCCGCCGGCTGCCTTAACCAGGTGCTCCACAGCAGAGATGGAACCGCCGGTGGAAATGACGTCGTCGATAATCAGAACCTTCTTGCCCTTCAGTTTTGCGGCGTCATTGCCGTCCATGTAGAGCATCTGCTTGCCCTCGGTGGTGATGGACTGATCCTCTACCCCGAAGGGGTTTTTCATGTAAAACTTCTTCACTTTGCGGGCCAGCATATAATCGTTCCGGCCGCTCTGTCTGGCCATTTCGTGGATCAGGGGAATGGCTTTGGCCTCCGGGGCGAGCATATAGTCAAATTCAGGGACTTTTTTCAGCAGCTCCGCCGCACAGGCGCAGGTGAGCTCAACGTCGCCGAAGATAACAAAAGGCGCGATCATGGTGGACTCGTTCAGCGGGCACAACTCGAGCTCTCGCTCCAAACCGGCAACTTTGAGTTTGTATTTCATGACACTTCATCTCCTACAAGGGAATTCTAACCATGGCTTATTATACTCTACCGGAAATGCATTGTCAATTTAAAAAAAGAAGAAGAGAATTCAAAAGGAATCTTTGTGTAGATTTTTGTCTGGTGCTGAAGCGCTCCCTATGGTAAGATTGATGTTGTCCTGAGACAAATAGAATTGGAGGAGAATCGAATGGAGAAAATCTTCAAGCTCAAAGAAAACGGTACCACCGTGCGCACTGAAATTATCGCCGGTCTTACCACGTTCATGACGATGGCATACATCATCGCCCTGAACCCCAATCTGCTGACCAACTTCGGCGCAGAGGGACAGCCCCTGTGGAACGGCGTTTTCATGGCCACCTGTGTTGCCTCTGCCATCGGCATGTTTGTCATGGCATTTGCAGCAAACAAGCCCTTCGCTATGGCTCCCGGCATGGGCCTCAACAGCTTCTTTGCTGTCGTATCCGCCAACATTGCCGCCATGCTCAGCGTCTCTTACCTGGAGGGCTTCCAGGCTGCACTGTGCATCATCCTGGTTGAGGGCATCATCTTTATCATCCTGTCCGTCCTGAACATCCGCGAAAAGATCGTGGACGCCATCCCCCTGGGCGTTCGTATGGGCATCTCTCCCGCCATCGGCTACATGCTGATGAACATCGGCTTTGGCTCCAATGTGGGCATCTATGCCGAGGGCAACGGCTACACCACCCCCTTCTACACCATGCGTGACTTCTTCGGCGCGCTGACCCCCAAGGTTCTGAAGGACGGCATGGGCGCTGAGTACAACGTCATGCTGCTCACCGTCATCACCATGTTTGTCGGCCTGTTCGCCATCATCATTCTGGCTCAGATGAACATCCGGGGCGCCGTCCTCATCGGTATGCTCTGCGCATCCATTGTCTACTGGGTGGGCGAGGCCGTCTTCCTGCACATTGCTCCCTTTGAGAGCCTGGCTGCTGCATCCTGGGTGCCTCCCTTTGGTGATATGATGGAGGTCACCTTCTTCAAGTTCAACTTCCACACCTTCTTTGAAATCGGCTGGTTCACCTCCATCACCCTGATCATTACCTTCTGCATGATCGATATGTTCGACACCATCGGCACCCTGGTGGGTACCGCTTCCCGTGCCGGCATGGTGGACGAGCAGGGCAATATGCCCAACATGCGCGAGGCTCTGCTGGCTGACGCTGTGGGCACCGTTTCCGGCGCTCTGACCGGCACTTCCACCGTCACCACCTTCGTGGAGTCCGCTGCCGGCGTTGAGGCTGGCGGCCGCACCGGTCTGACCGCTCTGACCACCGGCCTCCTGTTCCTGGCCTGTATGTTCATCGCCCCCATCGCGGCGGTGGTGCCCGCTGCGGCAACCTCTTCCGCTCTGATCTATGTTGGTATCCTGATGGTCTCCGGCCTGAAGAACATCAACTTTGACAAGATGGACGAGCTGGTTCCCGTGGCTCTGATGCTCATCGGTATGCCCGTCTCCGGCTCCATCGGCCACGCCATCGGCATCGGCCTGATCTCCTACACCATCATCAAGGTTTTCACCGGCAAGGCAAAGGAAGTTTCCGTCCTGACCTACGTGATCTCCGCCCTGTTCCTGATCAAGTTCTTCCTGGTGGTCTGATGACCCCATAACCCTGAAACCGCATTTTTCGATGGTTCTCCCCTCGGAAAATGCGGTTTTTTTCCGTTTCAGAGGGGATTCCGCCGGGGGAGAGGAATGGGAAAAACAAACCTGCGCCATACTTTTGCAAGAGGGGAGGAGCAGTCCGTCCCCCTCCGCTGATTCACAGGGAACCCGCCCCAGTTCACCGCCTCCGAAGGGAAAAGGACAGCTCCCTCAGCGGCGGGGGGCGCCTCTGCGGAGGGGAATTGCTTTCTTCACGGTACTGTGCTACAATCTTAGGGAAGTGCTGATCCGATCAGCGGTTCCTTATGATCCCATTCAAAGGAGGAGCTCTTATGGGCAGACAATCCAATCCCGGTTCCGGCCAGTTCCGGCGCGTGCTGGTCAGCGTGCTGGTCACAGCGGTGCTGGGTGCGCTTTATTATTACGTGATGCTGCCGCCCATCAACCTGAAGTCGGAAGGTTTTTATTTCTTCCTGCTCTTGCTGCTGGCGGTTCATCTGTCGATTTACAACGTTCTGGGCGGGGAGAAGGGCCAGAGCAGCTCCTTCTCTGAGGACGAGCCTCTGTTCACCATGGAGGGCAACCGCCTGAATCTGAACCTGAGAAAGTTCCAGCGCCGTCCCCAGAAGGCCCGTCGTCCCTCCGGAGCCTGGGGGGCGGTGGTGGGCGGGCTGCTGGCGCTGGCGGCGGCGGCCCTTGTGCTGGGCAGCATCAGTTCCCTGACCATCTTCCATGCGGGGGCCTACCGTGACCTGCTGGATGTGCAGGTGGGAGATTTTGCCTCGGAGGTTTCGGAGGTCTCCTACAACCGGATCCCCATGCTGGACCGGGACTCCGCAGTGCAGCTGGGCAAGCGTGCGCTGGGCAACATCAGCACCAATTCCAACCTGGTCTCCCAGTTCGAGGTCAGCGACGAATACGCCCAGATCAACTACCGGGAGGAGCCTGTCCGGGTTTCTCCCCTGGAGTACGGAAACCTGATCAAATGGTTCAACAACCGATCAGAGGGCATTCCCGCCTATGTGATCGTGAACATGGTCACCCAGGAGACCCGCCTGGTGAAGCTGGAGGAGGGCATGAAGTACACCACCAGCGAGCACTTCGGCCGGAACCTGTACCGCTACCTCCGGTTCCTCTATCCCACCATGATGTTCGGCGATGTGAACTTTGAGATCGACGATGAAGGCAACCCCTGGTGGATCTGCTCCCGGGAGGTCCACACCATCGGCCTTTTCGGCGGCGTGGATGTCCGGGGCGCGGTGATGGTCAACGCCGTCACCGGTGAACACCAGTATTACGAGGAGGTCCCCAGCTGGGTGGACCGGGTGTACAGCGCCGACCTGCTGGTGGAGCAGTACAACTACCACGGCACTCTGGTCAGCGGCTGGCTGAACAGCTGGTTCGGACAGAAGGGCGTCACCGTTACCACCGACGGCTACAACTATATCGCGATGAATGACGATGTGTATATGTACACCGGCGTCACCTCCGCAGGCAGCGACGAGTCCAACGTGGGCTTTATTCTGGTGAACCAGCGCACCAAGGACGCCCGCTACTACCACGTCACCGGCGCGGAGGAGTACTCCGCCATGAGCTCGGCTCAGGGGGCGGTGCAGCACCTCCATTACACCGCCACGTTCCCCATTCTGCTGAACATCTCCGATGAGCCCACCTATTTTATGGCGCTGAAGGACGGTGCGGAGCTGGTGAAGATGTACGCCATGGTCAACGTGGGGGACTACCAGATCACCGCAACCGGCACCACGGTCAAGGCCTGCCAGAGCGCCTATGAGCAGCTGCTGATCGAGAACGGCATCACCGTCACCGAGGTGCTGCCGGAGGAGGACCTGGAGAATCAGCGGGAGGTCTCCGGCAAGGTGGCGGACATCCGCTCGGCGGTCATCGGCGGCAACACCATCTACTACCTGTCCCTGGAGGGGGCGGAGCAGGTCTACTACAGCATCAGCGCGGCCCAGCAGCGCAGCGTGGTGATTTTGAACCCGGGAGATTCCGTCACCATCCGCTATTCCATCGCCCAGGGGGAAGACAGCTCCATTCTGGACGCCCTGCAGCTCACCGTCAACTGAAAAACAGAAAGGCATGGCCCTGTGGTCATGCCTTTTTTGCTGCCGCGCGGCGGTT
>CAMNOL010000025.1 GCA_946546815.1 uncultured Oscillospiraceae bacterium
CTTTTTTCTGTGTACCTCCCCGGAGGGCGGCGGTGTGCTGAGAAGACCGAATCCTCCAAAATTTCCCCTTGACTTTGTTCTTTTCATGGTTTAAACTGGTAAAAACCGTTGAGGAAGAGTGAGTAGGTTCCCTTCTCTTTTCCACAGAGAGCCGCCGGGGCTGAAAGGGCGGCGAAAAGCGGGGAACCCAATGGACTTCTGAGGGCGAGCAGAAACGAAGCAGTTCGGAGTATGTGAGACGGAGGCGGCGCTCCGTGAACAAACGTCAGCATATGTCAGTATGCGGAAAGCGGGCGCGGGAGACTGCGTCAAGCCGGGTGGCACCGCAGGATGTTCCAGTCCTGTCCCAGCGAATAAACTGGGGCAGGGCTGTTTTTTCTGTCCCGGCGCAAAAATCGGGAGGCAGCGTCCCAAAGGAAAGGAGCCTTTATCATGGCAGATAAGAAGATCCCCTATAAGATTTACCTGGAAGAGTCGGAGATGCCCAGAAGCTGGTACAACGTCCGGGCGGATATGAAGAACAAGCCCGCCCCCCTGCTCAACCCCGACACCCTTCAGCCCATGACGGCGGAGGATCTGAGCGGCGTGTTCTGTGAAGAGCTGGTTCAGCAGGAGCTGGACGAGACCAACGCCTATCTCCCCATTCCCGAGGAGATTCGGGACTTTTACAAGATGTACCGCCCCTCCCCCCTGGTGCGGGCCTACTGCCTGGAGGAAAAGCTCCAGACCCCGGCGAAAATCTATTACAAATTTGAGGGCAACAACACCAGCGGCTCCCACAAGCTCAACTCCGCCATTGCCCAGGCCTATTACGCCAAAAAGCAGGGGCTGAAGGGCGTCACCACCGAGACCGGAGCCGGTCAGTGGGGCACCGCCCTGTCCATGGCCTGCTCCTACTTCGACCTGGACTGCAAGGTGTTCATGGTCAAAGTCAGCTACGAGCAGAAGCCCTTCCGCCGGGAGGTCATGCGGACCTACGGCGCCAGCGTGACCCCCTCCCCCTCTGAGACCACCGCGGTGGGCCGGAAGATTCTGGCCGCCCATCCCGGCACCAGCGGCTCCCTGGGCTGCGCCATCTCTGAGGCGGTGGAAACCGCTGCCAACACCCCCGGCTACCGCTATGTGCTGGGCAGCGTGCTGAACCAGGTGCTGCTGCACCAGACTGTCATCGGCCTGGAGACCAAAGCTGCGCTGGACAAATACAACATCAAGCCCGACATCATCATCGGCTGCGCCGGCGGCGGCTCCAACCTGGGCGGCCTGATTTCCCCCTTTGTGGGCGAAAAGCTCCGGGGCGAGGCGGATTACCGCATCATCGCCGTGGAACCGGCCTCCTGCCCCAGCCTGACCCGGGGCGTGTACGCTTACGACTTCTGCGACACCGGCATGGTCTGCCCCCTGGCCAAGATGTACACCCTGGGCAGCGGCTTTATTCCCGCCGCCAACCACGCCGGCGGCCTGCGCTACCACGGCATGAGCCCGGTGCTGTCCCAGCTCTATCATGACGGTTTGATGGAGGCGATTTCCGTGCCCCAGACCAGCGTCTTTGAGGCGGCGGAGCAGTTCGCCCGGGTGGAGGGCATCCTGCCCGCTCCGGAGAGCTCCCACGCCATTCGCGTCGCCATTGATGAGGCGATGAAGTGCAAGGAGACCGGTGAAGAAAAGACCATCGTCTTCGGCCTCACCGGCACCGGCTACTTTGACATGGTGGCCTATGAGAAGTTCCACGACGGCAAGATGGAGGACTACGTCCCCACCGACGAGGAGCTGGCAACGTACCGGGCCATGCTTCCCAAAGTTGAGTGAGTTCCAACAGCCCACATATTAAACTGAAAAACCGCTGCAGCCCTGTTTGGGGGACCCTGCAGCGGTTTTTTGTTCTGGAAAGATGCAGTTCAGCGGGAAGAAACGGCGGCGTTACAGCTTGATTTCCTCCCCGCAGTGGACATAGTGCAGCTGCTCCCCCATGATGGCCTTCATGCGCTCATAGGCCCCCAGTCCGGTGCAGTGGCAGGTGTAAAATTCACTGGGACAGGCGCACAGCTGCCGGGCGGTGGCGCAGATGGTTTCCTCCTCCTCCCGGGTGTACGGAGTAGATTTTTTCATGTGGAAGCCGCTGATGACCGCGTCGGGCCAGCCGCCGTACAGGCGGCGGAACCGGTCCAGAATGTTCAGAATCCCGTTGTGGGCGCAGCCGGAGAGCAGCACGGTGTTCCCCGGCTCCCGGATGACCAGGCACTGCTCATGGGCGAAGCTGTCCTGCAAAAAGACGCCGTTGAAGCGCCGGGTCAGCTTCCGGTTGGACTCCGGCCAGAATTTTCGCCCGGTGATGCCGCCGAACAGGGACAGCTCCTCGTCCAGCGTCACCTCCCCCTCCACCCAGACCAGCCCGGGCAGGGAGAGAATGGCCAGGTCCATGCTGATGTCGTGGAGGGTTCCCTCCTCCGCGCTGCCGGAAAAGTGGGGTTCCTCTGCGGTGCGCCGCAGATAGATCTTTGCCTCCGGATTTTGTGCGGCAAAGGCCGTCAGTCCGTTGGCGTGGTCATAGTGGCCGTGGCTGAGAATCACCGTGTCCACTTTTGTCAGGTCCACCCCCAGCGCACAGGCGTTTTGAACCATCTGCTCCGACGGCCCGGCGTCCATGAGCAGGTGGTGCCGCCGGGTTTCGATATAAAAGCTCAGGCCGTGGACGGGAACGCATCCCGCCGCCCCCGGCGTGTTTTCCACAAGGTTGATGATCCGCATTTTTGTCCCCCTCTCCTGTTCCGTTGTTTGGTGTTTTTATTTTACCACACCTGCCCGCCCGGCGCACATCTTTTCTTTCTGAAAACAAAAGAGCGGCGAGGATTCTCCCTGCGTGCCCTCTTTGTTTTTTCAGCCCGTTCCGCCGCCGCGTATGGTTTGCCCCTTGCTGCGCATACTGTCCCTGAGGTGATTGATATGTCTCAGGAACTGCCCCTGGGCTTTGGCATGGCCCTGGCCCAGCACAAAGGAGCCATGGAGCGCTTTGCGTCCATGACCCAGGAGGAACAGCAGGAGATTCTCCAGCAGACCCACAGCATCCGCTCCAGACGGGAAATGCAGCAGCTGGTTGCGCGCCTGGAGCAGCGGAGGTAATCAGCATGAAAAAAAAGAGTCAGAAGCGCCGCTCCACAGCGGCCTCCCCCAAGCCCCATTCCCGTCAGGAACGCCCCATTTCCGACGCCTATCCGGCGCTGGACAACGATCTGGCACGGGACAATCTGGAAAACGACATTCCCTACCCCGACCTGCCGGACTGACCGGCTTTGGGCTGCAAGGGGCAATAAAAGCGGTCTCTGCTGACACAGCCCCAGTGGGAATGGACCCAAACAAGAAGGACAGCCGCTCTGTCAGCTGTCCTTCTTATCACTCACAAAACAGGATTGATCCAGCGGATTGCGCGGGAAAACGCCGGGAATTCCCCCAATTTCAGAGTGAATCCTCCGGGGATCTCCGGCACGGAGGCACGCCGTTTTTTTCCTCCGGTCATTGACAGCGCCCCCTTTCGTTGCTACAATTATACTTGAAATAATTCACTCATTTAGAGCGCTGCATCAGCATCGGAAAGGATGAATCCCTATGAGCAAGTATCAGACCGGCACCAAATGCGTGCAGGGGGGCTACACCCCCGGCAACGGAGAGCCCCGCCAGGTGCCCATTATCCAGTCCACAACCTTTAAATACAACACCAGCGAGGACATGGGCCGGCTGTTTGACCTGGAGGAAAGCGGCTATTTCTACACCCGCCTTCAGAACCCCACCAACGACTATGTGGCGGCAAAGATTGCCGAGCTGGAGGGGGGCACCGCTGCCATGCTGACCTCCTCCGGACAGGCTGCCAATTTCTTCGCCCTGTTCAACCTCTGCCAGTGCGGCGACCACATCGTGGCCTCCTCCTCCATTTACGGGGGCACCTTCAACCTGATCTCTGTCACCATGGCCAAAATGGGCATCACCGCCACCTTTGTCTCCCCCGACGCCACGGAGGAGGAGCTGAACGCCGCCTTCCAGCCCAACACCCGGGCGATGTTCGGCGAGACCATCGCCAACCCGGCGCTGACGGTGCTGGACATTGAAAAGTTTGCAAAGGTGGCCCACGCCCACGGGGTGCCGCTGATCGTGGACAACACCTTCCCCACCCCGGTGAACTGCCGTCCCTTTGAGTGGGGGGCTGACATCGTCACCCACTCCACCACCAAGTACATGGACGGCCACGGCGCAGCGGTGGGCGGCGCCATTGTGGACAGCGGCAACTTCGACTGGATGGCCCACGCCGACAAGTACCCCGGCCTGTGCACCCCCGATGAGTCCTACCACGGCATCACCTACGCGGAAAAGTTCGGTCAGGGCGGCGCCTTCATCACCAAGTGCACTGCACAGCTCATGCGGGACTTCGGCTGCATCCAGTCCCCCCAGAACGCCTTCCTGCTGAATCTGGGGCTGGAGTCCCTCCACGTCCGGATGCCCAAGCACGTGGAAAACGGTCAGGCCGTTGCGGAGTTCCTGAACAGCCATCCCAAGGTGGCCTATGTGATCTACCCCGGACTGCCCGGCGACAAATACTATGCTCTGGCCCAGAAATACCTGCCCAACGGCGGCTGCGGCGTGGTCTCCTTCGGCCTGAAGGGCGGCAGAGCGGCGGCCTCCGCCTTTATGAAGAACCTGAAGCTGGGCGCCATTGAGACCCATGTGGCCGACGCCCGGACCTGCTGCCTGAACCCCGCCACCTCCACCCACCGCCAGCTCACCGATGAGCAGCTGAAGGAGGCCGGCGTCCCCGCCGAGCTGATCCGCATCAGCCTGGGCATCGAGGACAAGGAGGACCTGATCGCGGACATCGCCCAGGCACTGGACGCCATTCAGGACTGATGGGGCAGAAAACAGCTGCGTGACCGGGAGAGTTGCCCGGTCTGCACGGAATACAGCGCTCTGTATGCACAGCAAAAAGCGGGCCTCCGCCTCAGCGGGGACCCGCATTGTTTCACCCGGCGGCCGCCGGATGCTCTTTCCGCTCAGCACAAGCCCGGAGCCGTCACTCCTTTGCCGCCGCCATGGCGGGCCGGGTGACTCTGTCGGCGTCCGGCGTCGGATCGCTCAGCTCCCTGTAAGTTCTGCGGATGACCACCGCTGCAATGGCGAAGGTCAGGATATCCGCCACAGGGAAGGAGTACAGAATTCCGTTCAGTCCGAAGAAAACCGGCAGCAGGATGGGCAGCGCCACGCCGAACACCACCTCCCTGGTCATGGAGATCACGGTGGACTCCAGCGCCTTGCCCAGCGCCTGCAGGTAAATAAAGGTGCCCTTGTTCACCGTGGCCAGCACCATCATGCACAGATAGATCCGAAAGCTCCGCACTGCAAATTCCGTGTAGCAGGCGCTCTCGTTGGCCGCGCCGAAAATCCCGATCAGCTGCACGGGGAACAGCTCCACGATCAGCAGCGCCGTCAGGCCCACCGCCGCCTCTGCCAGCAGCAGATAGGTGAACAGGGTTTTCGCCCGGTCCTTTCTGCCTGCGCCGATGTTATAGCCCACAACGGGAATGCAGCCCGCAGCCAGTCCCACCGAAATGGAGATGGCGATCTGGAAGAACTTCATCACGATGCCCAGCACCGCCAGCGGAATCTGGGCGTATTCCGGCTGTCCGAACACGGCGTCCAGCGCGCCGTATCTGGTGCACATATTCTGCACCGCCGCCATGGAAACCACCAGGGAGACCTGGGACAGGAAGCTGGTCAGACCGAGGAGGAGGAACCGTTTCATCAGCCCGCCCCACAGGCCGAAGCTGTTCCGGTGAATTTTTACCGCCTTCATGTGGCACAGATACCAGACGGACAGCAGCGTCGTCAGAATCTGTCCGGCGACGGTGGCCACAGCGGCGCCCATCATGCCCATGCGGCAGGGATAGATCAGGATCGGATCCAGAATGATGTTGGTCACCGCTCCGGCGACGGTGGCCGCCATGGCGAAGCGGGGGCTGCCGTCAGAGCGGATGATGGGATTCATCGCCTGGCCGAACATATAAAAGGGAATGCCCAGGGAAATCCAGAAGAAATACTCTTTTGCGCAGGTATAGGTGGCTTCGTTCACCGTTCCCCCGAACACCGTCAGGATGGGATCCATAAAGATCAGGTAGACTGCGGTCAGCGCCACGCTGACCATGAGGCAGAGCAGAATGCCGCAGCCCACGCTGCGGTGGGCCTTCTCCCGCTCTCCTGCGCCCAGGCTGATGCTGACAAAGGCGCAGCAGCCGTCTCCGATCATCACCGCAATGGCCAGGGCCAGCACGGTCATGGGAAACACAACGGTGTTGGCAGCGTTTCCGTAGGAACCAAGGTAGTCGGCGTTGGCGATAAAAATCTGATCCACAATGTTGTAAAGGGCCGCTACCACCAGCGAAATCACGCAGGGCACGGAGTAGCGCCTCATCAGCGTTCCCAGGCCTTCTTTTACAAGAAAGTCGTTGGTCTGTGTGTGATTCATTGATTGAACCTCCTCAAAGTTGAGGCAGAACGAACAGCAAAAAAACAGGCACATACCCAGTCGTATGTGCCGAAAAAAGATACATACGCTGTTGTCCTGTTTCGTATCTGACAGTGTTTTGCACCGCATGTATCGTGTCTGCCGTATTCAGTTGACGGCTTGATTATGTCACAGTTCAAAGGGGTTGTCAAGGGAAAAAACAGAGATTTTCCCCCGCAGAATGCCGGGCCGGTGGAAGCACAGCTGCTCACAGGCGGCGTTTCCCTGTTCCGGCGCCCTCTTTTCCTTTTCCGCCCGGTGTGATAAAATGGGGAAAACCAATCCGAAAGGACGGAGGTACACCATGGGCTATACCATTCGGGAGCTTCAGCCCCGGGACAACCGGGAGATCGAAGCCGTCATCCGCGCGTGCCTGATCGAGTTCGGCGCAAACCATGGGGGAACTGCCTGGGCAGACCTCAATTTAGGGTGTTTTTCTGAGATCTACAACACCGAGGGAAACAAATACTGGGTGGCTGTGGACGAAGGGGGCGCCATTGTGGGCGGCGTGGGAATCGGAGCTCTGGAGGGAGCCGACGGGGTGTGCGAGCTGCAGAAGATGTACTGCCTGCCCCAGGCCCGGGGCACCGGCATCTCCCACGTCCTCATGGAAACCGCCCTGGACTACGCCAGATGCTATTACAGCAGGTGCTATCTGGAGACGCTGGAAAATATGGTGGCGGCCCAGAGATTCTATGAAAAGTACGGTTTTGCCAGAATTGACACCCCGCCGGTCATCACAGAGCACTTTGCGTGCGATGTGCGCTACATCCGGGAGCTGAACTGACCGGGCGGCTTCCCCTCCCCCTGTCAGGGGTACGAAACCGCCGGTGACTGCGCCGCAGCAATCACCGGCCTGTTTTTTTGCCGTTTTCCCTGGAGAACGGCCTTTTTTCTGTTGCATTGACGGGATGGGACAGCAATCCCGGCGCCCTTGGGTTTCCCGTTCCGTTACCCTCCGGAAGAGCGGTACGCGCTGGGCGTGCAGTTCTGGGTCTTGCGGAACAGGTGGCTGAAGTAGTGGGAGTCCTTGTACCCCACCGCTGCGGCGATCTCACTGGTGCGCATCCGGCTGGTGCGCAGCAGCTCCTTTGCCCGCTCCATCCGCTTGCCGGTCAGGTATTCCACAAAGGTACAGCCGATGTCCTGGCTGAACAGTGCGCTGAAATAGTTGGGACTGACCCCCACATAGCCCGCCACCGTTTGCAGGGACAGGGTGGGCTCGCTGAAATGCTGGTCAATGTACCGCAGTCCGTGGGTGACCGCCCCGTGGTATTGGGGCTGCATGACGCTGTCCCGTAGCTCCAGCCCCCGGGCGAGCAGGGCGGTGATGTAGCGCTGAACGTTGTCCCGGCCAAAGAGCTGGTCCACCGGCGGCTGGTTGTCCAGCACCCGGAGCAGCTCTGTCTGCTTCATGTGCATCTCCTCCACATAGGCGGCGGCGGCAAAGCGAATGGTCAGCATCAGATGCTGGCAGAACAGCACGGAGCCCAAAGCCTCCTCCCCGAAGCGGTTCAGATACTGTTTTGCAAACTCCGCAGCCTCCCCCGCCCCTCCGTTTTTGAGGAAGTCCATGATGGGCGCAGTGGACAGCAGCGACGGGTCCAGAGCGGCGATGCGCTGCTCCGTGTCGCTGCGGTTCAGCGCCTCCAGACTGTCCGCCCTCAGCTCGTGCTGTCCCACGCAGAGATGGCGGTAGGACAGAATCCGGCAGGCCTCCTGGAAACACTCTGACAGGCCGCTGAGCCGGTTCACCGGCGTTCCAACGGACACATACCAGTCGCCGATGTCGTTGAAGGGGTCAAACCGCCTGCGGATGTTCTGCACACAGAAGTCCGTCTCCGACTGGATCCGCCGCTCATCCGCCTGGACCACCACAGCAAAATAGCCGATGCTCCACTGAAAGAGCAGAAACTGGGGGCAGCGGAGGAAGAACTGATCCAGCTCCTGCTGAACAGCGTCCAGCCGGGCCTGATCCTGCTCGTTGCGGGGGTTGCGGGGCTGAACCAAATACAGAACCATGCTGTAGCAGGGGGCCTTCAGGTCCAGCTCCAGCGCAGCGGCCTCATTATAAAGGGTGCTGGCCGGAACCCGGCCGGAGACCAGGTGCTCGAAGAAGCGGGTGCGGGTGAACTGGGCGTACTCACTGGCCTCCTGCTGCAGGGAGTCCAGGTTTGCCTGATGGGCCTGTTCCGATTCCAGAACCTGGGCGATCTCATCCAGCACCGGCAGCAGCACAGTCTTGGTGATGGGTTTGACCAGGTACTGGTCTACGCCGATTTCAATGGCCTCCTTGGCAAAGCGGAAGTCCATGTGGCCGGTGATGAGGATGATCTTGATCTGTGGAAACTCCTCATGCACCTGGCGGCTCAGCTCAAGGCCATTCATAAAGGGCATGCTGATGTCCGTGATGAGGAGGTCCGGCGGCTGGTGCCGGATCATGGGCAGGGCAAGCTCGCCGTCGGTGGCGTCTCCGATATAGGAAAAACCGTGCTGCTCCCATGGGATACTGCGGCGCAGCCCTTCACGAACGACTGTTTCGTCTTCGACGAGAAAAACCTTAAACATAGAATAGCGAACTCCGAATCAGGGAAAAGATGGTCAGATTCCGGGGCAGGCCGGCCAGGACAGATGTCTGCCTTCCGCCCATCAGGTGCTCTTTTTCTCCACCAGGTGCCAGTCTACCTGATGGGAGCGGGCTGGCTTTCCCCGCATCAGGTCAATGAGAGAGGAAGCCACCAGATGTCCGATCCGCCCCGGATTGTGGGCGAGGGAGGTGATGGGAATGGTGCCCATTTCGCTGTAATAGCTGTTGTCAAAGCTGCAGACCGCGATCTCCTCCGGCACCCGGTAGCCCGCGTTCAGCAGCACCTGGATCAGAGAATAGGCGATTTCATCATTATAACAGACGATGGCGGTACAGTGCCGGCACGCCATCTGGACGTAGCGCTCCAGCCAGTCCTTCTGTCCCAGCTCCATCAGCATCCGGCGGTCCTCCGTGCTGTACCACAGGATGTCCTGATCGGGAAAGGGGAAATTCCGGTCCCGGAGGGCGGAGAGAAAGCCGAAATACCGCTGCTGTCCCTGAATGTCGTCGCTTTTGAAGATCCCTCCGATGCGGGTATGGCCTTTTCCCAGCAGATACTGCACCGCCTGGTAGCCTCCCCCCTCGTTGTCGTCGGAGATGCACACCGCGTCCAGCTCCGGGTAGCCGCCGTGGAAGAACACAATGGGGATGCCCATCTGCTGCAGCCGCTGGTACAGATCCAGATTGGGGTTGGGCAGGGCGGTCTTGACCCCCTCTACCAGCAGGCCCCGGACCGGGTGCTCCAGCAGGGTCAGCAGAATCTCCCGTTCCCGGCTGAGCTGGTTCTGGGTGGAATAGACCAGGGTGGCGTAGTTGCTTTTTTCCAGCACACTCTGCACATTGTGCAGCAGCGGCGGAAAGATGTAGTCGTCTACAAAGGTGGCGATGATGGCAATGTTGTTTCCCGCGGCCTTTGCGGCGCCCTCCCGAATGTGAGAGCCGCTGCCCTGGCGCTTTTCGATCAGCCCCTCGCTGCACAGCACCGCCAGCGCCTGGCGCACCGTCTGGCGGCTGACCCCGTAACGCTCGGCCAGCTGCATTTCTGTGGGAAGGCGTCCGCTGGCACGGTAGACGCCCTCCCCGATGTCGGTTCGCAGCGTTGCGGCAAGCTGAAGATATTTGATCGCCATACTGCTGCCTCCTTTGTACTGTCTGTGACTTGGAATGTAAAAAGTATAGCAAGTTTTGTTTGCGCCCGCAAGTGTTCCCCGGTGAAGATCGTCCAAATTTTCAATAAATATTTTAACCTGTTCATAAAAAATTCTATTTTACAGGTAATTCACTCCATCACTTTCGACAAAGAACTTGCTGTAAATAACTGAATTAAGTTGAAAATACTTCTGATAAGGTGGAAATATTTATGGTTGTAAAATAAGAATTTGAACTGAATCGATAAATTTCAAACACGATTTGCTGAATTTGTTATTTTTGTTGTATTGAATTTGTAATTTGGTTTGTAATTTAATACAAATATCAATTAATTCCAAAATATGTATTGATTTTTCCTGCAGGAAAGGGTAAAGTGTAGTTGTCAGTTTAAGTCCCCCTAAACAGAGGAGGGACGATCCTAAAAAACAGGAAAGGAAGTACAACTATGAAGAAACTGATCGCTCTGTTGCTGTCTCTGGCAATGGTGCTCTCCCTGGCCGCCTGCGGCTCCAGCTCCAGCACCGCCGAGACCAAAACCGAAGAGCCCGCCGCCGCTGAGGCTTCTACCCCCACTGAAGCCGTTGAGGCTGTTGGCGACGCCTCCGCTGCTCCCTCCACTGACGGCGCACTGGACCTGACCGGCAAGAAGATCGGCCTGGCCATGCCCACCCAGTCCTCTGAGCGCTGGATCAACGACGGCAACAACATGAAGACCCAGCTGGAAGCTCTGGGCGCTGAGGTCGTGCTGCAGTACGGCGACGACGACATTCAGCAGCAGGTTTCCCAGATCGAAGGCATGATCGCCCAGCAGGTTGACTGCCTGGTCATCGCCGCCATCGACTCCGGCTCCCTGACCACCGTTGAGCAGGCCGCTGCCGACGCTGGTATCCCCATCATCGCTTATGACCGTCTGCTGATGGACACCGAGAACGTCACCTACTATGCCACCTTCGACAACAAGGGCGTGGGCGTGGCCATCGCCAAGTATGTGGAAGAGAAGCTGGATCTGGCCAACGCCAAGGCTGACGGCAAGACCTACACCTGCGAGCTGTTCATGGGCTCCCCCGACGACAACAACGCTCTGTTCCTGTACAACGGCATCATGGAAGTCCTGGGCGGCTACTTTGAGGATGGCACCCTGGACGTCAAGTCCGGCCGTACCTCCTTCCAGGACACCTGCATCCTGCGCTGGTCTCAGGAGACCGCTCAGCAGTGGTGCGAGAACTACCTGGCTTCCTCCTATGCCGATGCTCACCTGGACATCTGCCTGTGCGCATTTGACGGCTTCGCTTACGGCTGCAAGGCCGCTCTGACCTCCGCCGGCTACACCGCTGAGAACTGGCCCCTGATCACCGGTCAGGACTGCGAGCTCATGGCTACCAAGAACATCATCGACGGCACCCAGACCATGTCCATCTACAAGGACACCCGTCTGCTGGCTGAGAAGTGCGTGTCCATGGTGGGCGCCGTGGTTCTGGGCACCGAGCCTGAGATCAACGACACCGAGCAGTACAACAACAACGTGAAGGTCGTTCCCACCTACATGTGCACCCCCGTCGCCGTTGACAAAGACAACTATCAGGAGTACCTGATCGACAGCGGCTACTACACCGAGGCTGACCTGAACGCTGCTTCCTGATCTCAGACAGAGTTACAGAATCAGAAATAGTGCAGAGAATCCCCCTCCCGCAGGGTGAACGATCCCTGCGGGAGATGAAGTAGCAGAGAGTGCTGCTGTGCTACCGCACGGCAGCACTTTCCACGAAAGAGGAGGAACGCCCCGCTCCCCCCTCCTCCGTCCTCCGCTGACAGGAGAGGACACTGCCTGTCTTTTGCTGTCAGTTGAGGGCGGAGCAGTCGGAGTGCCGGTTTTCCTCACAAGAAAGGAGCTGAAAGAATGTCCGAATACATCCTTGAGATGAAGCACATCACCAAAGAGTTTACCGCTGTCAAGGCTCTGGACGACGTCAACCTGCAGGTTCGTCCCGGCGAGATCATGGCTCTGTGCGGTGAGAATGGCGCGGGTAAATCCACCCTGATGAACGTTCTCTCGGGCACCTATGGCTATGGCACCTACTCCGGCGACATCGTCTACAACGGCGAGACCTGCCAGTTCCACAGCCTGCGTGACTCTGAGGCAAAAGGCATCGTTATCATCCACCAGGAGCTGGCCCTGAGCCCCTACCTGTCCATTGCCGAGAACGTGTTCCTGGGCAACGAGCAGGTGAAAATGAAGGGCGTCATCGACTGGAATGTCACCCGGGCAAAGGCCGGCGAGCTGCTGAAGCAGGTGGGCCTGGGAGACGAGAACGTCAACACCCCCGTCATCCAGCTGGGCACCGGCAAGCAGCAGCTGGTGGAAATCGCCAAGGCCCTGGGCAAAAAGTGCGACCTGCTGATCCTGGACGAGCCCACCGCCTCCCTGAACGATGAGGAGTCCATGGGCCTGCTGATGCTGATGAAAGAGCTGCAGAAGCAGGGCATCACCCAGATCATCATCTCCCATAAGCTGAACGAGATCAGCTTCGTGGCTGACGCCATCACCGTCATCCGGGACGGCCACACCATTGAGACCATGCACAAGGACGTGGACTACAGCCTGGACACCCCCGAGAGCTACAAAAAGCTGGAGGACCGGATCATCAAGTCCATGGTGGGCCGGGAGCTGACCAACCGCTACCCCAAGCGCCACGGCATCACCATCGGCAAGGAGCCCATCTTCGAGGTGAAGAACTGGAACGTCTATCATCCCGAGCTCACCGACAAGAAGGTCATCAACAACGTCAACCTGTCCGTCCGCCCCGGCGAGGTCGTCGGTCTGGCCGGCCTGATGGGCGCGGGCCGCACCGAGCTGGCCATGTCCATCTTCGGCCGCTCCTACGGCAGCAACATCTCCGGCGAGGTCTACATCAACGGAAAAGCAGTCAACACCCACACCGTGGCCGCCGCCATTGACAGCAAGCTGGCCTACGTGTCTGAGGACCGGAAAACCTACGGCCTGGTGCTGATCGATTCCATCGAATTCAACATGACCCTGGCGGCCATGAGCAAGTATTTCTCCAAGAACGGCATCCTCAACCGCAACGAGGAGAAGCTGAAGTCCGAGGAATACCGCAAGCGCATCAACGTCAAGTGCAACAACATTGAACAGGTGGTCGGCTCCCTGTCCGGCGGCAACCAGCAGAAGGTGGTTCTGGCCAAGTGGATGCTCACCCAGCCTGACGTCCTGATTCTGGACGAGCCCACCCGCGGCATCGACGTGGGCGCCAAGTACGAGATCTACGAGGTCATCAACGAGCTGGCTGCCAGCGGCAAGGCGGTTATCGTTATCTCCTCCGATATGCAGGAGATCATCGGCACCTGCGACCGCACCTATGTCCTGAACGAGGGCGAGATCTGCGGCGAGCTGTCCGGAGACGAGATCACACAGGAGAACATCATGGGCTGCATCATGACCCATAACAACAGAAAGGGAGCGGCATCCTAATGAAAAACAATAAGAATACCATCAACATTGATTTGAAGCAGTATTCCATGATTATCATTCTGGTCGTGGTTTACCTGCTGTTCGCACTGATCACCAAGGGCATGAACATGACCCCCGCCAGCGTGAACAACCTGGTCATGCAGAACTCTTACGTCGTCATCCTGGCCGTCGGCATGCTGCTGTGCGTTCTGACCGGCAACGTTGACCTGTCCGTCGGCTCCACCGTCGCCGTCTCCGGCGCCGCTGCCGGTATCGCCATCGTGGATATGGGTCTTCCCTCCCCCGTGGCCATCGTGCTGGGCCTGCTGGTGGGCCTGGGCTTCGGTCTGTTCAACGGCTTCTTCATCGCCTATGTGGGCATCCCGCCCTTTATCACCACCCTGGCAACCATGCTGATGGGCCGCGGCCTGACCTACACCGTGCTGGCCGCCCAGACCAAAGGCCCCCTGCCCAATGACTACAACTTCCTCGGCTCCGGCTTCCTGCCCAGCATCAAGATCGCCGGCAACATGGAGCTGATCTGCATCATCGTCGCCATCGCTGTCTCCGCTCTGGTGGTGTTCAACGAGCTCAAGGACATCGCCACCCGCAAGAAGTACGGCTTCCCCGGCCATCCCATGTGGCAGCTGGGCATCAAGGACGCCGTCATCCTGGTCATCGTGTGGTTCTTCATGATCCGCCTGGGCCAGAACCGCGGCCTGCCTGTCGTGCTGATCCTGATGGCGATTCTGGTGGGCCTGTACCACTACATCACCTCTCAGACCGTTGCCGGCCGTCAGATCTACGCCATGGGCGGCAACGCCAAGGCTGCTCAGCTGTCCGGTATTGACACCAAGAAGGTCTTCTTCTGGGTCTACACCAACATGGGCGTGCTGGCCGGTCTGGCCGGCGTGGTGCTGTCCTCCCGTAACGCTTCCGCCACCCCCAAGGCCGGCGACGCCTTCGAGATGGACGCCATCGCCTCCTGCTACATCGGCGGCGCTGCCACTGCCGGCGGCATCGGTACCGTCATCGGCGCTGTGGTCGGTGCTTTCATCATGGGCACTCTGAACATCGGCATGACCCTGATGGGTCTGGGCACCGACGCTCAGAAGATCGTCAAGGGCGCCGTCCTGCTGGGCGCTGTCACCTTCGACCTGGTCTCCAAGCGCAAGAAGTAAACTGAACAAGTTCGGATACTGACATCCCTTAGCGTTCGGATCATTCCCGGAGAGGCTGTCCGACGGGCGGCCTCTCTCTTTTACTCACTCACAGGAGGATGCATTGTGAACAAGCAGTCCAAAGAGCCGAAGCAGCAGCGGCCCACCACCCAGATGAACCTGCTGCTGCGCATCATCGCCGGCGGATATTTCATCTATCTGGCCTGGTCCATGCGGAAGAACTTTCCCGCGCCGGTGTACATTGGCGCGGCGGCGGTGTTTGCGCTGGCCGGGACAGCGCTGCTGGTCGTCTCCCTCAAGCGGCTCTTTCAGGGCGACTTTGACTATCTGGACTCCGAGGGCAACGTGATCATCCCCGATGACCTGCCCGAGGACGGAGACGATGCAGACTCCCCGGAAGCAACAAATGAACAGGATACATAGGAGGAAATCATTGTGATGACTCAGCTGCAGGCAGCCGCCGTCGTAGAGACCGGCAAGGTGTTCTTGGGAATCGAGATGGGCTCCACCCGCATCAAAGCGGTGCTGATCGGCCCGGATCATTCCGTCATCGCCACCGGTGTTCACGACTGGGAAAGCTGCCTGGAAAACGGCTACTGGACCTACCCCCTCAGCGCAGTGTGGGCAGGCATCCAGGACGCCTATCAGAACATGGCCGCAGAAGTGGCCAAACAATACGGAACTCCGCTGAGAACCCTGGCTGGCATGGGCATTTCCGCCATGATGCACGGCTATCTGCCCTTTGACCGGGAGGGCAATCTGCTGACCGCCTTCCGCACCTGGCGCAACACCACCACCGGAGAGGCCGCAGAGAAGCTGACCGAGGCGTTCCACTTCAACATTCCCCAGCGCTGGAGCATCGCTCACCTGTACCAGGCCATGCTCAACGGCGAGGAGCACGTGAAAAATCTGCACTTCCTCACCACGCTGGCGGGCTATGTCCACTGGCAGCTCACCGGCGAGCGGGTGCTGGGCGTGGGTGAGGCCTCCGGTATGTTCCCCATCGACAGCGCCGCCTGTGACTACGACGCTGAGATGCTGCGCATCTTCGACGGCCTGTCCGGCGACTATCCCTGGAAGCTGCGGGAGCTGCTGCCTAAGGTGCTGCCCGCCGGCAGACAGGCGGGTGTGCTCACCGAAGCCGGAGCAAAGCTGCTGGATCCCAGCGGCGTCCTTCAGCCCGGCGCACCCCTGTGCCCCCCGGAGGGCGACGCAGGCACCGGCATGACCGCCACCAACGCCGTGGCGGCACGCACCGGCAACGTCAGCGCCGGCACCTCCGTGTTCGCCATGGCAGTGCTGGAAAAGCCCCTGAAGCACGTCTACCCGGAGATCGACATGGTCACCACCCCCACCGGCAAGCCCGTCGCCATGGTGCACTGCAACACCTGCACCTCCGAGCTGAACGCCTGGGTGAAGCTGTTCGGTGAGGTGGCCGGGGTGATGGGCGGCGACGCCTCCCCCGACCGGCTGTTCCCTGTGCTCTTTGAAAAAGCCCTGGAGGGCGACGCCGACTGCGGCGGACTGATGGCCTTCAACTACTTCTCCGGCGAGCCGGTGACCGGCCTCTCTGACGGCCGCCCGCTGGTTGCCCGCCGGGCGGACGCCCCCATGACCCTGGCCAACTTTATGCGGACCCAGCTGTACTCCGCCATGGCCACGCTGAAGATCGGCATGGATCTGCTCTTTGACAAGGAGCAGGTGGAGCTGGACCAGCTCACCGGTCACGGCGGTCTCTTCAAGACCCCGGTTGTGGGCCAGAAGCTCATGGCCGGCGCGCTGAACACCCCTGTCTCCGTCATGGAGACCGCCGGCGAAGGCGGCCCCTGGGGCATGGCGCTGCTGGCGGCCTACATGGTGAACCGCCAGGGCGACGAGACCCTGGAGCAGTACCTGTCCAATCAGGTCTTTGCCAGCGTCCGGAGCAGCCGGATGCAGCCGGACAGCGCTGATGTAGAGGGCTTCCAGGCCTTTATCAAGCGCTACAAGGCCGCGCTGGCAGTGGAAAAGGCCGCTGTGGAGGCGCTGTAAGCGCATCTATTCTACTATCCTCAACCCCTCGCGGATTCTGGAAGAAATCCTATTTTTTTGGAGGAATACCCATGAAAAAGCAATTTTGGTTTATTGTCGGCAGCCAGTTCCTGTATGGCCCCGACGTGCTGGACATCGTCGCCGCCCGCGCCGCCGAGATGGCGGAGAAGATGAATGCCTCCGGCATTCTGCCCGGCGAGATCGTCTACAAGGCCACCGTCAAGACCGACGCGGAGATCACTCAGTGCATGAAGGACGCCAACTATGACGACAACTGCCTGGGCGTCATCTCCTGGTGCCACACCTTCTCCCCGTCCAAAATGTGGATCCACGGCTTCGACCTGCTGCGCAAGCCCTACTGCCACCTGGCCACCCAGTACAACCGCAAGATCCCCAACGAGGAGATCGACATGGACTTCATGAACCTGAACCAGGCCGCTCACGGCGACCGGGAGCACGGCTTCATCGGCGCCCGGATGCATCTGCCCCGGAAGGTCATCGCCGGCTACTGGCAGGACAAGGAAGTGCTGGAGGAGCTGGGCGCCTGGATGCGGGCTGCCATCGGCTATGACTTCTCCCGGAAGCTGCGCATCGTCCGCTTCGGCGACAACATGCGGGACGTGGCCGTCACCGAAGGCGATAAGGTCGAGGCTCAGATCAAGCTTGGCTGGCAGGTGGACTACTGGCCGGTGGGTCACCTGGTTGAGGTCATGAATTCCGTCACCGACGAAGAGGTGGAGGCACAGTACCAGTCCTATCTGGACCGCTACGAGCTGGACACCGACAACATCGCCAGCGTGAAGTATCAGGCCCGTGAGGAAGTGGCCATGCGGAAGATTCTGGACCGGGAGGGCGCTAAGGCCTTTATCAACACCTTCCAGGACCTGTACGGCATGGAGCAGCTGCCCGGCATCGCCTCCCAGAACATGATGGCCGACGGCTACGGCTACGGCGGCGAGGGCGACTGGAAGGTCTCCGGCATGACCGCCATCATGAAGGCCATGGCTGAGGGCCTGGAGGGCGGCACCGTCTTTATGGAAGACTACACCTACGACCTGGAGCCCGGCAACGAGGTCTCCCTGGGCGCCCATATGCTGGAGGTCTGCCCCTCCATGGCCGCTGACAAGCCCAAGATCCAGGTGCATCATCTGGGCATCGGCGACCGCAAGGATCCCGCCCGTCTGGTCTTTGAGGGCAAAGCCGGCCCCGGCATCGTGGTCAGCCTGATCGACATGGGCGGCCGGATGCGCATGATCATTCAGGACATCGAGGTCATCAAGCCCATCCTGGAGATGCCCAACCTGCCCGTGGCCCGCGTCATGTGGAAGCCCGCTCCCGACCTGCTCACCGGCGTCAGGTGCTGGATTCACGCCGGCGGCGCCCACCACACCGTCCTCTCCACCGCTGTCACCGCAGAGATGATGAAGGACTGGTGCGAGATCATGCAGATCGAGTGCGTCCACATCACCAAGGATACCACCGTGGAAGAGTTCAAGAAGGAGCTGTTCTACAACGATATCGCCTGGAAGCTGAAGAACCTGTAATTTCCTTTCTCCTGCTGCTCCATGCAGCGCTGTGTTTTCCTTTCCTTCGGAGCGGTCTGCCGGTTTCGGCAGGCCGTTCTGTTTTGCCCACGCAGTACAAAAAAACTGACACCGCAGAGCAAAAGCGGTGTCAGTTCCGTTTTTGGTTTATTTTACAGCCTTCAGGCGGTTTTTTTGCCGCCTCCGATCAGGATAGACAGGATCATGCAGATTCCCAGCAGGAAGGGATAGAACAGGAAGGGGATGATGGAGATGCTGGAAATCTCGCTGAGGCTTGCCGCCACCAGCAGCTGGGCGCCGTAGGGAATGATGCCCTGGAAGATGCAGGAGCAGGTGTCCAGCAGGGAGGCCACCTGCTTGGGCTCCACATGGTACTCCTCGGAGATTTCCTTGGCGATGGGAGCGGCAATGACGATGGCAACGGTGTTGTTGGCGGTGGCGATGTCCATAATGCCGGTGAGCAGGCAGATGCCGAACATGGCGCCCTTCTCGCTTCTGGCCCGCTTGCGGATAAAGGCCAGGATGGCCTCAAATCCGCCGTATTCCTTCATCAGCGCGCTGATGGAGGCCACCAGGATGGTGACGATCATGGTCTCAAACATCCCGCTTGTGCCCTCTCCCATGGCGGAAAAGGCGGTGGAGAAGGACAGCGTTCCCGCCGCGCCGCCGATGAGGAAGAACAGCACGATGCCGAAGCCCAGCACCAGGAACACGTTCAGTCCCACCAGCGCCAGAATGAGGACGACGAAATAAGGCAGGGCCAGCCAGATGTTGAACTCATAGCTCACCGAGGCGGTCACCGGATGCCGAAGGGTGTAGAACACCAGAATGGCCAGGGTGGCCAGCGCCGCAGGAAGGGCGATTTTGAAGTTGGTTCTGAACTTGTCCCGCATCTCCACGCCTTGGGTCCGGGTGGCGGCGATGGTGGTGTCGGAAATGACGGAAAGGTTGTCACCGAACATGGCGCCGCCGACGACAGAAGCGATGAGCAGCGGCAGATTGAAGCTGGTGCTGCGGGCAATCTCCGCCGCGATGGGCACGATGACGGTGATGGTGCCCACGCTGGTGCCCATGGCCATGGAGATCAGGCA
>CAMNOL010000026.1 GCA_946546815.1 uncultured Oscillospiraceae bacterium
CAGAGCGTCATAGGTGACGTCTGTCATGGTGTCTCTGTCCCGGCTTCTTTCCTATCAGAGCAGCCGGCAAAGGGTGGTCCCGCTTACCGGTTGAGCTCCTCGTTTACGGTAAAGTGGAGCACATTGTGCTTTCCCGCCAGATACAGCGAATCGCCCCCCTGAACGGAGACCGGCTCTTCTCTGGGAAGGCGTTCTCCCTCCATGCGGAAGGTTCCGTTTTTCGAGCGGTCCGTCACCAGAAAATGGGCGCCGTCGAAGAGAATACTGCAGTGGGACCGGCTGATGCCCTTTTCCCGGTCGGGGAAACGGATGTCGCAGCGCTCCCCTCTCCCCACGGTGTATTCCCTTCCGGTATCCAGCAGACGGGCTACTGCGGTGTCTTCACCGGAAACAGCGATGACCATTCCCTGCTTCTTGGGCCCATGAGGCAGGATGACGGTCTGATCTCCCATGGTCTGCTTCGCGGGCACATCCATCTCCGCTATGATCGTCGGCTCCTCATCAGGCCCTTTGATTCCATTCTGTTGTTCCCATTGCCGGATGGACTCCTGCTGATCCCGCATGGTCATGATTTCCTCGTTGTGCTCGTTCCGTTTCATTTCCTTTCCTCCAACGGTATAGCTTTTCCCTGTCTGAGAGGGACAGCGTGTGATACAGCATCCTCGCTTCTCCGCCCCGCAGATTCCTTCTCCTCCCAGTTGTTTCCTTTTATTACTGGGGCAATGAAATAATCGCCCCAGTAATCAATATTTTAAAGCCGTTTTACTCGCCCCTCCCGGGGCAACCGCAAAACATGGCAATGATTACTCCGGCAAGTTCACGTTTTTAAATTGGAATACGATTGTTTAGTTGCCGGAGTAATAAGAAAATTATACCACAGCCCCAAGGAGGTTTATAGTCTTTTTTCTCCCGCCGGAGGGTCTGCGCTGTCTCACCGGCCTCCCGGACAAAAAAATCCCCTCCGGTCGGGTCAGGCCGGCAGGGGATTCGCCCTTTTGGGATATGAATTGCATTTTTTGTCCGAAACTTATCATACTGCTGAGAAATGTCCCACAGCAAAGATGGCGCAGCGTCATTCCCCGGTATCTGGAACAGATCGGACGCACAGCACTGGATCCAACCGGGTTCACGGTGATGGAGGACGAGGCGCCCTGACTCCGTCTATTCCTGCCCCCTATCCCTGAACCGGAACAGATTCCATGGCCATTGATCCGGGGGCGGAGCGGAAAAAGTCTGTTTTTCCCCGGTCTGAGGGTGGAAAAAAGTCAGGGAATGGGACCAGAGCGCGATACCCTCCATCTGTTCCTGCGCCGGGGCGCCGTACTTCCGGTCCCCTGTCAGGGGCAGTCCCCTGGCGGAAAACTGTGCCCGAATCTGGTGGGTGCGCCCGGTGTGCAGGGTGATCTTCACCAGAGACAGGCCCTCCGCCGTCTCCAGCGTCTCATAATCCAGCACCGCCTCCCGGGCATCCTTTCCCGGCGTTTTCGTCACCAGCGTTCTGCGCTCAGCCCTGTCCCGGGTCAGCAGATCCCGCATGGTCCCGGCGGCGGGAGAGGGCCTGCCGTGGACCACCGCCAGGTACTCTTTTCCGAACCTGCGCTGCTGCACCTGCTCCGAGAGCAGCTGCGCTGCACGTCGGGAGCGGGCCAGCACCATCACGCCCCCCACCACCTGATCCAGCCGGTGGACCGTGCGCACGCAGGCGTGTTCATCTCCCAGTTCCCTGCGGATCAGCTCCGGCAGCCCCCCGGGCTGGTCAACAGACACCACTCCGGGCGGCTTGAGGCAGACATAGATGCGGTTGTCAGCGTACAGCGGCTTCATCGTAACACTCCATTTTCCTTTGGACCGTCGGACTGTTTTTCAGCAGCGGAGGTTCCGCTCCATGCCCGCCCGGCGCAATCCCTGTCCGAATTCGGTTTCCCATAGGATTATACCATAAACAGCGGGAAAAAAACGCCAATCTTTACCCGTTTTTCTTCAGCACAGACCACAGCTTTCCCAGCGCCCCACAGTCCAGCACCAACGTTCCGTTCCGCTCCAGCCGTGACTCCTCCTCCGGGTTCAGCGGCTCGCCGTATTCCGACAGCACCGCCTGCTGTACCGGCTCAGCGGCGGAGAGATAATAGCAGCCCTGCCACGCCAACGTGCCCGTCGGCGCCTGCATCAGCGCCTGCACCGCATCCAATGCCCTTGGCAGGTCCTGAAACCGAAACCACTCCCGTTCCGGCGGCGCCATATGTAAAAAAATCAGCAGCGAACGCTCCCGTGGAAAGGCTTCGATCTCCGTCAACCGTTCCATGGGCAGTCCGGCCTGACGGAGGGCCTCTCTGGCCAGCAGCAGCACCTCTCTCAATCCGATGCTGCGCTCCCGGAATCCCCGGCGGCGCAGTTCTCCCTGGTCCGCATACGCCAGCAGCGTGGCGCCGATTGTCTGAATTCTCATTTCGCTTCCTCCCTCTGTGTTCCGGCGGTTCCCCCCCGTTACTTTGATTATATGTTGCAAGCGTCCCGGCGTATAGCGGTAACTTCTGGAACTCTTCTGCTGTTTTTCTGGCGGAAAGAATAATTCCTCCCCCTTCGGGCAGGATGTTTTTGTGAATTCCTTCCTGTTTTTCTGAAAAATTCAAACTTCTTTAAATTTTCTTTGATTTTATTCCGCTTCCGTGTTATACTATCTCTGATCAGGACTGGTGCGTCCTGAATTTGCCACTTCCGGGCTGGGGAAAGCATGGATTCAGTTCCCTTTTCGTCCCGTTCCATATCCCTTTGGGAGTTCTACAGATAATAAAAGAGGGTGCAATAACCTTGTATAAATATGTTATCCACGGCGGAAAGCCGCTTTTCGGTGAAATTGAGATCAGCGGTGCAAAGAACGCCGCCGTCGGCATTCTGCCTGCCGCTTTGATGGTGGACGGCGTGTGCCGCATTGAGAACGTGCCTCAGATCAGCGACGTCACTCTGTGTCTGGAGATTCTCTCCGGGCTGGGGGCCGAGGTGCGCATGATCAACAAAAACACGGTAGAGATTGACAGCCGTCACATCCGCAACTTCTCTGTGCCCGACGATTTATGCCGCAGAATGCGCGCCTCCTACTACCTGATCGGCGCGCTGCTGGGCCGGTTTGGCAAGGCTCAGGTATCCTTGCCCGGCGGCTGTGATTTCGGCATCCGCCCCATCGACCTGCATATCAAGGGCTTTGAAAAGCTGGGCGCTACGGTGAGCGTGCGCAGCGGCTTTGTCTACGCCAACGCCGAAGAAGACGGTCTGACCGGCGCCCATATCTATATGGATCAGGTCAGCGTGGGCGCCACTATGAACGTCATGATGGCAGCCGCTCTGTCAAAGGGACAGACCATCATCGAGACCGCGGCAAAAGAGCCTCATGTTGTGGATCTTGCCAACTTCCTGAACACCATGGGCGCTCATATCATGGGTGCGGGTACGGATGTCATCAAAATTCGCGGCGTAGAGCGCCTCCACGGCGGCACCTACTCCATCATTCCCGACCAGATCGAGGCCGGCACTTACATGGCCTGTGTGGCTGCTGCCGGCGGCAACGTGCTGATCCGCAACGTCATCCCCAAGCATATGGACTGCATTACCTCCAAGCTGGAGGAGATGGGCGTTGAGGTCCGGGAGGACGGCGACAATATCCGCATTATCCGCAAGCGTCCGCTGACACGCACCAATGTCAATACGATGCCCTATCCGGGCTTCCCCACGGATATGCAGCCTCAGATCACCGCCTGTCTGTGCCTTGCCAACGGTACCAGCAGGGTCAACGAGGGCGTCTGGGACAACCGCTTCCGCTATGTGAATGAGTTCCGCCGCATGGGCGCCAAAATTCAGGCGGACGGCAAATGGGCCGTTGTAGAAGGCGTCAGCCAGCTCACCGGCGCTCCGCTGCAGGCCTGCGACCTGCGTGCCGGTGCGGCGATGGTAGTGGCCGGTCTGGCCGCAAAGGGCACCACAGAGATTGGCAACATCCACTATATCGAGCGAGGCTACGACGATCTTGTGGGCAAGCTGCGGGGCGTGGGCGCCGATATCACCATCATCGCCTGCCCTGACGAGGACAGCGTCACCGCGGCGGGCTGAATTCTCTTCCGATTATCACTGTACAAGACGGGGCGGCGGCAAACCGCTCCGTCTTTTGTACGGTGATGACTTTACATCAATGCAGGGGTGAGCATATGATTTTTCGCACGCTGGCCAGCTCTTCCAGCGGCAACTGTATTCTGATTCAAAACGGCGGCACCAACCTGCTGGTGGATGCGGGTATCTCCTGCCGAAAAATTACCCAGCGGCTGAAGGCCTGCGGGCTGACCCCCGGAGATTTGTCCGGCATTCTGGTCACCCACGAGCACAACGACCATGTGGCAGGGCTGCAGGTACTGCTCAAGCGCCACAACATCCCGGTGTACGCCAGCGAGGGCACCTGCAATGCGCTGGCCTGGCGCTACCCGGTCACCGCTTCCCATCTGATGGTGGCGCCTCCCGGCTCTTTTTTTGAGCTGGGCAGTCTGACCGTCACCACCTTCCCCACGCCCCACGACGCTGCGGAGAGCGTAGGCTATGTGCTCTCCAACGGAGAAAAGTCCGCCGCGGTGGCCACGGACCTGGGCGAAGTCACTGATTACGTGGAGCAAGCCGTGGCTGGCACGGACCTTGTGCTGTTGGAGACCAACCACAACGTGGACATGGTGCGCAACGGCCCCTATCCCCGGCATCTGCAGCAGCGCATCCTCAGCGGTGTGGGGCACCTGTGCAACGAGACGGCGGCGCAGTTTGCAGTGCGGCTGGCTCACAGCGGCACCAAAGCCTTTGTTCTGGCTCATCTGAGCAAGGAAAACAACACACCGGAGCTGGCCTATGAAGCGGTTCATCACGCACTGGAACAGGAGGGGCTTTCTTCTCTGGTTTCCGTGGCACCGAAGGACGAGCTGAGCCGGGTCTTTGAGCTGTAACTAGGGAAACACTGATTGTCACGGAGGGAACGCCATGCTCAGCATCACTGTGATCTGTGTGGGCAAGCTGAAGGAAAAATTCTACATCGCCGCGGTGGAGGAATACAAGAAGCGTCTGAAAGGCTGCTGCCGGCTGGAGCTGATGGAGCTGGCCGAGGAGCGTCTGCCGGACAGCCCCTCCCAGGCTCAGGTGCAGGCGGCGCTGGAAAAAGAGAGCCGGCAGATCTTTGCCCGGGTGCCGAAGAACGCGGCACTGGTGGCCATGTGCATTGAAGGGAAACTGATGAGCAGCGAAGCGCTGGCAAAGCAGTTCACAGACTTTGCGGTGAGCGGAAGCTCCAGCCTGTGCTTTGTCATCGGCAGCAGCTACGGACTGCACCCTTCGGTCAAGCAGGCCGCCAAGCTGAAGCTGTCCATGTCCCCCATGACCTTCCCCCATCACCTGGCCCGCGTCATGGTGCTGGAACAGATCTACCGGGCTTTCAAGATCAATCAGGGGTCCCGGTACCACAAATAAAATTTCTTTCCCCCGTTGGTTTTCTCTCTCCTCCGGGGGATGGACCGGCCAGGCTGCAGGGCCTGTCCGGTTTGTTTTTTGCAACCGTGTTCGTTTTTTCCTGTCCCACCGGAATAATTTGTATGGTTTGCTTTTTTTCACTGGACAATCCGTCCTCCCCTTTGTATAATAGGAATCAGCTAGTGGACAACCACTTTCACCAAATTTCTTTATACGGAGGTGTTCCCATGTCTTTCATGGAGACTTATGAAAAATGGCTGAACAGCCCCGCCCTGTCCGCTGAGGAAAAGGCTGAGCTGGAATCCATCAAGAACGATCCCAAGGAGATTGAGACCCGCTTCTTTGGCCCGCTGGAGTTCGGCACCGCCGGCCTGCGCGGCACCATGTGCGTCGGTCTGCACCAGATGAACCGTCACGTTGTGGGCCACGCCACCCAGGCGTTCGCTGAGGTCGTCAAGGCTGAGGGCCCCGAGGCCTGCGAAAAGGGCGTCGTCGTCATCTGCGACTGCCGCAACCACTCCCAGGAGTTTGCTGAGACCGCCGCCGCCATTCTGGCTGCCAACGGCATCAAGGTCAAGCTGTTCGACGAGCTGCGCCCCACCCCTGAGGTCTCCTTCGCCGTGCGTTACTATGGCACCCAGGCCGGCATCAATATTACCGCCTCCCACAACCCCAAGGAGTACAACGGCTACAAGGTTTACTGGAGCGACGGCGCACAGCTGCCTCCCGGCCCCGCCGATGTGGTTGCCCAGAAGATGAAGGAGCTGGACATCTTTACTGACGTCAAGACCATGCCTCTGGACGAGGCCAAGGAAAAGGGCCTGGTCACCATTCTGAGCACTGAGACCGACGAGAAGTTCCTGGAGCAGGTGATGGGCCAGGTCATCGACCGTGAGTCCGTGGCGAAGATCGCCGACACCTTCGGCATCGTCTATACCCCCTTCCACGGCACCGGCCACAAGCTGATTCCTGAAGCTCTGAAGCGCCTGGGCATGAAGAACGTCTACTGCGTCCCTGAGCAGATGGTCATCGACGGCAACTTCCCCACCGTGGCCTCTCCCAACCCCGAGAATCCCGAGGGCTTCTATTTGGCTGTCGACCTGGCCAAGAAGCACGGCTGCGACCTGATCTGCGGTTCCGACCCCGACGCCGACCGTGTCGGCCTGATGGTCAAGAACTCCGAGGGTGACTACGTGGTGCTCACCGGCAACCAGACCGGCCTGCTGCTGGAGGATTACGCCATCCAGGTCCGTAAGCGCCGCGGCATCCTGCCCGCCAACGCCTACGCCAACACCACCATCGTCTCCTCCGCCATGGCTTCCAAGATTGCTGAGGACAACGGCATCAAGTGCGCTCGCACCTTCACCGGCTTCAAGTTCCTGGGCGAGAAGAAGGACAAGCTGGAGCAGTCCGGCGAGGGCCGCGTCATCTTCTCCTTCGAGGAGTCCTGCGGCTATATGTTCGGCGACTACGTCCGGGATAAGGACGCCGTCACTGCCATCGTCGTCGCTGTGGAAATGGCCGCCTACTACGCCACCCAGGGCAAGACCCTGTACGACGCACTGGTTGACCTGTACGAGAAGTACGGCTACTACGGCGAGAAGACCCTGAACCTGGTCATGCCCGGCCTGGACGGCATGAGCAAGATGGCATCCATCATGAAGAAGCTCCACGCCGAGCCCATGAGTGAGGTGGCCGGCACCAAGGTCGTTGTTGCCAAGGACTACCAGACCGGCACCGCCACCGACGTGGCCACCGGCAAGGTGGAAGAGATGGAGCTGAAGGGTTCCAACGTGGTCTCCTACGATCTGGAAGACGGCACCACCTTCATCATCCGTCCCTCCGGCACCGAGCCCAAGATCAAGGTTTACATCCTGACCAGCGGCAAGGACAAGGCCGACTGCGACGCCAAGGTGGCCAAGTATGTGGACTTCGCTCCCGCCATCAAGGACCTGTAATCTGCAGCGGTTCTGAATCTGTCTGAGACAATCATTCGGGGTTCCAAAGGGGATTTCCTCTTTGGAACCCTTTTTTTACCGTCAGATGGTGGACTTTCCCGGTTTTTTTCCGTATAATAGGCGTACTCAGTCAGCCACCGCAGCGATGCCCTCACCGGCGCGCTGCTTTCCCCTGTGGGTACACAGCAGAGATCTATGAAAGAAATCATTATCATCGGCGGAGGCGCAGCCGGACTGGCCGCCGCACTGGCCGCCGCAAAAGAGGCGCCGGAGATTCCCATAAAGGTGCTGGAGGGGCAGGACCGGGTGGGCAGAAAGATTCTCGCCACCGGAAACGGCCGCTGCAACCTGACCAATCTGAATATCCACCCCCGGTTCTATCACTCGGAGAGCAAAAAGAGGCTGTCCGCCTTTCTCAGCTCCATGCACACCCGGCAGACGCTGGATTTTTTCCAGTCCCTGGGTCTGTACTGCACCCCGGACGAGGCCGGCCGGGTCTACCCTGCCTGCCGTCAGGCGGCCATGGTACTTGACGTTCTGCTGCTGAACCTGAAGCGGAATCCCAACATTGAGCTGATCACCGGCTGCAGGGTCAAGGGCATTTCCGCAGAAAAAAACGCTCTGCTGGTGCATACAGAAGACGCCCGTGCCTTCCGGGGCGGCGCTGTCATCCTGGCCACCGGCGGCAAAGCCGCCCCCAGACAGGGCTCTGACGGCTCCGGTTACGCTCTGGCGGCGGCGGTGGGCCACAGCCATACTGCCCTCCGTCCCTGTCTGGTGCCGCTGAAGTGCAAAGGAGCTTTTCTGCGCTCCCTGAAGGGCATCCGGGTGCTGTGCCGGGCCACGCTGTACCAGAAGGGAAAGAAGTGCGGCGCAGAGGACGGCGAGGTGCAGTTCACCGACTACGGCCTGTCCGGCATTCCTGCCCTGCAGCTGTCCTGCCGCCTGACCCGGGACAACGAGGTTGGTCTGGATCTGTTCCCCCGCTGGAAAGAACCCCAGCTGGAGCAGGAGCTGGGTCTGCGGCTGCGCTCCCATCCCGCCGAAACAGTGGAGGACGCCATGCTGGGTCTGCTGAACAAACGGGTGCAGTATGCGCTGCTCAACGGCATAGCCCTCTCCCCCACCGCACCGGCCCGGAGCGTCACCAAGGCCCAGCTTTCCAGGCTGGTTCGCACCCTGAAGGACTGGCGCTTTCCGGTCATCGGAACCCAGGGCTGGGAGCAGGCTCAGGTGACCGCAGGGGGCGTGTCTTTGGACGAAGTACAGGAGGACTTTTCCTCCGTGTTTGAGCCGCGGCTGTTCCTGGCCGGAGAGCTTCTGGACGCCGCCGGAGACTGCGGGGGATATAACCTGCACTGGGCCTGGTGCTCCGGCATGGAGGCTGGCCGGTCCGCGGCAAAGCTGCTGAACTCACAAAGGAGATGACCCCTGTTGCATATCATAGTCTGTGTGGATGACAACCTCGGCATGACCTTCAACCGCCGGCGGCAAAGCCGGGACCGGGTGGTGCGCCAGCGAATTGCGGAACTGACCCGGGACGGGGTGCTGTGGATGAACCACTATTCCGCCCGTCAGTTTGCCCGAGAGGAGCTGCCCCAGCTGCGTCTGGATGAGGACTTTCTGTCCTCCGCCGGCGCCGGGGAGTTCTGTTTTGTGGAAAACGAGGCTCTGACTCCCTGGTCGTCGAAGATTGAGCGGATCTACCTGTATCGGTGGAACCGCCGTTACCCCTCTGACCGGAAATTCGATCTGAATCTGGAGGACGGCGGCTGGGTGCTGGAGCGCTCTGAGGACTTCCCCGGTTTTTCCCATGAAACCATCACGGAGGAGGTGTACGCTCGATGATGCGAAAAAAAGTGCGCCTTCTGGCCGTGCTGACCGCCCTGTGTCTGGCGCTGAGCGGATGTGTTTCCATTCAGGTTTTTCTCCCCGAGGACCTCTTTTCTGACACCAGTGAGGACTATGTGGAGCAGACCGAATCCGAGGTGCTGCTCCCTGAGGAGGACGCCAAAGCAGCCCAGGGGAAGGACAGCGCAACAAAAGACAAATCCAAAGGAAATCAAACCCGGGAGGGCACAAAAAAGGACTCGTCCCAGGCCGAGGCGCTTTACCAGTTCTCGTTGAAGGATGTTCCCCGTTTCTCCAATTCCCCCTATGTGGAGCTGAACGGCAACCAGCCGGTGTTCGAGGACACAACCACCACCAAGGCCTTTGAAACCTACTCGGGTCTGGACAAACTGGGCCGCTGCGGGGTCGCCTTTGCCAACATCTGTCCGGAGCTGATGCCGGAGACAGACCGGGCCCCCATCGGCCTTGTGAAGCCCTCCGGCTGGCATAGCGTGAAGTACGACATTGTGGACGGCCTGTACCTGTTCAACCGCTGCCACCTGATCGGCTACCAGCTGGCCGGTGAAAATGCCAACCCCTGCAACCTCATCACCGGCACCCGCTATCTGAACGTGGAGGGAATGCTGCCCTTTGAAAATATGGTGGGCGACTACGTCAAAGAGACGGGAAACCATGTGCTCTACCGGGTGACCCCGGTATTTGTGAAGAAGGAGCTGGTGCCCCGTGGCGTGCAGATGGAGGCCTGGTCCGTAGAGGACGAAGGGGAAGGCATCTGTTTCAACGTCTGGTGCTACAACAACCAGCCCGGCGTCACCATTGATTACGCCACCGGTGAGAGCGCTCTGACCAAGGAGAAAAAAGACTCCTCCGTTGTAAAAACCACTTACATTCTGAACACCAAGCAGAAAACCTTCCACCTGGGCTCCTGCTCCACCCTCCACAGCATCAAGGAGGAGAACAAAAAGAAGTGCCGGAGCAGCCGGGAGGACCTGATCGCCAAGGGCTTCAAGCCCTGTGGAACCTGCAAGCCCTGACCGGCCCCTCTGGGGCGATTGATTTCAAAATCCGCTTCCCTTTCCCCTCCTGCGTCAGCGCCGGAGACCGGAGAGAGGAGCGGGTTTTCTGCCGTTTTGTAGTCAGCGGGCGGTTCCCCGATTGCATCACTGTTTGGCCGGCAATTTTCTCTTTCTCCCCGGCAAAAGACAGGTTTCTCGAAAACAATACTTGCGCTTGGAAATGGAATATATTACAATAAACTGTAATAGGGAAGAGATTACTTTTTTCGAAAGGCGGTGGCGTATGGAACTGCACAGATTTTATACAGGAACAGAATTTGAGGCCTTTCGATGGCTGGGTGCACACCCCTCTGACGAGGGCACCCTGTTTCGGGTTTTTGCCCCCGGAGCTGCGGCGGTAGGGCTCATGGGTGAGTTCAGCCACTGGCAGGAGATTCCTATGACACCGCTCCACAGCGGCAGCTTTTACCAGTGCTTTGTGCCGGAGGCAAAACCGGGAATGAGCTACCTGCTGCGGATTCATAAGACCGGCGGAACGGAGGCAGACCATCTGGACCCCTACGGCTTCTGCACAGCGAAAGAGGAGTCCAGCCAGTTTTATTCCGTCATCTGGGACCAGCGCTCCTATTCCTTCTCCGACGGGGGCTGGATGGCCCGGCGCACCGACGGAATCTCCGAGCCAATGAACATCTACGAGCTGCATCTGGGCTCCTGGAAGGAGGGGCTGACTTACCGGAGCATCGCTGCCCCGCTGATCGCCTATGTGAAAGAGGCCGGTTACAACTGCGTGGAGTTCATGCCCCTGTGCGAGCATCCCGCTCTGGAGTCCTGGGGCTATCAGGCCTTTGGCTACTTCTCCCCCACCCACCGCTACGGCACCCCCGACGATCTGAAATACCTCATTGACCAGTGTCACCGCCACGGCATCCGGGTCATTCTGGATCTGGCTCTGGTGCACTTTGCAGTGGATGCCTTCGGTCTGGCAGAATTTGACGGAACGCCTCTGTATGAGTACCCCCAGGAGGACCTGAGCTTCAGCGAGTGGGGCAGCAAAAACTTCAATTACGCCCGGGGATCGGTGCGAAGCTTCCTCCAGTCCGCGGTGCTGTTCTGGCTGCAGGAATACCATTTTGACGGCATCCGGATGGACGCGGTGCGGAATATGCTCTATCCCCACGGCAACACCGACCTGGGGGAGCACCGAGAGGGCGCCGCTTTCCTGAGGACCATGAACGAGTACATCAAAAAAGTCATGCCCACCGCCTGCCTGATCGCCGAGGACTCCTCCGCCTATCCCGGTGTGACCAGTCCTGTGGACCAGGGCGGCCTGGGCTTTGACTACAAGTGGGATCTGGGCTGGATGAACGACACCCTGACCTACTGCAAAATGAGCCCGGAGGAGCGGCTGGGGGATTACCACCGGCTGACCTTCTCCATGTTGTACTACTACAACGAGCGCTTTCTGCTGCCCTTCTCCCACGACGAGGTGGTCCACGGCAAATCCACCATTCTCCAGAAGATGAACGGGGATTACGCAGAAAAGTTTTCCATGGCCCGGGCACTGTACCTGTATATGTACGCCTATCCGGGCAAAAAGCTGAACTTTATGGGCAACGAATTCGGCCAGCTCCGGGAGTGGGACGAAAAGCGGGAGCAGGACTGGCTGCTGCTGGACTACCCCGCCCACAGCAGCTTTTACCGCTGCATCCGTGACCTGAACCGGCTGTATCTGAGCTGCCCGGCGCTGTATCAGCGGGATTACGACCCCAGGGGCTTCCACTGGCTGGACTGCCGGGAGGGGAACCTGGTCTACACCTTTACCCGTTCCAGCCGGGAGCAGCGGATGCTGGCGGTGTTCAACTTCGACCATCAGCCCGTTGCGGATTACCGCCTGGAGCTGCCCTGCATCACCGCCGCCCGTCTGGTGCTGGACACCAACTGGGAGCGGTACGGCGGCACGCTGAAAACCGTCCCCGGCGACCTGGGCCTGGACAGCGGCGGATTGACGCTGAGGCTGGAGCCCTGCTCCGGCAAGCTCATCACCCTGCTCCCCGCGCCGGAGTACGAGGCCATGCTGCAGGAGAATGAGCAGTTCGACACCCTTCCCCAGGAGGAAAAGGCCGCGCTGATGAAAAAATACCGGTACGGGTGCAACAATTACGGCCCGGCAGCGGAAGAATAACACCTTCACAACGCAGAACAGGAGCGGTACCGCCATGGTAACCGCTCCTGTTTTTTGATTTCTGATTGATTCCGCAGGGGATCAGCCCTTTGCCAGCTCCAAATGCAGCACGCAGGCCCCCTCCTCCGGGGCATCATCCGCCGTATAGGCATTGACGCTGCACCAGAGGTACACATACTGGCCGTTCTTCACCTCAAAGGTGCCGTCGCCGGTGAGTACCGGGTCATAGACCTGTCTCAGATAGCGGTAGGCGTCTTCAAAGGGCTCGTCCAGCACGTAGACGGACCACTCTGCGGACTCCGCATCGGTGTTGCACCGGGCGGTGACCGTGCCGTCTTTCTCCGCCGCCAGCATCAGGCCGGAGGAGAACACCTCTCCGTCCCCAGCATCAATGTCCATGACGTCGGTCAGCACCTCGCCGGGACCTTCAGGGCCCTCGGACTCATCAGCGACCTCGTCCTCCTCCATCTCTGCGGGGGCAAAGCGCACGGCCAGCTTGCTGGCGCCCACGGTTTTATCCCCGGTGAAGCTGTTCAGGGAGCAGACGCAGTAGACAAACTGGTCTGCCTCAACCAGCAGCTCGTCCACATCGCCGTCCCCCACCGTCAGATTCGTTTCATAAGCCTGAGGCAGGTAGCGGGTGCTCTCCTGGAATTCCTCGTCCAGAATGTACACATCCCAGCTCAGATCCTCAAACCCTTCGGCATTGGCAGCCTCAAAGGAATACTTGCCCGCCTCTTCCGTTACAAAGGAATAGGCGCCATCGTAGGCATCGGCGGCATCCAGCACCAGATAGGCTCCCTCTGTGTTGATCTCCGGTGCCTCTGCTTCCTGGGTCGCCGGCGCAGCAAGGGTGCTGGCTTCGGCATCGGGCTCCTCACTGACTGCTCCGGAGGTGTCTGCCGGAGTGTTGCCTGCCGCAGGCATGGTCTGTTTGCCGCAGCCGGTCAGCAGAGCCAGACACAGCAGGGCCGCAATTTTCTTTTTCATTGTTCATTCCTCCCTGAACAGATGGTTTTCTCTGTCCGCTGAACCCGTCGCAGTTCCTCTGCTTCCTGGGTCTCCGCCAGCAGCAAACTGCTCCGCTGTGTTCAGCCGATATCATAATACCACGTTTTTTCGGTAAAACAAGGGAAACTGTCTTAAATTTCAACTACAATTCGTGACAATTATTTGCACTGACTGTAATCTTTTCTGTGATTGTTTTCCAGTGCATCCTGCTGAAGCTGCCCCAGGAAGTGTTCCAGCACCCTCGCCGTGAAGCCCCAGATGACATGGTCCCGGTACACCCACATGGGGGATACGCTCTCCCGGCGGTATCCGGGCAGGAAGGGGTGCAGCTCCGGGGAGGTCTGCTGGTAGTCCGGCTCCACCACATAGCGGGCAGTTTTGGGGGGATGGCGCAGGAGCCAATCTATCGGCACGGTGAACACCTGCTCCACCTCTTCGGGCTGTGGATTCAGCCCTTCCAGGGACTCCACCGCGCCGGCGTATACCTCTACCCGTTGTCCGTTGCTGTGTCGCCGGGTCTCTACATGGCACAACAGCTCCACGCCGGTGAGTCCCAGCTCCTCCCGGGTCTCCCGGAGCGCGCACTGCTCCGGCGTCTCCCCCGCTTCCACGCCGCCGCCGGGCAGGCAGACCTCGCCGGGCTGCCGGGACAGGGTTTTGGAACGCACTTCAAAAACCAGGCAGGGACTCCCCTCTCGCTCTGTCAGCAGGAGCAGCACCGCCGCCCCACGCTCCTGAGGCGGCTGGGCATAGGGAAGGGCGCGGAGCCTGTTTTTCCATTCAGAACTGGTCATTTTGTCTTTTTCTCTCCATTTTACTGGATTTTTCTCACATCAGCGGCGCCAGCACACGCAGCACCGACCGGTACAGCCGCTTCAGCCAGCCCAGCCGGGTGGCCTCCTCCAGCGCCACCTGCTGGCACTGCTGCTGGGTGTCCAGGAAGTCGTCCCGGATGTCCTTCACCGCGGCGGAGCGGTACATCCACACGCCGCATTCGTAATGCAGGTACAGACTGCGGTAGTCCAGGTTCACGGTGCCCACCACCCCGTACTCGTCGTCCACAGCGAAGTTCTTGGCGTGGATAAACCCCGGCGTGTACTCGTAGATCTTCACTCCAGCCTCCAGCAGCGGCACATAGTGGGCCCTCGTCAGCTCAAAGACATAGCGCTTGTCCGGAATGTGGGGGGTGATGATCCGCACGTCCACGCCGGACTGGGCCGCATCGCACAGCGCCCGGGTCATGGCGTTGTCAATGACCAGATAGGGCGTGGTGATATAGAGGTACTTTTTCGCCCGGTTGATCAGGTGCATATACACCCCCGCTCCGGTGGACTCGCTGCCGGGGTTGGAGGTGTAGGGCTGCACCACTCCGTCCACCTGAAACTCCGGGGCATGGTGCCGCCGGGGCAGATAGGCGTCCAGGTTCTCCTCAATGCCCCGGGTGTAGTCCCAGCAGGCCAGAAACACCGCTGTCAGGCTCCACACCGCCTCGCCGTGGAGCAGGATGCCGGAATCCTTCCAGTGTCCGAAGCGCTTCCACTGGTTGATATACTCGTCCGACAAATTCAAGCCGCCGGTGAAGCCGGTGTGTCCGTCGATGACGCATATTTTCCGATGGTCCCGGTTGTTCAGCCGCAGGGAAACCACCGGCACAAAGGGATTGAACACCGCGCATTCGATGCCGTACTTCTTCAGCCGCCGTGCATAGCCCCGGGGCAGGGTGAACATACAGCCCACATCGTCGTAAAGCACCCGTACGTCCACGCCCTGGGCCGCTTTCCGGATGAGGATATCCAGAATGGTGTCCCACATGACCCCCTCTTTGATGATAAAATACTGCAGGAAAATATAGTGCTCCGCCTTTTCCAGCTCCTCCAGCAGCCGTTTATAATATCGCTCTCCGTCGCCCAGGTATTCTGTTTCCGTATAGGCGTAGGGGGGACAGCTGCTGGTTTTGTAAATATAGCGGCTCTGGTTCTCCGCCTCCAGGTTGCCCTCCAGCATATCCTCCGTCAGCGGCTCCGTGATGGACAGCGCGCTGTTGCTTAGATTTTCCAGCCCCTCCATGCGGCGGAGGCTGCGCTTGGTGGGAGAGTTTCCGCCGAAGAGCAGGTACAGCATTCCGCCGAAGAGGGGGAACGACAGAATCGGCAGGATCCACGCGATCTTGTAGTCCGGGTGACTGCGCTTGTTGAGGATATACAGCACCGCCAGCAGGCTGGCGCCGATACAGATGAAATAAAATCGGACAAAGTACTGGGACCAGATCAGAATGGCCGCCACCACCGCGGCAACCTGCAGCCCGATGAGGAGCAGGGTCAGCAGCAGACGGTGGGACAGGATGATGGCGATGCGTTTGAAAATATTTTCCTTTGGCCGCTGCAGACGCTCCTTCGCAGCGTCTCTGGCGGCGGTGAGATGCTGCTTCGCAGCCTCTTTTGTTGGTCGGTTCATATTGGCTCCCGTGGGGCAGGGGCTTCCGAGGGCGCTCCGTGCTCCCTCACTGCCGCACCGCCACATTCTCTTCTCCCACCAGCTTCTGAAGCGCCCTCACCAGGGAGGGGTGAATCATGCAGCCGATGGCGTACTTCTTCTTGGTGTCCGCACAGTACAGCACCAGCCGGTCCGTTCCGGGAAACATCACCAGATACTGTCTGATTTTCCGCACCCGAGCATCCTCCAGCGTGGGCACCTGCACAAACAGCCTGCCCGGGCGGCCGGGGGGCGTCTGCTCCCGGGGATACGCGTCCCGGGGCGGTATGGGCCCCCGGCTCCAGCTGCCCGGATTCCGGCTTTCCGGCACCGGGCCGTTTTCCAGCGTATACACCCGGTCTGCAAGCAGCTGGGGGGCCTTCTCGTCCCGGACAGAGATGCGCCCCTCCATCAGCACGATTTTTCCCTCCTGCAGCAGCCCTCCGGACTCCTCCAGCGTGCGGGCAAAGCACAGCACTTCAATGGAGCTGATATCATCCTCCATGGTCACATAGGCCATCAGGCTGTTGCTCCGGGTGGTCTTGCGCCGGACGGCGGTCACCACTCCGGCCAGTCGGAGCCGCTGCTCATCGTGGTAAATGTGAGGGCCGTTCTCGTCGGCAAAGTCGCTCATCACCCCGCCGATAGAAACAGCTCCGCTCTTTCTGGCGGTGTCCCGGTAGTGGTCCATGGGGTGTCCGGAGAGATACAGGCCGGTGGTCTCCCGCTCCATTTTCATTTTCTCTTCCGGAGTGTACTCCGGAATGCTGGGCAGGGGCACCTCTGGTGCGCCGCTGTCCGCGTCCATGCCGCCGAACAGGTCGAACTGTCCCTCCAGATTGCGCTTGTGGGCGCCGGCGATGCCGTCCATCACCGGGTTCATCACCTTCATCAGCTGGCTGCGCCGGGCGCCGAGGCAGTCCAGCGCTCCGCACTTTATCATGTTTTCCAATGCCCTGCGGTTTAAGTCGCAATCATAGACCCGCTGGCAAAAATCCTGAAAGCTGCGGAAGCTTCCCTTCTGCTGCCGCTCCCGGACGATGTTCTGCACCAGCCCCCGGCCAACACCTTTGATGGCGGCCAGACCGAAGCGGATGTTCTCCCCGGAGACGGTGAAGTCCGCCCCGGACTCGTTGATGTCCGGAGCCAGCAGTTGAATCCCCATGTCCTTGCAGGCGGCGATGTACTCCGCCACCTTTTCGCTGGAGTCCAGCACGCTGGTCAGCAGCGCGGCCATGTACTCACAGGGGTAATGGCATTTGAAATAGGCGGTCTGATAGGCCACAATGGCGTAGCACACCGCGTGGGCCTTGTTGAAGGCGTAGTTTGCAAAGTCGTAGATGTCGCTGTAGATGGCCTTGGCGATGTCCTCCGGGATGCCGTTGGCCACGCAGCCGGTGATGCCCCGCTCGGGGTCGCCGTAAATGAAGGCGTGCTCCTCCTGCTGAATCTGCTTGGCTTTTTTCTTGGAAATGGCCCGGCGCACCATGTCTGCGCCGCCCAGGGAGTACCCGGCCAGCTGCTGGAAGATCATCATGACCTGCTCCTGATAGACGATGCAGCCGTAGGTGACGGACAGAATGGGCTCCAGGCTGGGGTGGAGGTAGCTGATCTTTCCCGGGTCCAGCTTGCTGGCGATGAACTTGGGAATGGATTCCATGGGGCCCGGCCGGTACAGCGCCACAATGGCGGTCAGGTCCTCAATGCTGGAGGCCTTCATCTGGACGCACACCCCGGTCATGCCGGCGGACTCCATCTGAAACACTCCTGCGGTCTTGCCCTCCTGCAGCATTTTGAAGGTCTGGGGGTCGTTCTCCGGAATGGTGTGCACATCGAAGTCCGGCTTCTTCTGCCGGATCATCTTCTGGGCGTCGTCCAGAATCGTCAGGTTCCGCAGGCCCAGGAAGTCCATTTTCAGCAGGCCCAGCTCCTCCAGCGTGGTCATAATGTACTGGGTGACCACAGACTCGTCATTTTTGGCCAGGGGGACGTATTCATACACCGGACGCCGGGTGATGACCACCCCCGCCGCGTGCTTGGAGGCGTGGCGGGGCATTCCCTCGATTTTCCGGCTGGTGTCGATGAGCCGGCGGACCCGGGGGTCATTTTCATACCGCTCCCGCAGCTCCTTGGACAGCTTCAGCGCGTCATCCAGGGTGATGTGCAGGGAGGTGGGCACCAGCTTGGACAGCTGGTCCGTTTCGTTGTAGGGGAAGTTCATCACCCGCCCCACGTCCCGGATCACGCCCCGGGCGGCCATGGTGCCGAAGGTGACGATCTGTGCCACGTGGTCGCTGCCGTAGCGGCGGTTCACATAGTCGATGACCTCGCCGCGGCGGCGGTAGCAGAAGTCCATGTCGATATCCGGCATGGTCACCCGCTCCGGGTTCAGGAACCGCTCAAAGTACAGGTCGTACTTCATGGGGTCCACGTCGGTGATCTCCATGCAGTAGGCCACCATGGAGCCGGCGGCGCTGCCGCGCCCGGGTCCCACCGGGATGTCCTGCCCTTTGGCGTAATTGACAAAGTCCGCAACGATGAGGAAGTAATCCACAAAGCCCAGCTTGTGAATCATATCCATTTCGTATTTCAAGCGTTCTTTATAACCCTTCGGATTGTCCGGATACCGCTTTTCAAAGCCCTCATAGCACCATTTGGCAAAGAGACTGTCTCCGTCGTAGCCTTCCGGGTACTTGAACTCCGGCAGGTGGTAGTGGCCGAACTCAAACTCCAGCTGGCACTGCTCTGCGATCCGGGCAGTGTTCTGGATGGCCTCCGGGTAGTCCGGGAACAGATCCACCATCTCCTCCTCGCTCTTGATGTAGAACTCGTCGGTTTCAAAGCGCATCCGTCCCGGGTCGTCCAGGGTCTTGCCCATCTGGACGCACATCAGCACGTCCTGAGCCTGGGCATCCTCCCGGGTGAGATAGTGGGCGTCGTTGGTGGCCACCAGCGGAATGCCAGTCTCCCGGTGGAGCCGGGCCATGCCCTCAATGACCAGTTGCTGCTTGTCGATGCCGTGGTCCTGGATCTCCAGGTAGTAGTTTCCTTCCCCCATCAGCTCCCGCATCATGAGCGCGTGGGCTTTCGCCTCCTCATAGCGGTCATCCATCAGCATCCGGGGCAGCTCTCCCGCCAGGCAGGCGGACAGGGCAATCAGCCCTTCGTGGTGCTGGCGCAGCAGGTCCAGGTCGATTCTGGGGCGGTTGTAAAAGCCCTCCAGATTGGCCTGACTGACCATGTAGGACAGATTCCGGTAGCCCTGCTCGTTTTTGCACAGCAGCACCAGGTGCCGGGCCTCGCTGTCCAGCTCCCGCACCTTGTCAAAGCGGGTCCGGGGGGCCACGTAGACCTCGCAGCCGATGACGGGCCGGATTCCCTCCGCCTTGCAGGCCTTGTAAAAGTCAATGACCCCGTACATATTGCCGTGGTCCGTAATGGCCACGGCAGTCTGTCCCAGCTCCTTGACCCGCTTGACCAGCCCGGTGATGCGGCAGGCACCGTCCAGCAGGGAAAATTCTGTATGAACATGCAAATGAACAAAGGACATAGGGGCCTCCTGTCAGAATGTT
>CAMNOL010000027.1 GCA_946546815.1 uncultured Oscillospiraceae bacterium
TACACCCGAAGGGACTCGAACCCCCAACATTCAGAACCGGAATCTGACGCTCTATCCATTGAACTACGGGTGCAGGTTTTCAGCAGAAAACATTATAACAGCCTGGAAGGGAAAAGTAAACCCTTTTTTGAAAAAAATCTGAATCATTTTTCCTCATCTTGTGAAAGGACAGAAACTGTGATACACTGTTCCGGACAGTCTGTACGGATTTTGCAGGAATTCAGGGGAAAGGGAGCGAATCGGCCATGAGAAGTGCGGTGAGGGAAGTCAATCTGGAGCATGGAATGCCCACGGTGGAGCAGGCGCTGCGCCGTCTGACGGGGGAGCTGTACACCACCCGCCGCATGGGCTGTGCGGTGCTCAAGCTCATCCACGGCTACGGCAGCTCGGGCAAGGGCGGCAAAATCCGGGTGGCGGTGCGCCGGGAGCTGGAGAAGCAGAAGAGCCTGAACCAGGTCAAAGAGGTGATCCCCGGGGAGAAGTTCTCCATTTTTGAGTCCGCCACCCTCAGCGCCTTTTCCAAAGCCCCGGAGCTGCGCAGGGACCGGGACCTGGACCGGTATAACAACGGCGTCACCTATGTGGTCCTTTGATGAAAGAGATGGCGGCGGCGTTTGCAGAACTGGCCGGGCATCAGGGAATTTTTCGGAGAAATCTGCATTTCTCACGGATGGCGGTTGCATTTTTGCCGGTTGTCGTGTATACTGAACCCGATTTAGTGAATGAAACTTTCAACGGAAACGGAGCGTGTTTATGGAAAAGATCAAGATGAAAACGCCGCTGGTGGAGATGGACGGCGACGAAATGACCCGGATCCTGTGGCGGCAGATCAAGGACGAGCTGATCCTGCCCTTTGTGGAGCTGAATACGGAGTACTACGACCTGGGACTGGAGCAGCGGGAGGCGACCAAAGACCAGATCACTGTGGACGCGGCCAACGCCAACAAAAAGTACGGCGTGGCGGTGAAGTGCGCCACCATCACCCCCAACGCCCAGCGGGTGAAGGAGTACAACCTCTCCCAGATGTGGAAGAGTCCCAACGGTACCATCCGCTCCATTCTGGACGGCACCGTGTTCCGCGCGCCCATTATGGTCAAGGGCATCAACCCGGTGGTGAAAAACTGGAAGCAGCCCATCACCATCGCCCGCCACGCCTACGGCGACGTGTACAGGGACACCGAGTTCCGGGTCCCAGCCCCGGGCAGGGCCACCCTGAGCTATGAGTCCGAGGACGGCAAGACCACCTTCTCTCAGACGGTATATGACTTTGAGTGCCCCGGCGTGCTCCAGGGCCTGTACAACAAGGACAGCTCCATTCAGTCCTTTGCCCGCTCCTGCTTCAACTACGCCCTGTCCACCAGGCAGAGCCTGTGGTTCTCCACCAAGGACACCATTTCCAAGCAGTATGACCACACGTTTAAGGACATTTTTGCTGAAATCTACGAAAATGAGTACAAGGAGCAGTTCGAGGCCCTGGGCCTGGAGTACTTCTACACCCTGATTGACGACGCGGTGGCCCGGGTCATCCGCTCCAATGGCGGCTTCATCTGGGCGCTGAAGAACTACGACGGCGACGTTATGAGCGACATGGTCTCCACCGCCTTCGGCTCCCTGGCCATGATGACCTCCGTGCTGGTCAGCCCCGACGGAAATTACGAGTACGAGGCCGCCCACGGCACCGTCACCCGCCACTATTATCGCTACCTGAAAGGGGAGGAGACCTCCACCAACCCGGTGGCAACCATTTTTGCCTGGTCCGGGGCGCTGCGGAAGCGGGGGGAGCTGGACGGCCTGACCGACCTGCAGGACTACGCGGACAAGCTGGAGGCCTCGGTCATTGAGGTCATTGAGTCCGGCGTCATGACCGGGGACCTGGTGGGCCTGTGGGAAGGGGAGAACCCCGCCCGGAAGGTCAACAGCGGGGAATTCCTGAAAGCCATCCGGGAGAAGCTGGAGGCAAAGCTGGCCTGACAACAAAACACCCCAAAAAATACAGAAACACCGGAGAGTCCAGGCTCTCCGGTGCTTTTTCTCTGGGTTACAGGGGATTACTTCTTTTCGCTCATGTTCAGGTCGTGCTTGATCTGGGTGGTGCTGATCTCCGGCGTCCGGGGCAGATAGACCACCTCAACGCCCTCTTCCTTCAGAAAGTCAAACTTGCCCTCCCAGTCGTCACCCATGACGAAGGTGTCGATGTGGTACTCGTGCACGTCGGTGCGCTTCTGGTCCCAGCTCTCCTCGGGGATCACCAGGTCCACATAGCGGATGGCCTCCACCAGCGCCTTGCGCTGTTCGTAGGTGAAGTAGCACTTCTTGTGCTTTTCGTTCCAGTTGAACTCGTCGGAGGAGACCACCACCACCAGGTAGTCTCCCAGCGCCTTGGCCCGGCGCAGCAGGTTGATGTGACCGTAGTGAAGCAGGTCAAAGGTGCCGTAGGTGATGACTCGTTTCATATCGTGTATTCCCTCTCTTTTTGTGGGTCAGATGTTATACTTATGATGCCCATTGACAGGGCGGTGCAGTCCCCTTGGGAGCGGTCACAGCTCAGCGAAAAACTCCACGTCCTCCCCCACCGGGCCTTTGCAGAAGGCCATGCGGATGGGCATGGGGCCCTCGGCGTGCTCCAGCACCAGATTTTTCGGCTCAATGGTGATTTCATAGCCGGCTTCCCGGACAATCCGCACACACTCGTCCACGTCATCGGTGAGCAGGGCGAAATGGTGGATGCTGCCCTGGGGCTTGGTCTCCTCGCCGTTGTCGTTGATCTCCAGAATGGAGTTTCCGGTCCAGACAAATGCGCCGGAGCCGTCCTCCCAGCGGCGGATGACCTCCAGGCCCAGCAGGTCACAGTAGAAGTGCAGGGTTTCAGCCAGCTGCTCCCGGCCTACGGGCTTCAGGGAGATGTGATGGGTGCCTTTGATCAAGCTCATGTTCGCTCCTCCTTTGCGTGGAATTCAGAAAAATATAGTTCCGTTTCAGGGGATAACAGGGAAGAGGCGCTCAGAAGATTCCGCCCAGCACCGCCAGCACCGCCATCACCAGTGCACAGAACAGCACCAGCTTCAGCAGCCGCTTGACAATGCCCAGCACCAGCGTCACCGCCAGCAGCGCAAAGGCCAGATACAGCAGCAATTCCAGTGAAATCATGTGGATCACTTCCCAGCAATAATGTCTTCGATCAGCTCGCGCTCATCCATGTGGTGCTTCACGCCCTTGATCTCCTGATAATCCTCGTGGCCTTTGCCCGCCAGGATGATGATATCGCCGGCCTTGCCCTCCTTCATGCAGTAGGCGATGGCCTCCTTCCGGTCGGGAATGGTGACGTACTTGCCGTCGGCCTTGTGTACGCCGGTGAGGATGTCGTTGATGATGTCCATGGGGTCCTCGTCCCGGGGGTTGTCGCTGGTGACCACCGTCAGATCCGCCAGGCGGGAGGAAACCTCGCCCATCTCGTAGCGGCGGGCTTTGGCCCGGTTGCCGCCGCAGCCAAACAGGCAGATGATGCGGCTGGGCCCGTACAGGCGGATGCTGGTGAGCAGCGCCTCCAGGCTCATGGCGTTGTGGGCGTAGTCGATCATCAAAACGTACTCGCCGGGGGTGGGATAGATCTCCAGACGGCCCTTCACCTGAATGGTGTCCAGGGCGTTCAGCACCTCCTGCTGAGAAACCCCCAGATGGCGGCACAGGGCGATGGCGGCCAGGGAGTTATACACGGTGAAATCGCCGGGAATGTCCACCTTGACGTGGTAGTGCTCCAGACCGGTCAGGTCGTACTCCACCCCCAGATAGCCGGGCTGGTGGATGCGCTGGATGTTGGTGGCCCGGAGATCGGCCTTCTCGCTGAGGCCGTAGGTCTCCAGCTCGCAGGTGTGGTCTGCCAGCACCCGGTCGAAGTAGTCGGCCTCGGCGTTGGCCAGGCCCACCCGGCAGCGCTTGAACAGCAGGCTCTTGCAGTGGATATACTCGTCCATGTCGGCGTGCTCGGCGGGGCCGATGTGGTCCGGCTCCAGGTTGGTGAAGATGCCGTAGTCATAGGTGAAACCGGAGACCCGGTCCATTTTCAGCGCCTGGGAGGAGACCTCCATGACCACGTATTGGATGCCCGCGTCCACCATGTCGGCAAAATACTTCTGCACCAGCCAGGATTCCGGGGTGGTGTTCACAGAGTGGATGTGCTTGTCGCCGATGACCACCTCAATGGTGCCGATGAGACCGGTGGGCAGGCCCGCCTTCTCCAGGATGCCCTTGATCATGTAGGTGGTGGTGGTTTTGCCCTTGGTGCCGGTGACGCCGATGGTGGTCAGCTTTTCGGCGGGGTGGCCGAACCAGGCGGCGGACAGCTCCGCCAGCGCCAGACGGGCGTTGTCCACTTCGATGACGGTGATTTCGTAGGGGACAGCCACATCCCGCTCCACCACGATGGCGGCGGCGCCGGCCTCAATGGCGGCGGGGATGTATTTATGGCCGTCGGTGACAGCGCCGGGCATACAGACAAAGAGGCAGCCCGGCTCCGCCTTGCGGGAATCGTAGACAACGGCGGAGATGTCGCTGTCCAGAGAGCCCTGGCGGAGGGTGTAGTTCATGCGGAAAACCAGATCAATGAGTCTTTTCATGGATATCTGCTCCTGATTCAGAGAGTTTTTCAATCGTATAGTATGAGGTGACAAAGTGTTGCGTCACCTGAAAAAATGATAACACGTTTCCCGCCCCAGAGCAAGAGAAATTCCCGGTTTTCGGAGGGGAGGGGGGAGCGAACAAAGAGGAGAAACTCAATACTCGCCCTCGAACACAGTGGTGGCGGGGCCGGTCATGAACACGCTGCCGTCGGTGACCTCGATCTCCAGGTCGCCGCCCAGCAGGTGAACGGTGACCTTGGACTCGGTGAGGCCGTTGAGGAAGCAGGCCACCGCCGTGGCGCAGGCTCCGGTGCCGCAGGCCAGGGTCTCGCCGCTGCCCCGTTCCCAGACCCGCATCTGCACGTTGCGGCGGTCCAGCACCTTGACAAACTCGGTGTTCACCCGGTCCGGGAACATGGGGTGGTGTTCAAATTGGGGGCCGATGGCTTCGATGTCCAGCCCGTCCACATCGTCACACCACACCACCGCGTGGGGGTTGCCCATGGACACGCAGGTCATGGTCCAGTCCTTGCCGCCCACAGTGACGGGGGCGCCCACCACCTTCTCGCCCAGTCCGACGACAGGGATTCGCTCCGCTTCCAGAACGGGCGCCCCCATGTCCACCCGGACCTTGGAGACCTTGCCGTCCTCCACCGTCAGATCCAGGTATTTCATGCCCCCCAGGGTCTCCACCGCGATGCGCTTCTTGCGGGTCAGGCCCTTGTCGTAGACAAACTTGGCCACGCAGCGAATGCCGTTGCCGCACATGGCGCCCTCGCTGCCGTCGGCGTTGAACATTCTCATGCGGAAGTCCCCTGTTTCGGAGGGGCAGATCAGGATCAGGCCGTCGGAGCCGATGCCGAAGTGGCGGTCGCTGACCTGAAGGGCGACGGCGCCGGGGTCGGGGAGGGCTTCCTTCGTGCAGTCCACATAGACGTAGTCGTTGCCGCAGCCGTGCATTTTTGTAAATTTCATCGCATTTTTCTCCCCTCTGAGGCAGCCGGAACAACGGCTGAAAAAATTCGGTTTTATAACAGCGCGCCTTTGGGGGACGCGCCACAGATGATTATACCGATTCCGGAAAGCCTTGTCAATTCAGGGCGGGAAAACCGAGGGGAAAGAAAGGGGACGAAAAAGAAAAAAGCGCCGTGTCCGAAAGACACAACGCATTTTTTCATTAACAAGCTGATTACTTGTCCAGACCGAACTTCTTGTTGAAGCGGGAGACGCGTCCGCCGGTGTCGACCATCTTCTGCTTGCCGGTAAAGAAGGGATGGCACTTGGCGCAAACTTCCACGCGGATATCCTTTTTGGTGGAGCCGGTGGGATAAACAGCGCCGCACAGACAACGAATGGTGGTCTGCTGATAATCAGGATGGATACCTGCTTTCATGGTGTGTTCACCTCAATCAATAAATTTGCTGGCGTAATGTACAGCCCTAACATCATAGCACCGAAACGGGAAAATGACAAGAGGTTTTTTCGTATTCTCCGAGATTTTTTTCAAAGGTACCCCCCATGGGAAGGGCGCGAAAGGAAGGAACGGAGGGCTGGGGGGATGCGCCGGGGACAGCAAGTCAGGCTGATGCAAAAGTTGGTGCAAAAAAGAGAGGGGATTAGGCGAAACCGCGTAGTCATTCCGCACAAAAATGGTGTAAATGTTGCAGAGTTTTTTATATGAGGGCAGTTGAAAAGTTTCCAAATCCTGTGTTATAATTTTTTTACTTAGTAAAAAGGCGGGGATACTATGCTGTGCTCCGCCGCCTAAGTGAATCAAAAGTAATTCGTATTCAGAAAAAATTGAAGGAGGTTTTTCCTATGGAAACCTATGGCATCGAGAAGCTGGGCATCATTGGGCCCAAGGCTGTTTATCGTAACCTGACTCCCGCCCAGCTGACCGAGGCTGCTCTGCGCCGCGGCGAAGGCAAGCTGTCCAGCACCGGCGCTCTGGTGGTCACCACCGGCAAGTACACCGGCCGCTCCCCCAAAGACAAGTTCATCGTTGACACCCCCACCATCCATGACGAGATCGCATGGGGCAGCGTGAACGTGCCCATCAGCCGCGAAAAGTTCAACGCCATCAAGGGCAAGGTCATGGCTTACCTGCAGGGCCGTGAGGTCTTCATCTTCGACGGCATGGCTGGCGCTGACCGCAAGTACACCAAGAAGTTCCGCATCATCAATGAGCTGGCTTCTCAGAACCTGTTCATCCACCAGCTGCTGATCCGCCCCAACGCGGAGGAGCTGGCCAACTACGGCGAGCCTGACTACACCCTGGTCGCCGCCCCCGGCTTCAAGTGTGATCCCGAGGTGGATGGCGTCCACTCCGAGGCCGCGATCATGATCGACTATGAGGCCAAGATGATCATCATTGCCGGTTCTCAGTACGCCGGCGAGATCAAGAAGTCCGTCTTCTCCACCATGAACTACGTCATGACCAAGGAAGACGTGCTGCCCATGCACTGCTCCGCCAACATGGACCCCGAGACCCACGACACCGCCATCTTCTTCGGTCTGTCCGGCACCGGCAAGACCACCCTGTCCGCTGACCCCAGCCGCATGCTGATCGGTGACGACGAGCACGGCTGGACTCCCGAGGGAGTGTTCAACTTTGAGGGCGGCTGCTATGCCAAGTGCATCAACCTGCGCGAGGACAAGGAGCCTGAGATCTACCACGCCATCAAGTTCGGCTCCCTGGTAGAGAACGTCATCATGGACGAGGAGACCCGCGAGTTCGACTTCGACGACAACACCCTGACCGAGAACACCCGCGTGGGCTATCCCGTTGACTATATCTCCAACGCTGCTATCCCCGGTGTGGGCGGCGTGCCCAAGGCCGTGGTCTTCCTGACCGCTGACGCTTTCGGCGTCCTGCCTCCCATCTCCAAGCTGACCCGCGAGGCCGCTATGTATCACTTCGTCACCGGCTTCACCTCCAAGGTCGCCGGCACCGAGCGCGGCATCACCGAGCCCGTGCCCACCTTCTCCACCCTGTTCGGCGAGCCCTTCATGCCCTGCGATCCCTCCGTGTACGCCAATATGCTGGGCGCCAAGCTGGATCAGTACGGCACTCAGGTCTACCTGGTCAACACCGGCTGGGCCGGCGGCAGCGCTGCTTCCGGCGCAAAGCGCATGAAGCTGGCTTACACCCGCGCCATGGTCACCGCCGCTCTGAACGGTGAGCTGGCCAACGCCGAGACCGTCCATGACGAGATCTTCAACCTGGAAGTGCCCACCCACATCACCAACGTGCCCGACGAGGTCCTGATCCCCAAGAACTATTGGAAGGTCTGCGGCAAGACCGAGGAGGAGTACCTGGAGTCCGCCAACAAGCTGGCTGACATGTTCGAGAAGAACTTCACCAAGAAGTACGCCAACATGGACGCCAAGATCGTCGCTGCCGGCCCCCATCCCGTGCACTGATCCCGTCTGCAACTGAATCAAGCAACATCTGGGGCGCATCCTGAGCGGGTGCGCCCTTTTTCTTCTGTTAACAGCGCGCTGACAGGGGGAGAAGTTGGAAAATGGGTTATTTTCGCCGATTTCTACAGAATGTTCTGTGGAAACCGGACTTTTCTTTTTCCGGTGAATATACTATAATACTATCATCTGTAACTTTGGAGGAATCAATGATGTTTAAGAAGATTGCACCCGAAGAGTTGACCAAAAATCCCTTCGATCTCATCGGAAAGCAGTGGATGCTCATCACCGCCGGCACCCCGGAGGACTGCAACACCATGACCGCCAGCTGGGGCGGCGTGGGCGTCATGTGGGGGAATCCGGTGGCCACCTGCTACATCCGTCCCCAGCGCCACACCAAGGGCTTTGTGGACCGGGAGGAGTATTTCACCCTGTCCTTTTTCCCCGAGGAGTACCGGAAGGCGCTGCAGTTCTGCGGCTCAAAGTCCGGCAGGGACGTGGATAAGATCAAAGAGTGCGGTTTCACCATGAAGGCGGCGGAGTGCGGCGCCCCCTACATGGAGGAGGCGGAGCTGGTGCTGGTGTGCAGGAAGCAGTACGCCCAGCCCATGGGACCCGAGTATCTCACCGAGGGAGACGGCATTGACCAGCGCTGGTACCCCGCCCACGACTGGCACACCATGTACATCGGACAGATCGTGGAAGTATATGTGAAAGAATAAGAGGTATTTATGCCGGAAACGACACTGAACGAAGAAAAAATGAACCGGGCCATCCTGGTGGGCCTCAATGCCCGGAGCCTGCCCGACCAGGACAACGCTTCGGAGACCACCCTGGAGGAGCTGGAGGCCCTGCTGGAGACCGCCGGGGGCGAGACCCTGGGCACGGTGCTGCAGAACAAGGACACCCCCGACGCCAGAACCTTTATCGGCGAGGGCAAGGTGCAGGAGGTCCGGGAGATCGCACAGGCCGCGGGGGCGGACCTGGTCATCTTTGACAACGAGCTCTCCCCGGCTCAGGTGCGGGTGCTCACCGAGGACATGGGCGTGCAGGTCATGGACCGAGCAGCGCTGATCCTGGACATTTTTGCCAAGCGCGCCCGCACCGCCGAAGGCCGCCTGCAGGTGGAGCTGGCTCAGTACAAGTACCTGCTGCCCCGGCTCACCGGTATGTGGACCCATCTGGTGCGACAGAACGCCGCCGGCGGCAAGTCCCCCATCGGCACCCGCGGCCCCGGCGAGACCCAGCTGGAGACGGACCGCCGTCACATCCGGCGTAAAATCCAGAAGCTGGAGCAGGATTTGAAGGAAGTGCGCCGGGTGCGTGCGGTGCAGCGGGACCGCCGGGTGAAAAACGAGGTGCCGGTGGTGGCCATTGTGGGCTACACCAACGCGGGAAAGTCCACCCTGCTGAATCGGCTGACGGACTCCGACATCCCCGCCAACAACCGGCTCTTTGACACCCTGGACACCACCACCCGCACCCTGGAACTCTCTGACACCTGCTCGGTGCTGATCTCCGACACCGTTGGCTTTATCCGCAAGCTGCCCCACCACCTGGTGGAGGCCTTCAAGGCCACGCTGGAAGAATTGCAGTACGCAGACCTGCTGCTCCACGTCATCGACTACAGCAGCCCGGAGTGGCGCACCCAGGCCCGGGTGGTAGACCAGCTGATTCGGGAGCTGGGAGCGGAGCAGACCCCCTGCATCCGGGTGTTCAACAAGTGCGACCTGTACAGCCCGGAGATCCGCCCCCACGGAGAGGACGTGGTGTGCATCAGCGCCAAAACCGGGGAGGGGCTGGAGGAGCTGGTCTCTGCCATCGGCAAGCGGCTGGACCAGGGGGCGAAAAGGGTCACGCTGAAAATCCCCTACGACCAGGGCGGCGTGGTGGACATGCTCTACCGGGAGGCCAAGGTGGAGCAGGTGGACTACGCCGACGCCATTCTGGTGACGGCGGTCTGCACCCCCAAGACGTTGGGTCAGGTGCGGCAGTTCTGCGACCCGCCGCTGCCGGAGAAAAAGGAGACCTGGGAGCTGTGAAGATCGAGAAAAAGCGGTACCTGCTTTACCTTTGGGGGAAGGAGGAAGAACAATGACCGAATACTACATCCCCACCCGGGCCGGCGACGCGGAATATGTGGAGAAGCGCTCCCGCTTTCTGGGCAAGGTCCGCCATGTGGAGAGCGAGGAGGAGGCCCGGGCCTTCATCGACGCCATGAAAAAGCAGTATCACGACGCCCGTCACAACTGCTGGTGCTACATCCTCAGAGAGGGCACCGTGCGCTACAGCGACGACGGGGAGCCCCAGGGCACTGCGGGACAGCCCATGCTCAACGTGTTCCAGAAGGAGGGGGTCACCGATGTGGTGTGCGTGGTCACCCGGTACTTCGGCGGCGTGCTGCTGGGGGCCGGAGGTCTGTGCCGAGCCTACACCAAAAGCGCCAAGGACGCCCTGGACGCCGCGGGCATCTCCGTGGTGCGGCGGTGGGTGGAGGTGTCCATTCCCTGCTCCTACAGCCTGTTCAGCCGCATTGCCCAGGAGGTTCCGGCGTGGAAGGGTGTGGTCACCGATACGGAGTACGGCGCAGACGTGACCCTCCGGGCGCTGCTGCCTGAGGAGAGCGAGGAGGCCTTCGCCCGGCAGATTCTGGACCTCACCGCAGGAACCGTTCGGGTTCAGTCGGTGGGAGAAGCGCTGCGGGCGGTACCATACAAGGGAGATTCCCCGGACTGAAAAGGAAATGTCCGAGAAAGGAGCGGCTTATGGAATACAAGCCCTATATCCACAACGCAAAGTACTATGAGACCGACCAGATGGCCATTGTCCACCACAGCAATTATATCCGCTGGTTTGAGGAGGCCCGCATCGACTGGATGAACCAGATCGGCATCGACTTCCGGGAGGTGGAGCAGCGGGGCATCGTGGTGCCGGTGGTCAGCGTGCACTGCGAGTACAAGAACATGACCCACTTTGGGGACGACGTGGCCATCACCGTGAAGCTGAAGCAGTACAACGGCGTCCGGTTTGTCTTTTCCTACCAGGTGCGCAACGCCCTCACCGGGGAGCTGAACGCGGTGGGGGAGACCCAGCACTGCTTCCTCAAGGACAACCGGGTGGGCAACCTGAGGCGTGCCGCACCGGATTTGCATGGGCTGTTTCTGGCTCAGCTGGACTGACCGGACCGGGGAGCACAGCGGAGGATTCCGTCAGTTCCTGTTTCTGTGTGAAATGGGAATTGGCGGACTTTTTTCTTTGTCAACTCCGGGAAACACTGTGTCAATCCCTGAAAACCGGAAGAAAACGGCGAATTTGGGAGGAATTGCCCCCCTCCGTGGCAGGCCCAGGGCCGGAAATTGCAGGAATCCCTTCGTTTTATTGCGCTAAAGCGGTAAAAATGAAAGTTGAGAAGGGACAAATTGCAAAAACAAGGGGAAAATCTGCAAGCAGCCGTTCATTTTAGAAATTTTGTAATTTTTACTTGCAAAAATCCGCAGGCTGCGGTATAGTATTGTCAAGACAGCGAAGTCGGAGGGACAGTTTCCGGTACGGCTTCCATCCCCCAGGAATTCGGAGTTGACATTCGAATCGCCCCAACCAGCCGAGGCATCGGCTGAACCCATAATCGGAAAGGATGTATTATCATGGCAATCAACAACGCATATCTGAATGGTATCTATGAAGAGCTGGCTGCCCGCTACGCCGAGCAGACGGAGTTTTTGGAGGCCGTCCACGAGGTTCTGGAGACCCTGGTTCCCGTTGTGGAGGCCGATCCCCGCTATGAGCAGCAGAACATCATCGGCCGTATGGTAGAACCGGAGCGCACCATCCTGTTCCGTGTTCCCTGGGTGGACGATGCCGGCAAGGTGCAGGTGAACCGGGGCTACCGTGTTCAGTTCAACTCCGCCATCGGTCCCTACAAGGGCGGCCTGCGCTTCCGCAACAACGTGAACCTGTCCATCATCAAGTTCCTGGGCTTTGAGCAGATCTTCAAGAACGCTCTGACCACCCTGCCCATGGGCGGCGGCAAGGGCGGCTCCGACTTCGACCCCAAGGGCAAGTCTGACGCCGAAGTGATGCGGTTCTGCCAGAGCTTTATGACCGAGCTGGTCAAGCACATCGGCCCCGACACCGACGTGCCCGCCGGCGACATCGGCGTGGGCGCCCGGGAGATCGGCTATATGTTCGGCCAGTACAAGCGCCTGACCAACTCCTTCACCGGCGTGCTCACCGGCAAGGGCCTGACCTACGGCGGCTCCCTGGCCCGTACCCAGGCCACCGGCTTCGGTCTGTGCTACTTCGCCAACGCCTACCTGAAGGCCAACGGCCAGTCCTTTGAGGGCAAGACCGTCATCGTCTCCGGCTCCGGCAACGTGGCCACCTACGCCAACCAGAAGGCCACCCAGCTGGGGGGCAAGGTCATCGCCATGTCCGACTCCAACGGCTACATTGTGGACGAGAACGGCATCGACTTCAAGGTGATCCAGGTCATCAAGGAGCAGAAGCGTGCGCGCATCAAGACCTATCTGGACTATGTCCCCACCGCCAAGTATGTGGAAGGCTGCAAGGGCATCTGGACCGTCAAGGCTGACATCGCCATGCCCTGCGCCACCCAGAACGAGATCGACGAGGAGTCCGCAAAGGCCATCGTCGCCAACGGCGCCATCGGCGTGTTTGAAGGCGCCAATATGCCCTGCACCCCCGAGGCCATTGCGGTCATCAAGGGCGCCGGCCTGCTGTACAGCCCCGGCAAGGCTTCCAACGCCGGCGGTGTCGCCACCTCCGGCCTGGAGATGTCCCAGAACTCCGAGCGCCTGAGCTGGACCTTCGACGAGGTGGATTCCAAGCTGAAGGGCATCATGGAGACCATTTATGCAGACTGCGCCGCCGCCGCCGAGAAGTATGCCACCGCAGGCGACATCCAGGCGGGCGCCAACATCGCCGGCTTCCTGAAGGTTGCCGAGGCCATGCTGGCGCAGGGCGTCTGCTACTGATTCCCGACGCAGCCAAAGCCGGCGGGTGGGGAAGCTCCAACTGCCGGATGGAATGACCGGCTCCCCAGCCATGGGGCCGGACCATAATAACCCCTGAGGAAAATATCAGCGGCGAACTGTTACGGTTCGCCGCTGTTTCGTTTATGATTCAAGAGCTGATCAGTGTTTCTGGTGCAGAATCCGGATGGAATTTGCAATACAGATCATGGCCACGCCGGTGTCGGCAAACACCGCAAACCACATATTCGCCAGGTGGCACAGGCCCAGCACCAGCACCGCCGCCTTGACGGAGAGGGCAAAGACCACGTTTTCCCGGGCGATGCGGTTGACGGTTCTGGCGATGCGGATGGCTTTGGGAATGGCGGTGGGTTCGTTGGTCATGAACACCACGTCGGCGGCCTCAATGGCCGCATCGGCGCCGCTGCCCATGGCTCCGCCCACATCCGCCCCGGCCAGCACCGGGGCGTCGTTGATGCCGTCCCCCACAAACAGCACCGCCCCGTGCTCCTTCCGCACCTGTTCCAGGGCGGACAGCTTCTCCTGGGGCAGCAGCCGGGCGTGCACCTCGCTGATTCCCACCTGTTCCGCCACGGAGAGGGCGCCCTCTTCCCGGTCGCCGGTGAGCATGACGGAGGTCATGCCCAGCTGCTTCAGCTGAGCAACCGCCTCTTTGGAGCCGGGCTTGACGATGTCGGAAATCAGGATTCTCCCGTAATATTCCCCGTGCCTTGCCACAAGGACCTGGGTCTGCCCCGGGCGCAGGGGCAGCGGAGGCAGGACGACGCCGTTCTCCTCCAGCAGGGCGGGGTTGCCGCACAGCCAATGCTCCGCGCAGATGCCCTTGCCTGCGATTTCCCGCACGTTCCGGGGGGTAAACAGGATCATGGTGCCGGCTGCGTCCAGAATGGAACGGGCGATGGGGTGGGTGGAGTGCATTTCGCAGGAGGCGGCGGCCACCAGCAGGTCATCGGCCTCCACCCCCTGGGCGGGTTCCAGGCTCTGGACCTGGAAGGTGCCCTGGGTCAGGGTGCCGGTTTTGTCCATGACCACCGCTTTCACGCCCTTCAGCACCTCCAGGGAGCTGCCGCCCTTGAACAGAATCTGTTCCCCGGAGGCCGCGCCGATGCCGGCAAAGAAGGCCAGGGGCACGCTGAGCACCAGCGCACAGGGGCAGGAGATGACCAGGAAGGTACAGGCGGTTTTCACCCAATACAGCCAGTTTCCGCTGACCAGAGAGGGGACAACCGCCACCAGCAGCGCCAGAACCACCACCGCAGGGGTGTAGATCCGGGCAAACCGGGTGATAAACCGGTCGATCTGGGGCTTTCCGGCGGCGGCGTTTTCCACGCTGTTCAAAATCCGGCTGACCATGGATTCGGCCAGCACCGCCTCCGCCCGGATGGTCAGCAGCCCGGTGTTGTTGACGCAGCCGGAGATGACAGCGTCCCCGGGCATCACATACTCCGGAACCGGTTCGCCGGTGACGGCGGAGGTGTCGATTTCGCTTTCGCCGGAGATCACAGTGCCGTCCAGGGGGATCCGGTCGCCGGGGTGCACCCGGATCAGGTCGCCCACCCGGGCCTCCTCTGCGGGAATGACGGTTTCCACGCCCTCCCGCACCAGCGTCACCACCTCGGGCCGCAGGTCCAGCGCCTCCATGATGTGGCTGCGGGAGCGGGCCACCGCTTTGTCCTCAAAGTATTCGCCGATGCGGTAGAACAGCATCACGCCCAGGGCCTCCGGGTACTCGCCGATGGCAAAGGCGCCGATGGTGGCGACGCACATCAGGAAGTTTTCGTCAAAGACCTGTCCCCGGGTCAGGTTATGGAAGGCAGTGCGCAGCACCCCGCCGCCCACCAGCAGATAGGCCAGCAGGCACAGCACCAGACTGGCGGGAGCAGCCCAGGGGGCAGTGACCCCGTGGGTCAGCACCAGCACCGCCAGCAGCGCCGCCCCACCCATGAGAATGACCGGAATGTCCTTGCTGTTTTCCGGCTCTTCCCCGGCGGTTTTCTGCGCGTTTGCAGACGCCGGAACAACCACTTCCCACTCGGGTTCGGCCTGTGCCACGGCGGCCTTGATATCCGCCAGCGCCCGCTGCGGGGTGGCGGACCAGACCCGGAGCTGTTTGGTGGAGTAGGTGAGGACGGCCTCGTCCACGCTGTCCAGCTGGTTGATGAGCCGTTCCACCTTGGCGGCGCAGTTGGCGCAGTCCATGTGCTCCACGGTGTAGATGTTCAATTCCCCGGCGGAGCTGAGGTTCTTATGTTCATCCTTGTGATGCTCATGGCCACAGCCGCAGGAGTCGTCGTGCTCGTGGTGATGATGCTCACAGCCGCAAGAATCGCCGTGTTCGTGGTGATGATGCTCACAGCCGCAGGAATCGCCGTGTTCGTGGTGATGGTCGCAGCCGCAGGAGTCGCCATGCTCATGGTGGTGGTGATGGTCGCAGCCGCAGGAGTCGCCGTGCCCGTGGTGATGATGCTCGCAGCCGCAGGAATCACTGTGTTCGTGGTGATGCTCATGCTCACAGCCGCAGGAGTCGCCATGCTCATGGTGGTGGTGATGGTCGCAGCCGCAGGAATCACGGTGTTCGTGTATCTCTTCAGCGGAGAGATGGCTCATCTCCGGTTTTTCATTGGAAGGAACGGTCTTGCTGTTCATAAAGACACCAGCTTTCCTATCGCAATCTTCAAAAATCCTGACACAGTTCAGGGCGCAAAATCCTCCATAACTTCGTTGTCGTCCTTGACAGGCGTCAGCCTGCCTGCGTCCTCCGCCTCGTTCTGAATGATTTTGTACTCCTTCCTTTGTGCCGGTATTTTTGAATCTTGCTCTATTACAGTAACATATGAACGATTGTTCATATGTTCAATATAAGAATACTCCAGAAGGGGCGGGATGTCAATAGGCAGCAGAAAAGAATTCCTGTACCGGCAAAAAGAGACGGCATCCGAATGGGACGCCGTCCGTATCATTTTCTGTGAAAAACAAGCTCCAAACTGTTGTGAAGTCACAGCGCAGCGGAGGGAAGGAGCCTGTGGATGTCCTCAGGCAGCGGGGCGGAAAAGGAGAGAGGTTCCCCTGTCACCGGATGGAGCAGGGACAGCTCCGCCGAGTGCAGCGCCGGGCGGGCAATCAATCCGGGCTGCTCGGTGCCGTAGAGAAAATCACCGGTCAGCGGACAGCCGATGTGAGCCATGTGCACCCGAATCTGGTGGGTGCGGCCGGTTTCCAGCTCCAGACGGACCAGGGAGCGGCGGCCGTCGGTGAACAAGGTCCGGTAGTGGGTGACAGCGGCCATGCCCTCCGGGGCGCAGGCCCGTTTCAGCACGGAGGAATCCGCCCGGGCGATGGGGGCGTCAATGGTTCCGCTGTCAGGGGCGGGAGTGCCGTCACACACCGCCAGATACACCCGGCGAAAGGCCTCTGTGTGGAGCTGCTGCTTCAGCTGCTCCTGGGCAAAGGGGTGCTTTGCCGTCACCATCAGGCCGGAGGTGCCCTTGTCCAGCCGGTGCACCGGGTGGAACACCGCCCAGGGGTCCCAGACCTGCCAATGGGCGGTCAGCGCGTTTCCCAGACTGTCCTGCCAGTGCCCCGGCCCGGGGTGGGAGGGCATACCGGGGGCTTTGTTGACCACCACCATGTCCCGGTCCTCGTAGACAATGGACAGGGGGAGGGGCACCGGAGGGATGTCTGTCTCCGCAGAGGGGTCCGACAGGCGGATGGACAGGAGCTGCCCCGCGCTGACGGTCTGACGGGTGGTGACCCGCTGACCGTCCAGCAGAATTCCGTCCTCCAGCCACTTGATGCGGCGCAGCACGGTGCCGGAGACGCCCAACACATAGCGCAGCAGCACATAGACGGTTTTTCCCTGCTGATGCTCCGTGACCAAATGGTCCAGCCGGCGGGGAGAGGTTGCAGTTTCGTTCATCATAGTAAGTGATACCCACAGAGGGGGAAACGGGGAGGGGCGAACCGTGTGCGCCCGCTTGATGACAGCGATGGAAAGAAAGGCGCCGCCCCCTTGGGAGCGGCGCCGAGTTCATTGGAATCAGTAGCCCATGTCGGGGGCGGGAGCCGCCACAGGTGCGGGGGGCTCGGGCTTATCCACAACGCAGGCCTCGGTGGTCAGCAGCACGGAGCAGACAGAGGAGGCGTTCTCCAGAGCGGAACGGGTGACCTTGGTGGGGTCCACGATGCCGGAGGGGATCATGTCGCAGTACTCTTCCTTGTAGGCGTCGAAGCCGTAGCCGGTCTTGCCGGAGTTGATGATGCGGTCCAGCACCACGGAGCCGTCGATGCCGGCGTTGGCAGCGATCTGCTTCACGGAGGCGGTCAGCGCCTTGGCGATGATGCGGGCGCCGGTCTTCTCGTCGCCCTCCAGGGTGTCGATCAGCGCGTTGACAGCGGGAATGGCGTTGACATAAGCGGTGCCGCCGCCGGCGACGATGCCCTCTTCCACAGCGGCGCGGGTGGCGTTCAGAGCGTCCTCCACGCGCAGCTTCTTCTCCTTCATCTCCGCCTCGGTGGCAGCGCCCACCTTGATGACGGCGACGCCGCCGGCCATCTTGGCCAGACGCTCCTGGCTCTTCTCACGCTCGTAGTCGGAGGTGGTGTTGGCGATGAGTGCGCGGATCTGAGCGACGCGGCCCTTGATGGCCTGAGCATCGCCCTGGCCGTCCACGATGATGGTATTCTCCTTGGAGATCTTCACCTGACGTGCCTGGCCCAGCTGGAACAGCTGGGTATCCTTCAGCTCCAGACCGGTGTCGGCGCTGATGACCTGGCCGCCGGTCAGGGTGGCGATGTCGATGAGCATCTCCTTGCGGCGGTCGCCGAAGCCGGGGGCCTTGACGCAGCAGACCTTCAGGGTGCCGCGCAGGTTGTTGACGATCAGAGTGGACAGGGCCTCGCCCTCCACGTCCTCAGCGATGACCAGCAGGGGACGGCCCATCTTGGCGATCTGCTCCAGCACGGGCAGCAGGTCCTGGATGACGGAAATCTTCTTGTCGTAGATCAGAATGAAGGGATCGTCCAGCACGGCCTCCATCTTCTCGGTGTCGGTGACCATATAGGGGGTCACATAGCCCCGGTCGAACTGCATGCCCTCGACCACCTCGGAATAGGTCTCAGCGGTCTTGGACTCCTCCACGGTGATGACGCCGTCGGCGGAGACCTTGTCCATGGCCTCGGCGATCAGCTTGCCGATGGTCTCGTCGCCGGAGGAAATGGCGCCGACCCGGGCGATGTCCTCCGTGCCGGAAACGGGCTGGCTGTTGGACTTGATGGCCTCAATGGCGGCGGCGGTGGCCTTTGCCATGCCCTTCTTCATGACCATGGGGTTGGCGCCGGCGGCCAGGTTCTTCATGCCCTCGCTGATGATGGCCTGAGCCAGCAGGGTGGCGGTGGTGGTGCCGTCGCCGGCCACGTCGTTGGTCTTGGTGGCCACTTCCTTCACCACGGCGGCGCCCATGTTCTCAAAGGGGTCCTCCAGCTCGATCTCCTTGGCGATGGTCACGCCATCGTTGGTGATCAGGGGAGCGCCGTACTTCTTGCCCAGCACCACGTTGCGGCCCTTGGGGCCCATGGTGATCTTGACGGTGTTGGCCAG
>CAMNOL010000028.1 GCA_946546815.1 uncultured Oscillospiraceae bacterium
TTCAGTATCCCTGCCGAAGGGCCTCTGTCATTTTCACCGCCCGGAAATTGGCTTCTACATCGTGAACCCGGACGAACATACAGCCCTTCAGCGCAGCAAACACCGTGGTCACCAGCGTGCCCTCCAGCCGTTGCTCCGCAGGCAGATCCAGCGTCCTGCCGATGACGGATTTCCGGCTTGCCCCCAGCAGCACCGGATATCCCAGGGCGGACAGCTCCTCCAGACGGTCGATGACCTCCAGATTCTGCTCATGGGTTTTGCCGAAGCCCACACCGGGGTCCAGAATGATGTGATCCTCTGAAATACCCGCCCGGCGGGCGATGTCCAGGGTCTGCTCCACGTCGCGGATCAGATCCACCATAAACATGCTGTAGTCCGGCTCCTTCCGGTTGTGCATCAGGCAGCAGGGGACCCCAGCTTGTGCGATGACCCTGGCCAGAGCCGGGTCGTATTTCAGACCCCAGATATCGTTGATGAGGTCCGCCCCGGCGGCAAGTCCCGCGCTGGCCACAGCGCTTTTGCAGGTGTCCAGGGAAATGGGGACCTCAAAGTTCTGCTTTACCCCCTCAACAATGGGAACCACCCGGTCGATTTCCTGCTGAATGGGCACAGGGGTGTACCCCGGCCGGGTGGATTCGCCGCCGATGTCCACGATGTCCATGCCCTGCTTCAGCATGGTCTCCACATGGGCCAGGGCGCGGTCCCGGTCGTTCCAGCGGCCGCCGTCGGAAAAGGAGTCCGGCGTCACGTTTAAAATGCCCATGATATAGGTGTGTCCGCTGGTGCGGAAGTCCTTGCTGCCGATTTTCATAATAACCATCCTTCTGTGGCGGTGGATTGTACGCTTTTTCTCTGGCGCGGAAACACTGCCCGCCGCCTGCTGCCTCCGAACGGAGCCCATGGAGGGGAATCAGCTCAGTCTGTACGCAAACTCAAAGGCCAGCAGGGCGATCTTTTCCTTGTCTGCCAGCCGTGCCGTTCCGGACAGGCTGCGGGGATCCCAGCCGGAGTGATCCAAACTGTCCCCGGCATAGAAGAACTGAAAGAACTCTGCACCCCGGAAGCAACACAGCGCCTGCATAGCGGCGCACTCCATCTCTACGCAGACCGCGCCCATTTGTTTTCTTGCCGCCACTTTCTGCGGTGTTTCCCGATAGAATGCGTCAGTGGTCCAGGTGGTGCCCTCTATGTAAGGATACCCGAATTGCTCACAGACCTGTTTGAATACGTCAACGTGGTTTCTGTTGACCTCAATGGTATCCGATGCGGGGGCGTAGTGGTAGCTGGTGCCCTCATCCCGAATGGCCCTTCTGGGAATGATGATCCCGCAGTCCTCCACGCGCCGGTCCAGAACGCCGCAGTTGCCCAGAAGGATGATCCGTTTACCGCCCATGGCGAGGACGTCCTCAAAGGTACTCACACAGGCCGGAGCGCCCAGCCTTGCCTTGACAAAGGCAAACTTTTTTCCCCGGTATCGGACTTCATACACTGGCCAGGCTCCGTCTACATCGTGAGTCTGGCTGATCTCTTTCCCCTCAAAAAAGGCGAGCAGCCGGTGAAACAGGTCGTAGGAAAAAACCGAGACAATGGTGTCGGGAAAACCCTCCAGCTTCTGATGGCTCATATCCGGATTGATGACGGCAGCCTTTGCCGCATCGAATTCTTCCAATATCATACTAAAATCTCCGCAGATACGTCGTTTTTGGTTTATCTTTACCGGATGCGGGGCTTTTTCAGCGCCCTCCACTGGCCGCTGAGTACCGCATTCTGCACCATGGGCAGGCCGCCCCAGAGGATGTTTTCCAGCAGGGGCGTGTTGGGCCCTTCGTCCAGCAGGCGCAGGGCGGACAGCGCCAGATTGGTGGAGTGGAGCAGGGTACGGCGGACGCTTTCACCGGCGGGACTGTCCGGCGCCGGGGCTTCTGTGAGGGAAAAGCGCAGCACCAGGGGGTTGTAGCTGCCGGATTTCAGGTCCTCGTTCAGGTCGTCCCACGCATCGATCAGATAAATCCAGCGCCCCACGTGGTACAGCAGCTGCTCCATCGACCGGTCCCGAAAGGCATCCCCGGCAGCAGGCACCGCCGCCGTCAGAATCCGGGCAAAGGCATCCGCCGGCCGGTCCATGGAGGGACAGCCCTCTGTTTCCAGCCTTCGCAGCGCCTCCAGCTGTTCCCGGACCACTTTGTCAAAGGCGGGCTGACGCTCCGATGCCCTTCGGTAGGAGCGTCGGAACAGCAGGGACAGAAACCGGGCAAGGAGTTTTTTCCACCCGGACTCGTCCTCCAGCTGGTCCTGAATTTTCCACCAGCTCAGGATCATGCTCTCGTCCGCTGCCAGCTCCAGCGCGGCGTTCTGCGTCATACAGCAGCGGCCACGGCAGGGAGCGGCGGGACAGCGGCAGCGCCCCTGGGGGCTGTCTGCGCCCAGCAGCAGCGCCAGAAAGGTGAAATCATAGCTGAGCAGCAGCCGGGACAGCGGTCCGCAGCGCCTGCCCATGGTGCGGCACAGGCCGCAGTACACGCTGCGGAACCGCTCCCAGTCCTTCACCTTCAGCTCATCCCGCAGGGGTAAAATATAACCGAACATCGCCTTATCTGTTTATTCTTCTCTCAGGTCCAGGGTGACTTCACATTTGTCAATGGAGCCCAGCTCGGACATTCCCTTCACGGTGATCGCTGCCGGCAGGGTGATCTCCCCCTCTGTTCCGGCGGAAACATCGCTGAGGTCCACCTCTGCGTACACATCGCCGGGAACCAGCAGCGCCATGCTCTCCGCAGCGCCCCGGATGCGCACCTCCAGATCCTCTGTCAGCACCTCGGCAGACAGCCCTTCGGGCACGTTTTTCAGCCGGATGTGCTTCTTCCTGATGGTGACCTTGCGGGTGGACAGGCGGCTGTTCATTTTCACCGTCACAGTGGCGGCAACGGAGCCGCTGATGTTGGTCAGACCCTTGGGCAGCTCAATGGGGAAGGACTGCTCAGAGGTGGTGATGACCTGAGACAGGTCAATGGTGCCCACGCTGAAGGTGTCGCTGTCCAGCCCAGACAGCGCCTCCTGAGTGCCGGAAACTTTGATGGACTCCGGGGCAACGGAGACGCTGACGTCCTCTGCGGTTGCGCCGCCGCCTTCCTCCAGCGTCACGGTGAGGCCGATGGTGCGTACGCTGGTCACCGGGAACGAGGCGGTGACGGTCTCCGGACTGATGGTCAGGCTGGATGCGTCCACCTCAGCGCCGTTTGCGTCCACCAGCCGCAGCGGAAGAATTCCCTTCCAGGTTTTATCCAGACGGGGTTCAGACAGCACTGCCTGAGCGTGGTCCACCTGCTTCACCAGAGAGTCCTGGCCGGTGATGGTCACTTTGTTGGGTGTGGCAGAGAAATCCTTAGAGTTGTAGCGGAAGCCCTCTGCCACCTGACCCTCAAAGACGCCTTCGACGCTGATGGTCTTGCTGCTCATTTTTACAATGTTCACCGGAATCCGGTTCTGGCTGGTGCTGCGGACCCGGACACTGTTCACATTGAGGCTGGAATCGTAGGTGACAGTGTAGCCCAGCTCCTGCCGGCCCTCCTTGCAGCCGCTCAAGTCGACGCTCACGTAAACATTGTTCCGGTTCAGACGGGAGATCTCCGTCCGCACGCCGGTGAAGGTCAGGCTCAGGGTGGGGGCCTCATCGTCCTCGATCATCAGGCCCTGACGGGTCAGCGTTTCAATACCGGTCATCTGAACCGGGATGTTCCGGATGGTTCTGGGGGTGCGGGGCTCCTGTGCCACATCCACATAGAGCCAGCACAGAATGGCGCAAATTACAGAGAGAAAAATGTAAAAATACCTGCTTTTTCTGAACTTATTCCACATGGTCAGAGTCCTCCTTTCCGGAGCGCAGCAGGTCTCGCAGGCTGAAGTTGTCCAGCCGGCTCAGCAGCTGGCTCATGCGGGCGCTGCCCTTGTCCGATCCGTCCCCGTGATTGGTGTCGGAGAGAAGCTCCTTGCGCAGCATCCGCCGCAGGGTCTCCGGCGCCAGATGGCGCTTGAGCATACCGCCCACCGCAACGGAGATGGAGCCGGTCTCCTCTGAAACAATGGCCACCACCGCGTCGCTGTGCTCGGTGGTGCCGATGCCCGCCCGGTGGCGGGTGCCCAGCTCCCGGCTGATGGTGGTGCTGCTGGACAGAGGCATGATGCAGCCCGCCCCCACAATGCGCCCGTTGCGGATGATGACAGCCCCGTCGTGCAGCGGCGCCTTAGGCCAGAAGATGTTCTTCAGCAGCTCGCTGGACACCTCCGCGTTGAGGGCGGTGCCGGTTTTGATGCTGTCGTCCAGAATGCTGCTGCGCTCAAACACCGTCAGCGCGCCGATCTTGTCCCGGGACATGGAGGCGTAGGCCGTCACCAGCTCCTCGATGGCCTCCTCGTTGGAGTCCGTGCCGATGGGCTTCCGGGAGAACACGGCGGACATACCCCGGGCGCCGATCTGCTCCAGAAAATGGCGGATTTCCGGCTGGAAAACGATGACAATGGCGAGAACGCCCAGCTCCAGCACCTTGCTGATCAGGTAGTTCATCATGTACAGGTGGAAGGCGCTGGTGGTCCAGAGCATGACGAAAATCAGCGCAATTCCCTTCAGAACCTGTCCCACGTTGGAGTTGCGCGCCCACATGAACAGGCGATAGAGCATATAGGATAAAAGGGCAATGTCCAGAACATCCGTGATCTGGATGGTCTGAAGGTAGCCCAGGCACCGCTGTGCCACAGACAGAATCACGTTCATAACTTCACCGCCGATATGGTTTTCGCCGCCGGAACAGCCCGGTGGCGTTCTACTTAAAGTAATACAGAAATAAGTATAAACCAACGCCTGACAAATGGCAAGGGGACGAAGGTTAAAAATCCGTTACAAATTGTGCCGAATCCGGGGAGAAAGGGAAAAACCGTCACCGGGAACGGAAAAAAGAGGCTGCTTCTCCGGTCAGAAACAGCCTCTCTCAGGCTCATTCCCCGTTTCCCTCTGTCCGCCCTTTCTTCAGGCTCCTGCGCAGCACCGAAGCCGCCCGCGCTGCTTCTGAGGCGCGGTTGAAGGCGGAGAAGCTCAACCGGACGGTGCCGGTTTCCAGCGTCCCGGCGGTGGCATGGGCCAGCGGCGCACAGTGGTAGCCGGAGCGGACGCAGATTCCCTGCTGTCCCAGCGCTTCCCCCAGCGCCTCCGGGTCCATCCCCTCCGGTACCAGGGAGAGCACGCCGCTCTGAAGGGCGGGGTCCGAAGAGGCCATCACGCGCAGCCCGGGCACCCCCCTCAGATCTTCTGCAAGCCCCCGGCACAGAGCCTGCTCATGGCGGAGAATGTGCTCCGGGCCGGTGCGGAGCACAAATTCCATGCCTGCGGTCAGGCCTGCGGCGCCGGGGACGTTGTGGGTTCCGGCCTCCAGGCGGTCCGGCAGAAACTGTGGCATGGTCTGGAGCAGGGATTCGCTGCCGGTGCCTCCGGTGAGCAGGGGAGCGGGCTTTGCCTGGGGGGAGCACAGCAGCAGGCCGGTGCCCTGGGGGCCGTACAGACCCTTGTGACCCGGCATGGCCACGTAGTCCGCTCCCAGCTCCGTCAGGGACACGGGCAGGCACCCGGCTGACTGGCTGGCGTCCACCACCAGCGCCACAGAGTTCCGGCGGCACAGCTCCGCAATCTCCTTTAGCGGCAAAATATACCCGAATACGTTGGAAACGTGGGTGCACACTGCGAAATCCGCTCCGGGAAGCAGCTGGGCGAAATCCTCCAGCAGTTCATCAGGCTGAAACAGCTGCCCCCGTGCCACATCCACCCGTACAGGCAGGGCAGCCAGCGTCCGGGTGACGGCGTTGTGCTCGTAGCCGGAGATGACACAGCGGCTGCCCGGCACCGCCAGAGAGCGGATGGCGATGTTCAGGCCGTGGGTGGCGTTGAAGGTCAGCACCACCTGCTCCGGACCGGGCACATCAAAGAGCCGGGCGGCAGTTTCCCGGCACCGGAACACCAGCTCCGCCGCCCGCGCCGCCGCCGGGTACCCTCCCCGGCCGGGACTGGCGGCATGTTCCATGGCCAGCCGCACCGCCTGACGGACGGAGGCGGGCTTTTGCAGGGTGGTGGCGGCGCTGTCCAGAAAAATCACAGCTCGGCCTCCCGATAGCTGCCGTCGCTGCCGGTGATGAACACCCGGGTGGGCGTCAATCCCGCACGGAGCAGCGCGGTCAGCGCGGCGGGCAGGCTCCGCTGGGCGATTTTCACGCTGTAGCTGCACCCGTTTTCCGAGACCTGGCGGGGCGTGCGCAGAATCCGTGCGCCGATGCCAGAGCGCTCCAGCACAGAGGCCGTCCGCTGGGCGTAGGTCAGGCTTTTGCAGACAATCAGATAATAAACCAAAGAAAGCATCCCCTTTCACTGCATTCTAATAATATGGTATGCAGCGGTAGAGAAGGGGGTGATTTTGTCGAAGGAAAGGGGAATGTACACAGACCGGTCGGGACAGTCTGAGAAAGCCCCCCGGCGTCTGCCGGAGGGCGCCGCGCCGCAGGGGGAAAGCGGTGCAAACTCATGGGGATTGCGCCGGAGGGCTACCACTCCATGGCCTTGGACAGGTTGTCCACCACTGCGGAAAGGGAGCGGGCCGCCTTTGCCGCTGCGTGCTTTCTGCGGCGGCGGCGGGGCATCATCCTGCCGGCGGCGGAGCCGAGCGCCATGCCGATGCCCATGCCTTTTAGAAAATTGGACCGATTCATTCGCGTTCACCTCGTTTCCAGCCTTAGTATGTGCGGTTTTACAGGATTGATTTCGGTTTTTTTGCTGTTTTTTTTCCATTTTTCGCCGTCTGTTTTGACGGCGTTTTTCTGGAAAGCGATTGCAATAATATGCTTTTTCCTGTATAATCAGTTTCAGATATGAGAGAATCAGTCTGTATAAAGGAAGTGAGCTAATGAAGCTGCTGATCAAACAGGGCACCATCGTCGACCCGGTGGGAGGCCTGAAGGGGAAAATGGATCTTCTGATTGAGGACGGACGCATCACCTGCATCGGCAGTGAGCTGTACGAGCCGAAGGCACAGGTGCTCAACGCCGAGGGCTATGTGGTCTGCGCCGGACTCATTGATATGCACGTACACCTCCGCGACCCCGGTTTCACCGAAAAAGAGGACATCATCACCGGCACCGCCGCCGCTGCACACGGAGGGTTTACCTCCATCGCCTGTATGGCCAACACCAAACCGGTGGCAGATTCCCCCGAGGTGATCGAGTACATCAGACACAAAGCCGAAACCCAGGGCAGCGGCACGCTGGTCTGGCCGGTGGCTGCGGTCTCCGTGGGGGAAAAGGGCGAAGAGATGACGGACTTCAAGGCGCTGAAAAAGGCCGGCGCAGTGGCGCTGTCCGACGACGGCGTGCCCATTATGAATGCCAACCTGATGCGGGACGCCCTCATCAAGTCCGGCCGGGCGGGAATGACCATTCTGTGCCATGAAGAGGACCGGGACATGGTCAAGAACCACGCCGTCCACGAGGGACGGGTGTCCCGGATGCTGGGCATCCACGGCCGCCCCGCCATCGCCGAGGAAATCATGATCATGCGGGACGCCATGCTGGCGGAGGAGACCGGACAGCCGGTCCACATCTGCCACATTTCCACCGCCAAGGGCGTGAGCATCGTCCGCAAGTACAAGCGCCGGGGCGTGAAAATCACCTGCGAGACCTGCCCCCAGTACTTCACCTTTACCCATGAGCAGGTGCTGCTCCAGGGCTCCATGGCCCGGGTGAATCCGCCGCTGCGCTCCACCAAGGACGTGGAGGGCATCACCGCCGGACTGATGGACGGTACCATCGACTGCATCGTCACTGACCACGCGCCCCACACCGCCGAGGAGAAGGCAAGGCCCCTCACCGAGGCCCCCAGCGGCATGGTGGGCCTGGAGACCTCTCTGGCCCTGACCCTGACACAGCTGTATCACACCGGAAAGATGTCCCTGGAGGACATCATTGCCAAAATGACCATCAACCCCGCCAGACTGCTCCACCTGAACAAGGGCTGGCTGGGCATGGGCGTAGACGCGGATCTGACCATCTTTGACCCCGACGAGGAGTGGGTCATCGACCCGGCGGATTTTTGTTCCAAGGGCCGGAACACGCCCTTTGCCGGAATGAAGGTCAAAGGCAGAGTGAAATACACCATTGTCGGCGGAAAGATCATCTATGCCGACACTGACGCCCCCTGCAGTATGCCCAAGCCGTAAGCGCGGGCCGGAACATCCCTGTCTGTATCATACCCCAGAAACGAGGAATCATTATGTCTTTTGCAGCATTACAAAAGAAAATCATTGAGACAAAGAACCCCACCGTCGCCGGTCTGGATGCCCGGATTGAGTACGTCCCCCAGTTCATGATCGATTGGTACGTCGCCCGTTACGGGGAGACCCGGAAGGCCGCCGCGGAGGCCATTTTCGAGTTCAACTGCGGATTGATTGACGCCCTGTGGGACATCGTTCCCGCCGTCAAGCCCCAGGCGGCCTATTACGAGCTGCTGGGCTGGGAAGGCGTGGAGATGATGGAGCGCACCATCCGCTACGCCAAGAGCAAGGGGATGTACGTCATCGCTGACATCAAGCGGGGGGACATCGGCGCTACTGCCTCCGCCTACGCCGAGGGCTGGCTGGGCAAGAGCAAGGTGGGCTCCGCCGCGCTGCCCTGCTTTGACGCGGACTGCGTCACCGTCAACGGCTATATGGGCTCCGACGCGGTGAATCCCTTCCTGAAAATCGCCAACGAGGAGGACAAAACCCTGTTCGCCCTGGTGCGCACCTCCAACCCCTCCGCCGTGGATCTGCAGGACCTGCAGATCGGCGACAAGAAGATCTATGAGGTCATGGGGGAGCTGGTGAAAAAATGGGGGGAAGGCTTCACCGACGAGTACGGCTACAACCGCGTCGGCGCAGTCATCGGCGCCACCTGGCCGGAGCAGCTGGCGGAAATGCGCCGGGCCATGCCCAACACCTTCTTCCTGGTTCCGGGCTACGGCGCCCAGGGCGGCACCGCTGAGGACGTGAAGTTCGCCTTTGACGAGAAGGGACACGGCGCCATCGTCAACTCCTCCCGAGGCATTATGTGCGCCTGGAAAAAGACCGGAAAGAACGGCGAGGATTACAAAGAGGCCGCCCGGGCCGCCGCCGTTGAGATGCGGGATGCCATCACCGCCATCACACCCATCCAGGAGTAACTGAGACAAAAAGGAGGGCGTCTTATGCCTATGCAGAACATTTGCCGTGTGCTCCAGGCGGAGCAGCTGACGGCTGACGTCTTTTCTCTCCTGCTGGAGGCAGGAGCGCTGGCCCGAGCGGCGAAGCCCGGCCAGTTTGTGAACATAAAGTGCGGCGAAGGGAACCTGCTCCGCCGCCCCATCTCCATCTGCGACGCGGAGGGGGACACCCTCCGGGTGGTGTTCCAGGCCAAAGGCGAGGGCACCCGCTGGCTGGCGCAGCGCCGGAGCGGCGACGAGCTGGATGTGCTGGGGCCCCTGGGTCACGGCTACGACTACCCGGAAACCGGCAAGGTGCTGGTGGTGGGGGGCGGCATCGGCGTGCCCCCCATGCTGCTGGCCGGCAAAAGAGCGCCGGGCGGCGCAGTCGCTGCGGTTGGCTTCCGGGACCAGAGCGCCTGCATCCTGCTGGAGGACTTTGAGGAAGCCAATATCCCCGTGAAAATTGCCAGTGACAATGGAACCGTGGGTCATCACGGCTTTGTGGATGCGCTGGTACGGGAGTACCTGACCGAGGACAAGACGATCTCTGCGGTGTTTGCCTGCGGCCCCCGTCCCATGCTGAAAAGTGTGTTCACCGCCGCAAAGGAGTTTGGCGTGCCCTGCTTTGTCTCCATGGAGGAGCGCATGGGCTGCGGCATCGGCGCCTGTCTGGTGTGCGCCTGCTCTGTGGGCGGTCACTACCGGCACGTCTGCAAGGACGGCCCGGTTTTCAACGCCGAGGAGGTGGATTGGTGATGAAACACGTGGATATGAGTGTCAATCTGGCCGGAATGGTCATGAAAAATCCGGTGGTCGTCGCCTCCGGAACCTATGGCTTCGGCCGGGAATTCAACGAATTCTACGATATCAGCGCCCTGGGCGGCATCTGCTGCAAGGGCCTGACCCTGCACCCCCGGGAGGGCAACCCGCCTCCCAGAATCGCGGAGACGCCCTCCGGTATTCTGAACTCCGTGGGTCTGCAGAACCCCGGCGTGGACGGCTTCATCGCCCACGAGCTGCCCTGGCTGCGGCAGCGGGATGTGAAGATCATCGCCAACATCTCCGGCAATACCCCGGAGGAGTACGGCATCATGTGCGAAAAGCTCTCTGACTCCGGGGTGGACATGATCGAGGTCAACGTGTCCTGCCCTAACGTGAAGTGCGGCGGCCTGCAGTACGGCACCGTGCCCGCCATGACCGCTGAGGTCACTGAACAGGCGAAAAAGCACGCCGGGAACGTTCCGGTGATGATCAAGCTGTCCCCCAACGTCACCGATATCACCGCCATCGCAAGGGCGGTGGAGGACGCGGGCGCCGACGCGGTGTCCCTCATCAACACCATCCGGGGGATGCGGATTGACGTGAACACCCGCCGCCCCATTCTGCATATGAACACCGGCGGCCTGTCCGGCCCCGCCGTGCTGCCTGTTGCGGTGCGCATGGTGTGGGAGGTGGCCAACACGGTGAAAATCCCCATTCTGGGCATGGGCGGCGTGGCAAAGGCCGAGGACGCGGCCCAGATGATGCTGGCCGGCGCAACTGCTGTGGCGGTGGGCACCGCCTGCTTTGCCGACCCCTTTGCGCCGGTGAAGGTCCGGGACGGACTGGAAGCGATTGCCGCCGCTCAGGGATTGAGCCGCGTAGGCGAGCTGACCGGCGGAGTCAGGCCTTGGTGAGGGCGGAGCAGAGAAAGGCGCAGCCGGAAGACTGCCCTCAGAAGCCCCGGCTCCAGTTCCGCATCTGGAACCCGGAGGCGGACAAAGCCCTCTACGATGCATTTCGCCGGGAGGCGTGGTACGACATCCACGGGGACGAGGGGGTCTTTGACCCCGAGGGCTACTATTGTGCCGCCCAAAAGGCCAGCCAATACGACCCAAGAGCGGTGGCGGTTGCCATGCTCTGGGGAGAGCCGGCGGGAATGGTGCAGCTGGACTTGGAGCGGGACGCAGAAGAAGCGGTTTGTTTTGTCCCCTTTGTGTATATGTGTCCCGCTCAGCGCCATCAGGGGCTTGGGGTTCAGTTGCTGGAGCAGGCAGAGCGCATCGCCCGGCGCTATGGCCGGGACAGAATCCGCCTGCGCTGCGCCCCCACCAACGCTGTTGCCCAGCGGTTTTATGCACGAAACGGCTTCCGGAAGGTGGGCATGGCCCAGGACAGCCGGGTGCCGCTGGAGCTGCTGGAGAAGCCCATCGGATATGAGGTTCTTCAGCGGTGAGTTTGCATATGTGTTTGATTTGGAAGCGGCAGGCACCACGCCGACGATATGGGTGCTCCTGACTGCTGGGATTTGCGGTGCTGGTCTGTGGATGGTGTATTCCCCTGCTGATCGGTTTTCTGCGTGACTTGTTTTGCACCGGAATCGGTCACCCCAGACTGGCGGCCGTTCCTCTGATCCATTTGTGATTTTATTGATTTTCTTAGATACCAATGAAGAATAGATTTCCACAATCCAACACTGCTTTTTTCCCGGTCTCAGCGGAGGACATGGCCGCCCGAGGCTGGGATTCCTATGATTTCCTCATCGTCAACGGGGACGCCTATGTGGACCACCCCAGCTTCGGCAGCGTGGTCATTGCCCGGGTGCTGGAGGCGGACGGCTTCCGCATCGGGTATCTGTCCCAGCCGGACTGGCACAGCGCCGACGCTTTCCGGGCCATGGGCCGCCCCCGGCTGGGGGTGATGATTTCCGCCGGAAATCTGGACTCCATGGTGGCCCACTACACCGCCGCCAAGAAGCGCCGCCGGCAGGACGCCTATTCCCCCGGCAATCGGCCCGGACTGCGGCCGGACCGGGCGACGCTGGTCTACGCCAACCGGGTGCGGGAGGCCTTTGGAAAAATCCCCCTGATCATCGGCGGGCTGGAGGCGTCTCTGCGGCGGTTTGCCCACTATGACTACTGGGACAACAAGGTGCGCCGCTCCCTGCTCTTTGACTGCCGGGCGGACCTTCTGGTCTACGGCATGGGGGAGGCCGCCAGCCGGGAAATCGCCGCCCGGCTCCGGGACGGCACCCCCATCAGTGAAATGACCGACATCCGGGGCACCAGCTACGCCGCCCGGGACGTGTCCGGCTGTCCCTATCCCAAAATTGAAGTGCCCTCCTTCGAAGAGGTGGCGGCGGATAAAACCGCCTATGCCAAGGCCAACAAAATCGAGTACGAGGAACACGACCCCATCCGGGGCAAGGCCATCCTGCAGAAGCACGGGGACCGGTGGCTCATCACCAACCCGCCCCAGATGCCCCTGTCCACCCCGGAGCTGGACCGGGTGGCGGAGCTGCCCTACGTCCGGGCGTATCACCCCATGTACGAGAGCATGGGCGGCGTGCCCGCCATTGAGGAAGTCCGGTTTTCCGTCACCCACAACCGGGGCTGCATCGGCGGGTGCAATTTCTGTGCGCTGGCCTTCCACCAGGGGCGCATGATGACCTGCAGAAGCATTGAGAGCGTGGTGCGGGAGGTGACGGCGCTGACCCATCACCCGGAGTTCAAGGGCTACATCCACGATGTGGGCGGCCCCACCGCCAACCTGCGCCATCCCTGCTGCAAGAAGCAGCTGCGCCACGGGATGTGCCCCAACCGGGTGTGTCTGGCCCCCAAGCCCTGCCCCAACCTCATCGCGGATGAATCCGATTATCTGGAACTGCTGCGCCGGCTGCGGAAGATTCCCGGCATCAAGAAGGTCTTTGTCCGCTCGGGCATCCGCTACGACTATATGCTCTGCGACAAAAAAGACGATTTCTTCCGGGAGCTGGTGAAATATCACATCTCCGGTCAGCTCAAGGTGGCGCCGGAGCACTGCATCGACTCGGTGCTGGATTACATGGGCAAGAGCCACATCGACGTGTACGAGCGCTTTCAGCAGAAATACATCGCGTTGAATCAGAATGCTGGAAAATCCCAGTTTTTAGTGCCCTACCTCATGTCCTCCCACCCGGGCAGCCGTCTGGAGGACGCGGTGGCACTGGCGGAGTATCTGCATAAAATGCACCGGGTGCCCGAACAGGTGCAGGACTTTTACCCGGTGCCCGGATGTTTGTCCACCTGTATGTACTACACCGGTATTGACCCACGGGACATGAAGGGCGTGTACGTGGCCCGGGATCCCCATGAAAAAGCCTTGCAGCGGGCGCTGCTGCAGTACCGGATGCCGGAAAACTGGCATCTGGTCCGGGAGGCGCTGCAAAAGGCCGGACGGGAGGACCTGATCGGCTTCGAGGAGCGCTGCCTGATCCGGCCCTATCCTCCCAAGCGGAGGGAAGGCCCGGTGAAGCGCGGCCGTACCTTCGGCACCGGAGAGAACGGAAAAACCCGGGAAGAGAAAAAAGCGCCCAACCGGCGGGAGCAGGGCAGAGACAAAGCCGCACCCGGACAAAAGGGAAAGAAAGTCCCGCCCCAGCGGAAGAACGCTGCAAAGCGGAGCGGTTCCCGCTGATACAGGAAAAAGAGGAGGAATGACCCCATGCTCAAAACCATTGGAGCACAGATCAAGGAGTATCGGGCGGCTTCCATTGCCACGCCGCTGTTTATGATCCTTGAGGTGCTGATGGAAACTGTGATTCCGCTGCTGATGGCCTCCATTGTGGACAAAGGAATCGCGGAAGGCAACATCGGCCACGTTTACCGCGTCGGCGCGGTGATGTTGGTCTGCGCCTTCATCGGCCTGCTGGGCGGCCTGCTGGGGGCCCGGTACGGTGCGAAGGCATCCACTGGCCTTGCAAAAAACCTGCGGGAGGCCATGTTCACCAACATTCAGCGCTTCTCCTTTGCCAACATCGACAAGTTTTCCACCGCCGGCCTGATCACCCGCATGACCACTGATGTGACCAACGTCCAGAACGCCTATCAGATGATTCTGCGGATGTGCTTCCGGGCGCCGGTGTCCCTGATCTGCGCCATGGCCATGGCGTTCTTCATCAACGCCCGGCTGGCCTCCATTTACCTGGTGGCCATGATGATCCTCGGCGTGATTCTGTCGGTCATCATCTCCCGGGCCATGCGCTATTTCTCCGAGGTGTTCAAAAAATACGATGATCTGAACGCCTCCGTACAGGAGAACATCTCCGCCATCCGGGTGGTGAAGGCCTACGTCCGGGAGGACTACGAGAACCAGAAGTTCACCAAGGCCAGCCAGAACCTGTACAAAATGTTCCTGAAGGCTGAGGGAATCGTCGCCTGGAACGGCCCGGTGATGATGACCACCATCTACACCTGCATCCTGCTCATCAGCTGGGTGGGCGCCCATATGATCATCGCCGGCAGTCTGACCACCGGCGAGCTCATGAGCCTGATGACCTACTGCATCACCATTCTGATGAACCTGATGTTCCTGTCCATGATTTTCGTCATGGTGTCCATGTCCATGGCCGCCGCCCGGCGCATCAGCGAGGTCATCAACGAGGAGCCCTCCATTGAGAACCCCGCCGATCCGGTGATGGAGGTCAAGGACGGCTCCATTGACTTTGACCACGTGTACTTCGCCTACAAGGAGGGGGGCGCCGATGTGCTCACGGACATCAACCTCCATATCCGCTCCGGCGAGACCATCGGCATCATCGGCGGCACCGGCACCGGCAAGACCAGCCTGGTGAACCTGATCTCCCGGCTCTACGACGTGCGGGAGGGAACAGTCTCCGTGGGCGGCGTGGATGTGCGCCGCTACGATATGGAGGAGCTGCGCAACCAGGTCTCCGTGGTGCTGCAGAAAAACGTGCTGTTTTCCGGCACCATTCTGGATAATCTCCGCTGGGGCGACGAGCACGCCACGGAGGAGGCGTGCAGGGAGGCCTGCCGCCTGGCCTGCGCGGACGAATTCATCGAGCAGATGCCCGAGGGGTATCACACCTACATCGAGCAGGGCGGCACCAACGTCTCCGGCGGCCAGAAGCAGCGGCTGTGCATCGCCCGGGCGCTGTTGAAAAAGCCCAAGGTGCTGATTTTGGACGACTCCACCAGCGCGGTGGACACCGCCACCGACGCCAAAATCCGGGACGCCTTTGCCCGCTACATTCCCGCCACCACCAAGCTCATCATCGCCCAGCGGATCTCCAGCGTGGAGCACGCGGACCGGATCCTGGTGCTGGACGACGGAAAGATCAACGGCTTCGGCACCCATGAGGAGCTGCTGGAGAACAACCGGATTTATCGGGAGGTCTACGACAGCCAGAACCAGGGCGGCGGAGACTTCGACCAGCATCAGAACGGAGGTGAGCGGTAATGCCCGGACCAAGAGGCGCAAACGGCCGGCCCAGACCCAAGCTGGAGAACCCTGGAAAACTGTTTCTCCGCACCATGGGCTTTGTCATGAAGAGCTATGCGGTGCTGTGGGTGCTGGTGGGAGTGTGCATCGTTGTCACCGTGCTGTCCACCGTGCAGGGCACGCTGTTCATGCAGACCCTCATTGACGACTACATCACCCCCATGCTGGGGATGCAGGAGCCGGACTACTCCCAGCTGCTCCACGCTATGACCCGGGTGGGCATCTTTTACCTGTGCGGCGTGCTGGCGTCCTTCCTCCAGAGCCGCCTGATGATTTACATCAACCAGGGCACCCAGCGCAAGCTGAGAAACGACCTGTTCACCCACATGGAGTCCCTGCCCATCAAGTACTTCGACACCCACGCCCACGGCGATATCATGTCCCTGTACACCAACGACATCGACACCATGCGGCAGATGATCTCCCAGTCCATTCCCCAGCTGGTGAACAGCTCCATCACCATCGTCACCGTGCTGATCTCCATGATCCGGATGTCCGCCGCACTGACTGCGGTCTCCCTGGCCATGGTGGCCGTCATGCTGTTTGTCACCAAAAAGCTGGCAGGGATGTCCGCCCGGTACTTTGTCTCCCAGCAGCGGGACATCGGCTCCCTGAACGGCTACATTGAGGAGATGATGGAGGGCCAGAAGGTAGTCAAGGTGTTCTGCCACGAGGATAAGACCCTGGAGGAGTTCAAGCGCCGCAACGACCAGCTGTATGACAGCGCTTACAACGCCAACCAGTTCTCCAACGCCCTTGGCCCCATCAACGCCCAGCTGGGCAATGTGAACTATGTGGTCTGCTCTGTGGTGGGCGGCCTGCTGGCCATCAGCGGCTTCGGCGGCTTCACACTGGGCCGTCTGGCCTCCTTCCTGACGCTGAACCGCAGCCTGATGATGCCCATCAACCAGATTTCCCAGCAGTTCAACTTCATCATCATGGCGCTGGCCGGCGCCGACCGTATTTTCAAGCTGCTGGACGAAACCCCTGAGGTGGACGAGGGGTATGTCACTCTGGTGAACGTGGTCAAAGCCGGCGGAACCCTGATGGAAAGTCCCAAGCGCACCGGCGCGTGGGGCTGGAAGCACCCCCACAAGGCCCAGGGCACCACCTCCATCGTGGAGCTCACCGGCGATATCGTGTTCAACGACGTGGACTTTGGCTACACCGACGAGAAAATGGTGCTGCACAACATCAAGCTCTACGCCACGCCGGGACAGAAAATTGCCTTTGTCGGCTCCACCGGCGCGGGCAAGACCACCATTACCAACCTGATCAACCGGTTCTACGACATTCAGGACGGAAAGATCCGCTATGACGGCATCAATGTCAACAAAATCAAAAAGGCGGACCTGCGCCGCTCCCTGGGCATCGTGCTCCAGGACACCCACCTGTTCACCGGCACGGTGATGGAGAACATCCGTTACGGCAAGCTGGACGCCACCGACGAGGACTGCATCGCCGCTGCGAAGCTGGCAAATGCAGACGGTTTCATTCGCCATCTGCCTGAGGGCTATGACACCATGCTCTACGGCGACGGCGCCAACCTGTCCCAGGGACAGCGGCAGCTGCTGGCCATCGCCAGGGCGGCGGTGGCAGACCCGCCGGTGCTGATTCTGGACGAGGCCACCTCCTCCATCGACACCCGCACCGAAAAGCTGGTGCAGGAGGGCATGGACGCGCTGATGAAGGGCAGAACCACCTTTGTCATCGCCCACCGCCTGTCCACCGTTCGCAACTCCGACTGCATCATGGTGCTGGAGCAGGGCCGCATCATCGAGCGGGGCAGCCACGACCAGCTCATTGAGGAAAAGGGAAAATACTACCAGCTCTACACCGGAAACCAGATTTCCGAGTGAGCCGGCGCCGTGGTGACACGGCGGTTTCTGAGGAAAAGGCCCCTGCGGGGGCCTTTTTCAATTGGGGGAGGCTGATCAGGGGAAAGACCGGAACGATTAAAAAACAGTGAAGAAATGCTTAACTTTTTGTGGAGGGACTGTTTTTCTTCGGCATACTGTGGTAGGATAATTGCAGAAAGCGAAACACCCGTGAATCAGCAGAAAGGGAGGATGCCATGTACGCCAAACACACCAAAACGTGGAGGGCCGCGCTGATCGCAGCCATCGTCATCCTGGCGGCGCTGTCCCTCTTTCTCGGGCGCACCGACGCGCTGAACCGGCTGCACTCTCTGGAGGGCGTCAAGGAGTTGATTCAATCCGCTGCGCCCTGGTCCCATCTGGTGTTTCTGCTGCTGCAGATCACCAGCGTCATCCTGGCGCCCATCCCCAGCAACGTCACTGCCATGGCGGGCGGAGCCTGCTTCGGGTTTCCCTGGGGCTTTTTCATGACCTTTGTCTCGGTGACCTGCGGCAGTCTGCTGACCTTTACCCTGTCCCGGGTGCTGGGGCAGAAGTGGGCCCAGCGGCTGGTGAAGAAAAAAGTGTCGGACAAGTACCTTCACCTCATCCAGCGCAAGCGGGACAGCTTTCTGGTGCTGGTGTTCCTGTTTCCCTTTTTCCCGGACGACATCATCTGCATCCTCGCCGGGCTGACAGACATCCCCTTCCGGCGCTTTGCCCTTATCGTGCTGTGCACCCGCCACTGGGGACTGCTGGCAGCATCTCTGGCAGGGGCCTCCCTGTTCTCGGTTCCCGGATGGATTCTGCCTCTGCTGGGCATCGGAGGCGTGCTGTTGTTCGCCTTCGGACTCAGGTATGGGGATGTCCTTGAGGAAAAGCTCCTGTACCGGATCAAAGACTAAGGCATCACCGCACAATAGGAACTTCGGCGCCTTGCGGTTTATTCTCCGCCATATTGCCCGTAGCTTTCTTGAAATCCGCTAGGATT
>CAMNOL010000029.1 GCA_946546815.1 uncultured Oscillospiraceae bacterium
GGCCGGGGCAGGAATACGGTGTCGGAGCGCTCGTCGCTCTCCTCCTCGGGCGTCTGGGGCGCGTTGAAGAATCCGGTGGCGGTGCGCCAGCTCTCCGGCTCCTCCTCCGATTCGGCTTTCTTCTTTCTGGGCAGACGAACCGCCAGCGCGGCATTCTGCCGGGTGTCCGACGCCTTGATAAACGCCAGCAGCGCCCAGCAGGACATCATGGAGCTGCCGCCCACAGAGACAAAGGGCAGCGTCACGCCGGTGAGGGGCAGCAGGTCCGTAGAGCCGAACACGTTCAGCATGGCCTGCACCACAAAGATCATGGCGGCGGAGCAGGCGGTGATGACGTAGAAGCTGCTGCGGGCGGCGCTGGCCTCCCGAACCGCGAAGATGGCCATGACCACCAGCGCCGCCACGGCGGTCACCGCCAGGATCAGGCCCATTTCCTCGGCGATCACGCCGAACACCAGGTCCGTGTTGGCCGCGCCCACGTTTTTCAGCCAGCCGTGGCCGATGCCCTTTCCGAACAGGCCGCCGTTGGCGATGGCGGACATGGTCCGGGTCTGCTGGTAGCCGTAATTGGAGGGGTCCTCCCAGACGTGGCGGTAAATGGCGAAGCGGTCGAAAATATAGGATTTAAACTGTAAAATGATATAGCCGCCGGACACCGCCGCCGCCACCAGAAACAGCACAGAGGCCAGGTCGCCGCTGCGCAGGAAGGTGATGGCCAGCAGCGCGACAAAAAAGATCAGCGCGGTGCCGAAGTCGCTCATCAGGCCCAGGCAGCCCACGCAGTAGGCGGAGTAGGCCAGGGTGTAAATGAGGTTTCTCCGGCTGAACATCCGGTCCAGCGTGGTGGCGCCCACCAGAATGAACACAATTTTGACAAATTCCGAGGGCTGGAAGGACAGTCCGCCGATGGACAGCCAGTTTTTGGCGCCGAAATGCACCGCCGCCAGCAGCAGGTTCAGCGCCAGCAGCACCATGGTGGCAATGGCCAGAGGCCGCCGGAGCTTTTTGGCAAATTCCAGGTTCCGCAGGCACAGGGACAGCACGAAGAACGCCCCCAGTCCCATGCCCACGCACAGCAGCTGCTTCAGCAGCCCCGAGGGAACGGTGGACGCCGTGACGGTCAGGCACAGGGAGGTGAGGAAAAAGGCCAGGGTCTCCAGCTCGAAGCCCGTCCGCCGGAAGATGCGGTAAATCAGGTACAGGCCCCACATCATGGCCGTCAGCGCACCGAAGCAGATGCTGATGGTGTTCCGGAACTCCGGCGCCGCCCCCGTCCAGAGCTGGTACCAGAGCATTGCGTCAAACAGGGTCAGCAGCAGCGTGGTCACGCTGGGGGAAAAGGTCTTTCCCGGGCGCACCCGGCGCTGGGCCTGCTGGCGCTCCTCCTCTGCGGTGTAGGGCAGAAAGCAGGTCTCCACGTTGCCGAAGGTCAGCACGTCCCTGGCCTGCAGCGGCGCGGAGGAGAGCACATAGTCCCCGTTCAGCAGCACGCCGTTCTTGCTGTTCAGTGCGTACAGGGTCCAGCGGCCCTTGCTGTCCCGGATAAGGGCGGCGTGGGAGCGGGAGACGGTCTTGTAGGGCAGCACCACGTCGGAGCGGCGGGCGCGTCCCACCAGGTTTTCCCAGTGGTTCAGCGGCAGCCGCTGTCCGTCGGTGAGCACCAGATGCCCCCAGGTCTCCTGTTCCATTTTGCTCTGGAACAGGCTGCGGGCGCAGCGCACCAGGATCAGAAGGGCCAGCAGCGGCAGCGCAAAGCGGGACGCGGCAGTCAGAACCGCCGCCAGCACACCCGACAGCGCCTCACTGGCCCCCAGCCCCTGCATCAGCGTCAGGGCGCCGGCGCCGATCTGATGAAAAAAACTTCCAATTGTCTGTAAAATCTGTTCCATTTTTCCTTATTTCCCATCATTGGTCAGAAGGTACCGGGGATTTCCCCCTTTCCGGCACAGTTTAACACAGTTCTCCCCAAAGGGGCAGGAACAAACCGGGAACGAAGGGTGAAAAACCGTGTCAAAGCAGAAACAATTCGTTACGGGAAACAAGGCGGGTCTGACCCGGAAACGAAATCAGACCCGCCTGTCACAGGGGAAAGCCCTTCTTTCCCGGCCCAATTGTCAGTACTGCTCCATGAACTCCTCGTAGAGGTCTGCAACCTCCTCGGTGGCGCCGATCATCTTGATGTCGCCGTCGTGGAGCCAGATCACCTTCTCGCAGATCTCCTGGATGGTGGAGGTGTTGTGGGAGACGATGATCACCGTGCGGTTTTTCTCCGCGATCAGCTCCTTCATCTTGTTGAAGCTCTTCTTTTTGAAGTGGGAGTCGCCGACGCTGAGCACCTCGTCCACCAGAATGATGTCTGTTTTCAGAATGGCGGTGATGGCAAAGCCCAGCTTGGACTGCATACCGCTGGAGTAGGTCTGCACAGGCTTGTCGATGAACGTGCCCAGCTCGGAGAACTCAATGATCTCATCGATCTGCTTGTCAATGCGCTGCTTGGAGAAGCCCATCAGCAGTCCGGACAGATAGATGTTCTCCCGGCCGGAAAGCTGCTTCTGAAAGCCCACGCCCAGCGCCAGCAGGGACACGGTTTTGCCGTGGAGGTCCACTGTGCCCCGGTCCGCCTCAAAGATGCCGGCCAGCACCCGCAGCAGGGTGGATTTGCCGGAGCCGTTCCGGCCGATCAGGCCCACGATCTCCCCCTGAGCCACCTCAAAGGAGATGCCGTGGAGGGCTTCAAAGTGCTCCACCCGGCCGGACTTCTTCTTTCCGTCCTCGCTCTTGCGCTTGCTCACCGGAACAATGCTACGGTAGCTCAGGTAGACGTTGTCCACCGTGATGGCAGGGGTCACTGGACTGTAAGCCGTTTCCGGTTCCGTTTTTGTCTTTGTACGAAAAATGCCCATATCATTTGCTCTTTCTGGAATCAGTTGAGTGGAAAGGAGCCGTCTCCCGGCGGCTCAGACTCTGAACCGTCCTCGTTCCCCCAGGGGAAAGGCTCACTTTTTCTGCCCCATTATAGCATTCTTTTCCGACAAACGCAATATACAGATGCGCCCTGCATCTACGGGGCAAAATCCTCGTTTTTTCGGTTCTTTGTCCAGTGTTACCCTCTGATAATTCTGATCTATTGGGGTTTGTGGTTATAGACTTTCCCGGCAGGGTATGCTATAATAATTTCACGGGTCAGAATTATCGAAAAGAGATGGTCTGCCCCGGGAAACCGATGGGCCGCTCAATCTGCCAACTGAAAAAAGAGGAGAAGATTTCAAATGGTATACATTCTGCTGGGTAATGGATTTGAAACCATCGAGGCACTGGCTCCCTGCGACGTGATGCGCCGGGCGGGCATTCAGGTGCAGCTGGTATCTGTGACAAATGAGCTGTCTGTGATCTCCGGCCAGGGCGTACAGATCAACGCCGAGTGCCGGCTGAGGGACGTGAACCTGGACAAGATGGAGATGCTTGTGCTGCCCGGCGGTCTGGGCGGCGTGCGGGAGATCATGTCCGTGGTGGACGCCCAGGTGCTGATTCAGCGGGCCGCGGAAGAGGGCAAGTGGATCGGCGCCATCTGTGCCGCTCCCACCATTCTGGCCCAGCTGGCTCTGCTGGACCGCCGTCACGCGGTGGTGTACCCCGGCATGGAGGACCAGATGTTCTCCGCCGTGGTGCTGAAGGGCAAGCACGTGGTGCAGGACAGCCGCTTCATCACCGGCGAGGCCGCCGGCTCCTCCATTGAGTTCGGCCTGAAGCTGGTGGAGGTCCTCCGGGGCAAGGAGGCCAGCGACAAGGTCAAGCAGGCCATTCACTACCACTATTAAGCGTTTACACTGAGTGAGCAGGGAGCGGCTGGGTGTTCCGCCGGACCTGGGGACAGTCTGCTTTGCCGAGCACCGGCAGCAGCCCGATCCGCCCCGCCGGAGCCCCCTCTGTCCCTCCCTCAGCCAGGCTGGCTGCCGGTCAGAATGCACCGCACAACGGGGCAGACGCAGGCTGCAAAGGGGCGAATCCTCAGATGCGGTTCCCGATTCCGGAACCGGCGTCCGGCGGAGCGCCCCTGCAGGCCGGCGTGACGTCTGTTGTGCGGTGTTTCCTCAGTCCCGCCATGGCAGAAAGGAAAGCCCCATGTCCGAAGAAAACAAGCCCAATACGGAACAGCCAAAGCTGGATCTGATCCCCGACGAGATCCTGAACAGCGTTTTTGACTTCCCTGATGAGGGTCCCTCCGTCAGCCGCTCAGACGGCCCGGATGAGATCACCCTGGACGCGGAGGAGCTTTCTGCCCTTTCCCGGGAGGAAACCGGCCCCGCACCCTGGCCCACCTTCCCCTGGCAGGACGGCACCTGCTCCTGGGACCCGGAGCTGACCCGGCTCCCCGTTCCCACAGCCCCGGACCCGGACCAGAGCGCCCCTGACCCCCAGCCGGAGGAGGAACCTCCCCCCGCTGCGCCCCGCCGGTCTGACCACCGGCGCAGAACGCTGACCGTTCCCGAGTCCATTCTGGCGGTGATGGTGTATGTGGCCGGCGTGCTGGCCGCCTCTTTCTTAATCGCAACCATGGGCTGGCGGTGGGCCAACGACGTGCTGTCCCTGAACAAGACCCCCAAAACCGTCTCCATCACCATATCCAAAGATCAGACCATCAGCGATGTGGCCAACAACCTGAAGGCCCACGGGCTGATCGAATACCCGGCTTTGTTCAAAACCTTTGCGGCGATGACGGGAAAGGCCTCCCAGATCACCACCGGAACCTATCAGCTGAACACGGAAATGGACTATTCCGCCTTGCTGAACAGCTTCCGCAAGGTCTCCGCCGTCCGGGAGACCGCCGATGTGACCATTCCCGAGGGCTACACCTTGAAGGAGACCTTCCAGCTGCTGGAGCAGGCCGGCGTGTGCAGTGCGGAGGATCTCAACCGCTCCGCCGCAGAGGACGAATTCGATTACCCCTTCCTGGAGGGCGTCACCCGGACCGGCGCGGCCCGGCTGGAGGGCTACCTGTTCCCCGACACCTACCAGTTCTACAAGGGAACCTCTGCAAAGAGCGTGATTACCAAGCTGTTGGACAACTTCTACTATCGGTTTGATTCCACCATGCGCTCCCAGCAGCAGCTCTCCGGCTTCTCTGTGGATGAGATCGTCATTATGGCCTCCATCATCGAAAAGGAGACCACCGGCTCCGACCGGAACGACATCGCAGGCGTCATCTACAACCGACTGAAAGACCCCAAGCACGATGACATCGACGGGCACCTCCAGATGGACTCCACCGTCCAGTACCTGCTGGAGGAGCGGAAGGAACATCTGACCAACAAGGACATCGCCATTGACAGCCCCTACAACACCTACGTGACGGAGGGTCTGCCCGTAGGCCCCATCTGCAACCCCGGCCTGAGCTGTCTCAAGGCGGCGCTGAACCCCACCAAGCACGACTACTTCTACTTCATGCTGGGCGACGACGGCAACGACCACTTCTTCTCCGGCAGAGACGCCTTTGAAGCCTTCAAGGCCGCCCAGACCGGCGCAGAGGAAGAGGAGCCGGAACACTGACAAGGAATCCTTTTTATGCACTACTCCCTTCTCGCCGCCGATATGGACGGCACCCTTCTCAATTCCAGAAAAGAAATCGCTCCCGGTGACGCCGATGCGCTGAACCGGGCGCTGGACGCGGGAAAAACCGTGATTTTCTGCACCGGCCGCTGCATCGCCGAGCTGGAGCAGTTCTTCAGCCGGTTCCCCCGGATGCGTTATGTGCTGGGTGAGAGCGGCGCGCTGGTCTACGACCTGCAGCAGCGCCGCGCCCTGCTCCGTCAGAGCCTGGAGCCGGAAACGGTACAGGCCATCATGGACAACGTGGTCACCCGGGACATCATGCCCCAGGTGCTGATGCAGGACGCAGCGGTGATGAACCTCCGGGACATAGCGAACCTGGCCCACTTCCGAATGGCCCATTACCAGCACCACTTTGACACCACCGGGCGGCTGGTGGAGGAGGTCTACGACGAGTGCGCCAAGGCCCACTGGGTGTCGGACAAGATCTGCCTGTACCACACCAGCCCGGAGGAGCGGGAGGTCTCCCGGAGCCTGTTCCAATCCCTTCCGGTGACGCTGGCCGACGCAGAGGAGACCTCTCTGGAGATCTCTCCCCGGGGCGTGGACAAGGGCAAGGGGCTCCGGTTCCTTTGCGGCTGCCTGGGCATTCCCGTGGAGGAGACCATCGCCGTGGGCGACAGCTACAACGACCTGTCCGTGCTGAACACCGCCGGCCTTGCCGTGGCAGTGGGCAACGCGGTGGAGGACGTGAAAGCTGTCTGCGGCGCGGTGGTGGCGGATCATGACCACTGCGGCGTGGCAGAGGCCGTGGACCGGTTCCTGCTGAAATAACAAACCAACACCCCGGATTCTTTCGAATCCGGGGTGTTGCCTTTACTTACAGCGTGGCTCTGGCGGGCTTGCTCTCCTTGCTGGACTTGGTGAGCTTGACTGCCTTGACGCTCTTGTGGTTGTGGGTGAGCTTTTTGCTTTTCACAGGCGCTTCCTCCCAATCATCTCGTTCCGGTTCAGTTTAACAGACAATCCGGGGAACGTCAATTGGAGGGTCAGCCTGTATTTCCATTTGGGAAACAATTTATTTCGTCAGATTTACAGCCCAGGGCCCTCCCTTCCCTGTTACGCCGCCAGCATGGGGATGACGACGGTGAGCAGGCTCACTCCGGACACCGCACCGACAGCCAGCAGCAGGATGCCCCACACCAGCACGCTGGTTTTGGGTCCCTTTTCCACCACAATGCGCATCTTCGGGTCGTAGTACAGCTCCAGGGTGTCCCCGGGCTTGAAGGTCTTTTGGTCGCTGGAGTTGATGTTGCACCGACGGATGTTCTTTCTGCCGTTGAGCTCATAGGTGACGATGGGGTAATAGGTGAACTTGGAACCCCGAATGATCTTGGTCTCCTTGGAGATCTGACGGGTGTAGATCTCGGTGATCTCCGCCTGGACGGGCTGGAGTCCCCGGCCCTTCAGGGTGAAATAGGTGTGCAGCAGGGAGATGCCCCCGCCGATGAGGAGCATGGCCAGGAACGCCATGATCCACAGCTCCTCACCCTTGATCTGCATCAGCGCCATGAGGATCATCAGCGCGCCGCCGATCATGGTGGTCCAGGGCCCGAACAGGGATTCGTCCTCGTGCTCCACCAGCACCGGCTCGCCCTTGCGGTTGCCCTTGAAAATGAGCTTGACCTGCTGTCCCTCGCAGTAGTCCGTGGGAGACTTGACGGTCTTTCGGGTGATGCGCCCGGTCTTTGCCTCCACATATTCCACCACAACGTTGTAATAGTTAAAGATCTCTCTGCCCTGCCGGTCCTTTTTGGTGACGTGGGTGCTGGAGATCACGGTGGTCTCCGCAAAGGCGCCCAGCCGCTTCATGCCCAGCCAGGTCCTGACCCGTCCGGAGCCCACCAGAAAAATGATGATGCCCGGAACATACAAAAACAGCTGTGTAAAATCCCTCATAGCAGTACTTCCTCGTTTCTGATCCTTTTTCTGTGCGCCGGCCCCATTCCCTCCGGTTCCCCGGGGAACGGCGCGTATACTCTCCTAATTATACAGGAAATTCCCCTTAATGCAAGACTTTTGGGGTTGTAAACGGTTTTTTTGACGAATGACCATTGTCAGCGGTCCGGGAGTATGGTATACTGAGCTGGCAATTAAAACATAAGGATTTGGTTCATTTGAAGCAAAAAGCATTTTTTACCGACCTGGACGGCACCCTCCTCACCGACGACAAGGAGATCACCCCCGGCAACCGCTCCGCCATCGACAGGGCGCTGGCGCTGGGGCACAAGGTCATTGTCACCACCGGTCGGCCTTTGGACAGCGCCATTCAGCAGGCCCAGCGCCTGGGCCTCACCGGGGAAGGCTGCTACGTCATCGCCTTCAACGGCGCCGTCATCTACGACATGGGCGCGCAGCAGGTGGTGTTCCGCCAGACCGTACCGCTGCCCCTGGTGCGGAAGGTCCACGAGGAGGCCGCCCGCCGCAGCATCCACATCCAGACCTACGACAGCACCCATGTGCTGGTGGAGCCCCGCTGTGACGACAACGAGATCCGGCAGTACTGCCGCACCATCCACACACAGTTCCGGGTGGTTCCCGATATGGACGCAGTGACCCAGGAGCCGCCGAAGATGCTGCTCATCAACTACCGCAGCAGCGAGGAGCTGGAGTCCTTCCGCCAGTGGCTGCTGAGCTGGGGCGCGGGACAGCTGGACACCTTCTTCTCCAGCCCCTATCTGCTGGAGGTGGTCAGCGCCGGCATGAACAAGGGCAACGCTTTGGTGCGCCTGGCGGAGCAGCTGGGCATTCCCGTGGAGGACACCGTCTCCGCCGGGGACTCCGGCAACGACCTGTCCATGATCCAGGCCGCCGGCGTGGGCGTGGCCATGTGCAACGGCACCGAGGAGATCCGCTCGGCGGGGGACTACATCACCCAGCGGGACAACAACCACGACGCTGTGGAGGAGATCATCGAGAAATTCGTGCTGTAAGGCCGGAAAACCGATTACAAACTGTAGAAAAAGTCCGCCTGAATACAACCAGGCGGACTTTTTGTCTGTGTTTTCTCGTTTTACACGAATACCAGCTGCACCAGCAGCATATAACAGGCCGTCCCGGCGACGATGCTGAGCAGGGTGTTCCTCCTCCACACGTGCAGCCCGGCGGTGAGGGCGCAGCAGAGCAGCTCCGGAACGCCGTGGGGCCAGCGCAGCAGGGACACATGTTTCAGGCAGAACACCACCAGCATTCCCATCATGGAGTAGGGCAGCACCCGGCCCAGATAGGTGACGAACTCCGGGGTCTTGCGCCCCTCCCCGAACACCGCAAAGGGCAGGAAGCGGATTCCCATGGTCACCGCGCTGCAGACCAGCACCAGCGCCATGGCATGTCTCTCATTCATGGGTTTCCTCCTTCTTCCAGCGCTTTCTGAGGGTCAGAACCACCGTGATGGCGATCATAGACGGGATCAGGAACACATCCGCCCCAAACAGCCACAGACAGGCCCCAGAGGACAGCACCCCCGCCACGGCGGCAAAGTGATCCTTTGTGGTCAGCCACTGCTCGGTGAACACCGTCACAAACAGGGCGGTCAGCGCAAAGTCGATGCCTTTGGTGCTGAAGGGCAGCACACCGCCCAGCAGCGCCCCGATAACGCCCCCGGCGATCCAGTAGCACTGATCCAGCAGGGACACCAGAAAGCAGTACCGGTGCCGCCGCTCCGCTTCCTCCTCGGTGCAGGTGCACACCAGGGAATAGGTCTCATCGGTCAGCGCCCAGATGAGATAGGGCTTCTTCCGCCCGGCGCCCCTGTACCGGTCCACCATGGAAATGCCGTAGAACAGGTGGCGGATGTTCACCATCAGCGTGGTGACGGCCATGGTCACCAGGGACGCCCCGCCGGCCATCAGGTCGATTGCCACGAACTGCATGGAGCCGGCGTAGATCAGCCCGCTCATGGCAAAGACCCACAGCACCCCGTAGCCTTTTGTCTGGGCGATGATGCCAAAGCCCATTCCCAGCACCAGGTATCCGGTCATCACCGGCACCGTGTCCAGGAAAGCGGAACGGATCAGGCTTTTTTGTTCCATATGGTATCTCTTCTCTCCGCTTTTGCGCTTCTTTTCACAGCGACCATCATAACCGCTTTTTTCTCTCCCGTCAAGGGCGCAGTTCCCCCGCAGGCAGATCAAAGTCTCCCCAAGTACCCGGTTCCGCCTCCCGTTTCTCCCTTTTTCGCTGTATTGTGGGGAATTGGTTTTTGTCCGTCAGCCCCAGTGTTCCCCCGGAGATACGGGGCCTGTGCAGAAACCCTGTATTTTCTCTGTGGAACCACTTTCCTTTTTTTCAAAGTTTCTCGTTGACAATGGGAACGGAAGGTGCTATTATCCTTATAACCTATTCTTTAAATAGGAATATGCTTTTACTTGTACTTTCGCCCCATTTGTGCTATAGTTAAAATTCAATGGTGCTGTTGTGATCTGCACCTTAAATCGTGAAAAGCACAACAAAGAGAGAAAGGGATATTGCCTGTGAGTGATTCCATTATTCAGGTCCGGGACCTGACGAAGACCTTCGGACAGGGAGATGCCTCTGTCCGCGCTCTGAGACACATCAATCTGGACATCAAACAGGGCGAAATTTACGGCATCATCGGCCTGTCCGGGGCGGGCAAGTCCACACTGGTCCGCTGTCTGAACCTGCTGGAGCGGCCCACCTCCGGCTCCGTGGTGGTGGACGGGAAGGAAATGACCGCCCTGTCCGAAAAGGAGCTGCGGCTGGCCCGGCGCTCCATCACCATGATCTTCCAGAGCTTCAACCTGCTGATGCAGCGCACCTGCCTGCACAACGTGTGCTTCCCCATGGTGATTTCCGGGGTGAAAAAGGACGCGGCGAAGAAGCGGGCGATGGAGCTGCTGGACATGGTGGGCCTGGCGGAAAAGGCCAACGCCTACCCCGCCCAGCTGTCCGGCGGACAGAAGCAGCGGGTGGCCATTGCCCGGGCGCTGGCCACGGACCCCAAGGTGCTGCTGTGCGACGAGGCCACCTCCGCTCTGGACCCCACCACCACCAACTCCATTCTCTCCCTGCTGAAGGACCTGAACCAGACCCTGGGCGTCACCGTGGTGGTCATCACCCATCAGATGAGCGTCATTGAGGAGATCTGCTCCAAAGTCGCCATTCTGGACAACGGCCAGGTGGTGGAAGAGGGCCTGGTCACCGACATCTTCGCCCATCCCACCACCGACGCCGCCCGCCGGCTGGTGTACCCCGGCGGAGACATTCCGGAGCTGCTGGTGGACAGCAGCAAGGTCATCCGCGTGGCCTTCAACGGCGGCACCGCTTACCATCCCCTCATCGCCTCCCTTGCCATCGACTGCGGCGTGAAGGTGAACATTCTGGGCGCCGACACCCGGAACATTGACGGCAAGGCCTTTGGAACCATGCTGCTGGGTCTGCCGGAGGACGAAAACGAAGCGGCCAAGGCCCTTTCCTACATCCGCGCCCAGCACAACATCACCGTGGAGGAGGTGGAGTACCATGTCTGAGATTTTCACCGCTGAATTCTGGGGCCAGTACGGCACCCTGCTGCTGGAGGGCTTTCGGGACACCGCCATTATGGTGGGCATTTCCGCTGTCCTCGCCTACCTCATCGGCCTGCCCCTGGGGGTGCTGCTCATCCTCACCGGGGAGCACGGCATCCGCCCCAACCGGACTGTGAACCGGGTGCTGGGCTGGGTGGTCAACATCGGCCGCTCCCTCCCCTTCATCATTCTGATGATCGCCCTGAAGGACTTCACCCGCCTGCTGGTGGGCACCTACATCGGCGTCACCGGCGCCATTGTGCCGCTGGTGATCTCCGCCGCCCCCTTTATCGCCCGCATGGTGGAGACCTCCCTGTCCGAGGTGGACGCCGGCGTCATTGAGGCGGCCCAGTCCATGGGCGCTTCCACCTTCCAGATCGTCTGGAAGGTCTACCTGCCCGAGGCCATGCCCTCCCTGGTGCTGGGGGGCTCCATTTCCATCATCACCATTCTGGCCTACACCGCCATCGCCGGCACCATCGGCGCAGGGGGCCTGGGCGACCTGGGTGTGCGGTACGGCTTTTACCGCAACGTCAGCTCCATGATGCTGGTCACCGTGCTGCTGCTGATCGTCATCGTGCAGGTCATTCAAACCATTTTCAACCGCGTGTCAACCGGCATTGACAAGCGTTTGAGATAACCGGAACATCAGAGCGCCGGCAGCCCAGCCACGCTCTGCGTTCCGACACCCATCCGAATCAAGGAGGAAAACAAGATGAAAAAGCTGTTTGCAATGGTCATGGCTCTGGCTATGGTTCTGTCCCTGGCCGCCTGCGGTTCCGGCGCCGCGTCCAAGGACGACGCAGCCGCCTCCGCTGCCGCTGCCGGCCAGTCCGTGCTGAAGGTGGCCGCCTCTCCCTCTCCCCACGCGGAGATTCTGGAGCAGGTGAAGCCCATTCTGGCGGAGCAGGGCATTGACCTGCAGGTCACCGAGTACGAGGACTACGTCATCCCCAACACCGCTGTGGAGGACGGCCTGGAGGACGCCAACTACTTCCAGCACGCCCCCTACCTGGACAACTTCAACCAGGAGAACGGCACCCATCTGGTCAGCGTGGGCAGCATCCACTACGAGCCCATGGGCATCTTCCCCGGCAAGACCGCCTCTCTGGAAGAGCTGGCTGACGGCGCCACCGTCGCTGTGCCCAACGATGTGACCAATGAGGCCCGGGCGCTGCAGCTGCTGCAGGCCAACGGTCTGATCACCATCGACGAGGCCGCCGGCCTGAACGCCACCCCCAACGACATCGTTGACAATCCCAAGAACCTGCAGTTCAAGGAGCTGGAGGCCGCTCACCTGCCTGAGGCCGTCAAGGACGTGGACATCGCCGTCATCAACGGCAACTACGCCATCCCCGCCGGCTTCTCCGTATCCGAGGACGCCCTGGCCATTGAGGCCGCCGACTCCGAGGCCGCTCAGACCTTTGCCAACCTGATTGCCGTGAAGGAGGGCAACGAGGAGGATCCCCGGGTGAAGGCGCTGCTGGAGGCTCTGACCTCTGACACCGTCAAGGAGTACATCAACAACACCTACAACGGCGCTGTCCAGCCCATTTTCTAAGGCAACTCCGCATAACCTGATTTTGCGCCAGACGGCGGGGAGTGTTTCGCTCTCCGCCGTTTTTTCGGAAAGGATGGACCTATGTCAAATCAATTTTCACGGACCGAGCTGATCTTCGGCCCCGCCGCCATGGAAACCCTTTATGCCTCCCGGGTTGCGGTGTTCGGCGTGGGCGGCGTGGGCGGCTATGTGGTGGAGGCCCTGGCCCGCAGCGGCGTGGGCACCCTGGACCTCATCGACAGCGACACGGTGTGCCTGTCCAACCTGAACCGCCAGATCATCGCTACCATGGACACCCTGGGGCAGTACAAGGTGGACGCGGCGGAGCAGCGCATCCACTCCATCAATCCCCAGGCGACGGTGAACAAATTCCCCGTCTTTTTCACCCCTGACACCGCCGGGCAGTTCGATTTCACCCAATATGACTACGTTGTGGACGCCATCGACACCGTCACCGGCAAGCTGGAGCTGGTGATGCAGGCCCGGAAGGCCGGCGTGCCCATCATCTGCTCCATGGGGGCGGGCAACAAGGTGGACCCCACCGCCTTCCAGGTGGCAGACATCCAGAAAACCTCCGTGGACCCCCTGGCTCGGGTGATGCGGCAGGAGCTGCGCAAGCGGGGGGTGAAGCACCTGAAGTGCGTGTACTCCACCGAACCCCCTCTGCCCCCGGACCCGGAGGCCGCCCTGGGCTGTGAGGACGCCGCTCCCGGCTCCTCCCGCCGGTCCGTACCGGGCAGCAACGCCTTTGTGCCCTCCGTTGTGGGCCTGATCCTCGCCGGAGAGGTCATCAAGGATCTCATCGGATTTCAGCGCCCCGGCCGATAAAAAAACAGGAGCTGCCTGAGGGCAGCTCCCTTTTTGCGCTTATTCTTCTTAAAAACCGTCCAGTTTTTTCATTTCCTCCAGAATTTCCGCCTCGGTCTTTTCGTGGCCGCCGCCGGACTCTTTCAGGGCGTCGGAGACCTCCTCCTGGGGGCTGTCCGCCCAGAGCTTTTCGTCCTCCTCGTTGAGAATAAAGTCGCCGCAGTCATCCACCAGGGGCAGGTAGGGCTTGAACTCCGGCAACAGCAGCTCCGCCCCCAGCATGGCGATGGCGCCGAAGCCGAAGAACGCCCACAGGAAGGCGTACAGCGGCAGGGTCTGCAGGTCGGAATAGGTCAGGTACATGGGAAACACGTTGAAAAACAGCAGCACCAGCAGCTTCAGCGGCTTTTTCAGCGCGAAATACAGGGCGTTTTTCATCAGGTTGGGCAGGGTGTTGGCAAAAGCCGCCATGGTGGGAAACAGGTAGATGGTGATGATCAGCGCCGCAATGCCCAGGGCGTAGAGGGCGTACTGCACATAGCGGAACACCCCGCCGAATTCCTGACACAGTCTCACGTCAAACGCCCCGAAGGCCACCAGCAGGAGCAGCAGCACCCAGTAAAGGGTGGCCTGCTTGAAGTTGGTTTTGAAGCCGATCCAGTACTGCTTGAAGGGGTTCACCACCCCGTCTCCCCGGAGGGTCTTGAGCATGACGTGGTAGAGGGCCACAAAGGCCGCCCCCGCCGTCACCACCGGCAGGCTGAAGATGAGGAACATCAGGTTGGCCCCGATGATAATGCCGCACCGGGTCATCAGCCGCCCGAAGGGGCTTTCATTGTCCAGCAGACTCTGCACAAGCTCATGCATCTCATTGTCCCTCCTCGAAAATATAGTCCAGAAATGTCTCAACTGCCTCCAGATGGGAGGATTCCGCGCCGATTCCCAGCACGCAGCTGTCGCCGCTATAGATCTGGTACCGGGTCATCAGAATGCTGTCGCTGACGTCAATGCCCACCGGCACCGGCTGGGTGCTGTAGTCCTCGTCGTAGGGCTGTGTGTACACAAGCCGGTCGCCGTACTTTTCCCGGAGGGCGGCGCACTCCTCCCGGTTCAGATCCTTCAGCCGGCCGCTGGCCCCCAGGGCCACCAGCTGATCCTTCTCCATGGTCACCGCGTCCAGCGTTCCGGAGTCTGCGTAGGCCACAAAGGCCTCGTAATAGGTGTTGCCGAAGCCGCCGTTCTTGGTGTAGTCGAAATAGGAGGCGTTGTTGAACTCCACGTTCTTCTCACGGGTGTCATAGCCGCTGTATTCCACAAATCCGTCCCACAGCTCCGAGCCGTTGCCCACCTCTGCGTAGGTGTTGGTGAACACCGCAAAGAACCAGTTGTCATTGGGGGTGAACAGGAACCGGTAGCAGAAGAACCCTGCCGCCCAGACCAGCACCACAGCCCCAATGATCCACAGCTTGTAGTATTGCCAGATGTATTCCCCTTTTTCCCGGCCGTGAAGCCGGGAAAGTTTTTCCTTTTCCGTGGAAAGATAGCCCTTGAGCCAGCTCATGGGAGTATTGCTCCTTTCCTGCGCTTCCGGGCGCAGCGGTGATGGGCGTCAGAGTCTGACGAAGTGGACCTGCATGCTGGGGTAGTCGCCGCTGACCAGCGGGAAGGTGTAGCCGCCGTACATCAGCGCGCTGCCGCTGTACCGGCGCTCCTGTCCCTCGATGACATACACGCCGTCGGGGTCCAATCCCTTCAGGCGGATGTGGATCAGTGCGGAGTTGGGCTGGGGGCTGCTCACCACCACGTTCACCAGGCTCTCGCTGCCGTCCTGAGCCACAAACTGCCAGGCGTCGAAGAACCTGCCGTTCTCCGGGTTGGTCAGGCGGTAGTACAGGCCGTCCTGAATCAGCCAGTAGTACTTGTGGAACGCCGCGATTTGGCGGCGGATCTCGTTCTTTTCCTCGTCGTTGAGCTTGTTGGGGTCCAGCTCATAGCCAAAGGTGCCGGACATGGCCACCACGCCCCGGGTCTCCATGGGGGTGCTGCGGCCGGTCTGGTGGTTGGGGGAGGCTGAAACATGGGCGCCCATGGTGCTCACCGGGTAGCCGAAGGAGGTGCCGTACTGGATCTTGATGCGCTCAATGGCGTCGGTGTCGTCAGAGCACCAGATCTGGGGGGAATAGTACAGAATCGCCGGGTCAAAGCGTCCGCCGCCGCCGGCGCAGCCCTCAAACAGCACGTCGGGGAACTCACTGGTCAGGCGGTTCATCAGGTCGTACACACCCAGCACATACCGGTGGGACACCTCACCCTGCCGCTCCGCAGGCAGCAGCCGGGAATACACGTCCGAGAGTCCCCGGTTCATATCCCACTTGATGTACTCGATGTGGTTCTCCCTCAGCAGTTTGGAAATGCAGTTGTAGAGGTAATCCCGCACGTCCTTCCGGGACATATCCAGCACCATCTGGTTCCGGCTCAGAGAGGGGGCACGGTTGGGCTGGTAGAACGCCCAGTCCGGGTGGGCCCGGTACAGGTCAGAGTCCTCGTTGACCATCTCCGGCTCGATCCAGATGCCGAACTTCATGCCCATGGCGTTGATCTGTTCGATGAGGGGCTGCAGCCCGCACTTGAGCTTGTCCGTGTTGACAAACCAGTCGCCCAGGCCGGAGTTGTCATCGTTGCGCACGCCGAACCAGCCGTCGTCCAGTACGAACAGCTCAATGCCCAGGTCCGCCGCCTGCCGGGCGATGGACAGCAGCTTCTCTTCGTTGAAGTCGAAGTAGGTTGCCTCCCAGTTGTTGATGAGCACCGGGCGGCGGGTCAGCTTGTACTTGCCCCGGCACACGTTGTGCCGGATGATGGTGTGATAATTGTGGGAGAGCTGGGTGAAGCCGTTGGGGCTGTAGCTCAGAATGACCTCCGGGGTCCAGAAGCTCTCGCCGGGCTGGAGGTTCCACATAAACTGGGCGTCGTGGATGCCCATGACCACACGGGTGTTCTCCAGCTGGTCCACCTCGATCTCCGTCTTGTGGTTGCCGGAGTACATGAACATCAGGCCGTAGCAGTCGCCGCTGTCCTCGTTGGCCTCCCGGTCGCAGAGGATGACGAAGGGGTTGTGGTGGTGGCTGGTCATGCCCCGCTTGGAGGCAATGGTCTGAATGGAGTGGATCAGCGGCGTCCGCTCCATCTGGCGCTCCATGCAGTGCCGGCCGTGGAAGTGAACCAGATCCCACTGTCCGAAGGGCATATCCAGGCAGACAGACCCGGCCTTTTCCAGACGGGCGGGCATACGGCCGGTGTTTTCAATGCGGACGCAGCGGGTGATGATGTCCTTCTCCTCGAACACGCCGTAGTACAGGTAGACCTTCAGTCCGGTGACCTGGTCCATCAGGGTGATGATCAGCGTCTCCGCTTCGCCGCCGTTGTCGTAAACTGCAGGCATTTCCGGGATGGAGTACTTTCCCTGCTCAATCCGATGTCCGATGCAGCGGAAGTCCGCGCCGTAGCTGCCGTCCCCGTTGATGACAGACAGGGCATTGACCCGGTAGTCGCCTACGCCGAAGCTGGTGTACTCCTGGGGCATGGTGTCCAGGGAAAAGGCCCGGTTGTTGCGCAGGTCATAGGGGTTGCCGGAAAAGCCCCGGTCATAGCTGGCGTTGGTGTAGCTCATGTCTGCCCCGTTGACCCGGCGGCCGTAGTAAATATGGTGCAGAAAGCCGTAGCGGTCCGCCTGCATCTGATAGGTTGCGCTCTTGGTCTCAATGGTCAGCAGCTTGCGCTCTTCATCGTAGAAAATGCTCATAAATAACGCTCCTCATGGTAAGTCTGGGGAAGATCGGATCCTTCCGTCCGATCATGTTTCTTTCAGAACCCCCGTGGGATTGGGGGAAAACCGGTGTTTATCCGTCCTTTTCCTTGCTCCAGCGGCTTCTGGGGGCCAGGTTCTCGCCCCCCTGGAGGCGGTAGTTCCGGGGGCTGACCCCGTAGACGCTTTTGAACATCTTGGAAAAGGTCAGCGGATTTTCGTAGCCGATCTTCTGTGCGATCTCCTGAATGGACATCCGGGTCTCCAGCAGCAGCTTGCTCCCCTTGTCCAGCCGGTACTGCAGCAGGTATTCCTGGGGGGAAACCCCCATCTTCTTCTTAAAAATATTGGTCAGGTAGCTCCGGTTGATGCCGATATACCGGGCAACGTCTGTGACCTTGATGGTGTCGTAGTGCTTCTGGATAAAATCCAGCGCGTGGTTCACATACACATCCGGCGCGTACTCGTGGCGGTGGCGGACAATCTGGTTGGATTTGTAATTGGACTCGATGGCCAGGCTCAGGTACTCGAAGAGCACGCCCAGCCGCATCAGGTCATTGGCCAGGGACAGCTCGGGCTTGTTCAGAATTCTCTGCACCAGGGCGTTGAACTCCTGATAGTCCACATAGCAGTCCTGCCAGAACACATCGTTCTTGAAGCCTGCGCTCTCCGCGTAGTACTGGGCATTTTCCCCGTCAAAGGTCATCCAGCAGTAGGTCCACGGGTCCTCCTGGTCAGGCCGGTAGGAGCACTCGTCGTCAGGCTTTGTCATGAACATCTGACCGAAATGCAGGGTCTGTGTCTGGCCGTTCACCGTCAGTGTCCCTTTGCCTGACAGGATCACATGAAGATGATAGCCCGGACGGCCGGGCAGATAGTGGACTTCGTTGCCCACCTCGCACTTCTCCACCCCGCAGCGGGTCAGGTAAAGGCTCTCCGTCTGCTTTTCATAGTAATCCAGACAGCGGTACCGGCTGGTGACGAACAGCTCCGATCTCTTCTCCATGAGGGTCCTCTCTTTCCT